>DATDNH010000324.1:0-47688 GCA_036518395.1 Candidatus Angelobacter sp. | reverse complement strand
CGGATGCGGCACGTAGACAATCACGGGAACATGAGAGGCGAGAATCTTTTCGACAATCTCACGCGTTGAGGTCGAAAGCCCACCCGGAGTATTGATTTCGATCAACAACACGTCGGCATGTGTGCGCTCCGCCTCCTGAATGGCCCTTCCGATATATTCCACAATGATGGGGTGAATCGTGTCGTCCACCACGATCTTAAGCACATCGGCGGAGCACGGCAAAGCGGCAAAGCAAACTGCCAGGACAATCGAAACAATTGTTAAAGTACGACGATACATAAAGTTTTCCTCATCGCTGCAACTGCGGCTTGCGCGACAGTGCAGTGGCAATATCCTGCTTCAGAGATGCTGCGGCGGTATTTGCCGGATCAATAATGAGAGCATGTGATACATCCTGTTCGGCCGCTGCAAGATTATTTTCCGCCAAATCCAGACGCGCGAGCACTAAATATGCTTCGGCAGTGGGTTTGAGCCGAATCGCGACCCGGGCCTCATTCCGGGCGCCCTTCCCATCCTGGCTGGACTCCAGCACGCGCGCCAGCCCCGAATGAGCGTCGGCGTTTGTGGGATCGAGAATCACAGCCTCTCTGAACTCGCGTTCCGCCTCGCTGAGGAGCCCCTGCTCCAGCAATTGCTGCCCACGCTGCGCATGAAACGCGGCGTGTGTTACAGGATCGGTCTTCTGCAACTTCAGCTCAGTGTTATTTTCGATCTCCATCGCCAATTGACGAAAAGAGGATTCGTCATAATTGCGCTTGATGCGTTGCGCGGGAAGTTTTTCCGCAGGCGGAACGCCAGAGTTGAGGGAATCGAGAAACGACTTTGCTTCCGGATCAGACCGGATCGCCAGCGATTCACGCAGCTCACGCATTGCATCCGCTGCGTTCCCCTCGCGAGCGAATTCTACAGCCAGGTTGAAGCGGTAATCAGGATCATTCGGATCGGTCTGAATGCTCTTTTCGAAGTAGCTGCGCGCCTGCTTTTCTCCTCTTCGCGCAGCTACGACGCCGAGATTGTTGTAGACCTCAGTTAAAGGGAGCCGCCCGGAGAGAAAACGAAAGGCGGCTTCAGCTTTATCCATCTGGCCCGACAAGTAAGCGGCGAGTCCGAGAAAAAACTGGGCTTCATTGGCATTGCGATCTTCCGCCGGAATTTTAGAAAACCAATTCATCGCCTGCTCGTATTCGCGTCCGTTGTAATACGTCTTTCCTAATTGCAGCATCGCCAACGTGTGATGAGGTTCCAGGCGAATCGCTTCTTTAAATCGCTTGATGCGCTCCGCCTGGCTGCCGGCAAGAACTCCTCGAATGTAGTTTTCCAAGGCATCCAGCCGAATGGGTGGGAACTGCGCCAGGAATTCGTTCTTCGATACAGTTTCGGCAAGACCCAGAGCGTGCAGAATGTCCCATGTGAGCGCAGTCTGGATTTTGATCAAGTCCGTCAATCGGCCGGATTCGGTCAAGTCCGGGCTCAGCCTGAGTTTTTGCACGTCCATCACGTTCGCCTGAGCGCTGAACGTGTTGCCGTCAAAGTTGTAGCGGCCGACAACAACATAGTCAGCATCGATCTGTTGTGCCATTTCATAAATGGTCGCTCGCGACGGCTTGGCGCCTGCTGGTATCCCCATGCGATCAAATGCGTACAGGCGATCATCACGGCTGATGATGAATAGCGGAGCAGAACTTACGCGATTGCCAATGACTTCAGGAAAAGATTCACCAATCCAATCAATTCCGGGGGCGCTGGAGGCGTTTTCAAATGGCAGGACCAGCAGAATCTGAGTGGACCGCAGCGGATGTTGCTGCTGGCCCGCTAAGGACGAAAATACCCCTGAGGTCAGGACAATCGCGAAAAGCGAGCCAATAAAAGCGGATTTCCTCACTGCTACCGAAAATTATAAGCTAGCAGGCGCTGGCCTCTGACGCCGTCCGTAGCTGATCGAGTTGATTTGCGCTTATCTCCTGTATTCCCTGAGACTTGGTGGGTAATACTTAAATAACCAAATTACCCGATTAGAAAACTCCTGTCGTATCCTATCGAGCAAGCAGGAATTGCTGTCATGGCAGAGTCTCCGCAACACGTTGGCCCTTACAAAATCATCTCCAAACTTGGTGAGGGCGGGATGGGCGAAGTCTTTCGTGCCCACGATGAGCGTCTGGACCGTGTTGTGGCTCTGAAAGCAGTTCGCGGAATGCGCACCGACGCTTCCCTGCGCCAACGCTGCTGGCAGGAAGCTCGCGCCGCTGCCCGCGTTTCTCATCCCAATGCCTGCCGGCTCTACGACATACTTGAAGAGGATGACCAGCTCTTTCTGGTCATGGAATTGATTGAAGGTGAGTCGCTGGCCGCGCGCATGAAGCGTGGCCCGTTGCCGGTACAGGAAGCCGCGCAAATTGTTCTCGGAATCCTTTCCGCGCTGGAGGCATTTCATAAAGCCGGCATTGTGCACCGGGATTTGAAGCCTTCGAACATCTTGCTTTCTCCCGATGGGACCAAGGTGCTGGATTTTGGATTAGCCAAGCAGACGGCGTGGAAAGCGCTCGATCCGCAGGGCAATACCTTTTCCGGTGAGACCAGCCCGGGAATGTTTCTTGGCACTCCGCACTACGCTTCCCCCGAACAGTTTCTCGGCGAAGCAGTGGATGCCCGTTCCGATATTTTTTCTCTGGGCGTCATCTTTTTCGAAATGCTGACGGGGAATCCACCATTTTCGGGCAACTCATTTATTGAAATTGCCAACTCGGTGTTGCATGGCTCGCCACCGGCTCTGACAGGGTCGCCTGCCATTTCTGCCTTCAGCCGAATCATTCACACCGCGCTGGCGCGCGCCCCGCAGCAGCGCTATCAAAGCGCAGAGATCATGGCCGCTGAGATTCGCGAAGCCCTCGCCATGGAGGGCGTCGAAAGCCGCACTCAGGTCAGGCCCCTGCGCAGGCTTATTGTGCTGCCTTTTCGCCTTCTCAGGCCCAGCGAAGAAATCCAGTTTCTGGCCTTCAGCCTCCCTGAAGCCATCACTGTCTCTCTTGCCGGATTGGAAGATCTGGTGGTGCGCTCTTCCCTCATTGCGGAACGCTACTCGCACGAGGCGCTCGACCTGAAGAAAATCGCCAGCGAAGCAGATGTAGACGTGGTGTTAACCGGAGGGCTGTTGAAGATCGGCGAGCAATTGCGCATCACCACGCAACTGGTAGAAGTGCCGAGTGGAACTCTGCTCTGGTCTCAGTCGTCTCAGGCTACAACTCGGGAGCTGGTGGAGCTGCATGATGACCTGGTGCGTCGCGTGGTTGAGTCCATACTTCCATCCTTGAGTTTGCGCGAACACCAGGAACTCCAGCAGGATCGTCCCGCCAATGCGACAGTGTATGAGCTGTTTTTACGCACAAACGAGATGGCTCGCCGTCAGGAGCTGCCGGCGGCGATTGCACAGTATGAAAAATGTGTGGAGTTGGATCCGTCCTACGCTCCCGCCTGGGCGTGCCTGGGTCGCGCCCGATGGCTGTGGGACAAATACACTGTCAATTCTGAAGAAGGGGTCCGTTCGGCGGAAGCAGCTTTCCAGCGGGCCTTTCGTCTGAATCCAAATCTGGCCTTGGCACACAATTTCTACACGCTTTTTCAAGTTGAGCAAGGAGGCGCGCTGGATGCTATGAAACGCTTGCTCGAGCGGGCCCAGCGAAGAAGAAATGATCCTGAGATTTTCGCGGGACTGGCCCACGTCTGCCGCTACTGCGGACTTTTGCAGCCGGCATTGGCAGCACACCAGGAGGCTCGCCGGCTCGATCCACAGATTCCCACCAGCGTCGCCCACACCTACTTTATGCTCGGAGACTACCAGCAAGCGCTGGAACATAGCGGACGCGATTTTGGGTTTGCCGCCGGAATGATCATGGCCACTATGGGCCGCGTGCAGGAGGCGATTGAGATCTTGCGGGAGAAGGAGCTGATCGATGCGGGCCGCCTCGGCAGGTCCTTTCTCATCATGCTGCGCGCACAGTTACAAGGCAATCGCGAAGAGAGCTTGCAGGCCATTGAACAGCTTCGCCAGGCAGCATTTCGTGATCCCGAAGGGCTGTATTATGTGGCCAGGCAACTCGCCCGGCTGGGGGAACGAGACGCGGCTCTGGAAATGCTTTCACGCGCGATCACCCACGGATATTTCTGTTATCCAGGCATGCTGCGCGACCCCTGGCTTGATTCGTTGCGCGGCCAGAGAGAGTTTATTGAAATCTTACGCAAAGCACAGGAGCGACACCGCGAAGCGGTGAAGTCTTTCTTCAACCTCGATGGCGATGTGCTGCTGGGGACGCCCCTGGAAGCATGATTTCTTGAGGTTTCCTGGTTCCCAGAGGAGCACGAACGCACAGCAGTCGTGAAAAGTGATCTAATAACTGAAAAATGTCTACTTCACCAATGACGCATCCTAAGCAGATCAGCCTGATTGTCGAAGTTGGCGGTCAGCAGCGCCGGGTCGCAGTGGATACCTCTCCTTTCACCGTGGGCCGCTCGCAGGACTGTGATGTAGTCGTCCCCGATTTCCGGGTTTCCCGCCTGCATGCAAAGTTGATCGCGGAAAATGGCGAACACTTCATCATCGACGCCGGCAGCCGCCACGGCACCTTTGTAAACGGAGAGCGCTGCGAGCGCTCGCGGTTGAAGAATAAGGACACGATCACTCTAGGGGTTCCAGATATCAAGCTGCTTTTCGTGGAAGGCGAGTCGGTCACGAATGCGACACGGATTATCAATCGCATCGTAAGCGAATCCGACACTTCAGAACTGGAAAAGCTCCGGCTTTTTCTGGAAGCAGCCCGCAGCCTGAACAGCGGGTTGGTGGTCTCAGACGTGCTGCGCAATATGCTCGATTACGCTCTCCGCATCACCAAAGCAGAACGAGGCTTCATTTACCTACGCGGATCGGGAGGTGGCACCGTGTTGTCCTGTGGCCTGGATCGCCATGGGAATGACGTGCGTGAGGACTCGAATGTTTCCCATTCCGTAGTGCAGGAAGCGATGGCCTCAGCCGCGGAATTTATCGCTTCGGACACAACTCTGCAGAGCGCATTGGCGGCGCGGCAGAGCATCATGCTCAACGAACTGCGTACGGTCATTGCCATCCCGTTGCGGCCACGGCTCCCAGGCGGAGGCGAACAGGGAAGCACTGCTGCCGAAGGCGTACTCTATCTGGACAGCCGCTCCGTCGCGCGCAATCTCACGGGGGTGAGCCAGGACGTGTTGCGCGCGCTGGCCGCAGAATGCGCAGCGCTGCTCGAAAGCGTCAGGCTGGTGGAAGCCGAACGCGCCGCTGAGCAATACCGCCAGGAGATGGAGATTGCTGCTTCGATTCAGCGAAGCCTGATTTCTGAGAATGAAGTCCAGTGCGGCTTCGCGCGCGTAAGAGGCCGCAGCCTGCCCTGTAAAGAGGTTGGCGGTGATTTTTTCGATGTTCATGCCGGGCCCGATGCCATTACCGTGATGGTGGCCGATGTTTCCGGCAAAGGGATTTCCGCCGCGCTCCTGGCCTCAATGATTCATGGAATGTTCTATGCTCAGCTTTCCAGCGGCACGGACCTGGTCGGCATGGTGACGTCCATGAACAAATTCCTGTGCTCGCGCGTGGCTGGACGCAAATATGCAACATTGTTTGTGGCGCAGCTTCACAAAGATGGCGTGCTCCGGATGGTCAACTGCGGGCACGTTCCCCCGATTGTCATGCAAGGAGGAAATCCGTCGGCAATCACTGACGGCGACGTTCCTGTGGGCCTGATGGCGGAAGTCGGTTTTCATGCCATTGAGCGCCGATTCGACATCGGATCACGCCTCTGTCTGGTCACCGACGGCATTACTGAATCCGACAATGCTGAAGGAGTCGAGTTTGGCATGGAGCAGATAGAAGCAAACTTGCAGGCCGCAGAACCGATTGAAGCTATCCTCGCCGCGGTCCACAGCTTTTGCGGCGACCGGGAACCACAGGACGATCGCACCATCGTGGTATTGGAGCGAACTGCCTGATTCGATGAGATATAATCAAGCCGGAAGCGGGAGTAGTTCAGTGGCAGAACGTCAGCTTCCCAAGCTGAATGTCGCCGGTTCGATCCCGGTCTCCCGCTCCATTCTACGAATATCGGACAGTTGATGCCGTTCGCCGTGGACATAGAGGTCTGGTCGATCTCTGCTACCATCTCCCGACCGACACTGCGGGCTGTCTGGTAGTCTTAGCCGTCTTACCGACTGACATCTTACGTAAAATCCGTTCAGCGCTCCTCCACTTCCAAGTATTCGCCCTCGATCCAGATAGTATGCTCCCAAGGCTCCTTTCCAATCACATGGCCCACGTCTATTCTCGCCAGCGAAAAGGGCACCCCGTCGAAGGACTCTACTACATCGATCACGAATGACTGCCCCAAACATTTTTCGAACAATGTGCGAGTTTGGAATTCCTCATCATCGTGCAGGCTCGGAGGTATACCAATCAGCTTTGCAACATCCCCAGCTTTCATGCCGGTATTTTAGTTCCGGCTTGGCAGATCACCCAAACAGGACGCCAGCAGGTTCCAAACCATAGATTGAAATTGCTCACCTTGACATACTTTGGCCGTCAACTGAGAATGTGCCCATGAACGATTCTCTGAGCGCCCGGCTGGCTTCCATCACGCTCCCCGATGTTGATGGCAAGCCGGTACAGCTTGGTTCGTTATGGGCCGATCGTCCGGCCGTAGTTGTGTTTCTTCGCCACTATGGTTGAATCTTTTGCCGCGAGCACGTCGCGCAGTTGCGCGAGTACGAAGCGAAAATCAAAGCCAAAGGCGCCCGGCTTGCCGCGGTTGGCCTCGGTGACCCACACTATGCCCGCGCTTTTCGCGAAGAGACCGGGATCACATTTCCTCTCCTGATTGACGAGCAGCGCGAAGCGTATCGCACTCTCGGCCTGAAGAAAGCCTCCCTACTCCATCTTTTTCGCAAGGACAATGCTCTGGCCCGCAAACGCGCCAAAGCTGGAGGACATCGCCAGCACAAACTGGGAAAAGATCCTCTGCAGCTTGGCGGCAGTTTTGTCTTCGGCCCGGGAAATGTTGATCGCCTTACCCACATCAGTGAAACTTTTGGCGATAACGCCAACCCCGAATCTCTTCTGGAAGCAATTCCATAAGAAAGCAGTTGGCATTCAGCCATCAGCATTCAGTCAGAGAGGCCGCACGCATGAAGGATTTTTGCTGATATGAAGAGTTGTGGAACGAAATCGCCACTCCAGGTGAAACCTCGATCTAAGCCCTAACTACGGGCGAGATAATTGCTTGTCTTAGCCAAGATGTGCGCGGGCTGGATGCTGAGTGCTGACTGCTTCTTCTGTGTTACATTCATTTCACACACTCCTATGGCAGGCGAAGAGCGTCCCACCCAGCGATGGCTTCTCGATGTTTTCTTCCTGCTGTTTCTGTTGGCGCTTGCGCTATCGGATCCGATCAAGGAAATTCATAAGCAGATCATCCTGCTGCTGATCGGGATTTTTCAGCTTCTTGAAGCCCGTTTAATTGCTGCGGCTCCGCGCAGAGGACCAGCTTATGCTGTGTTGATCAAAATTGGCCTGGCCACGCTTCTGCTCATCCACACCATCCCCCCGGACGCCGCAGTCGAGGTAAGCATAAACAGCAGCTACTATCCGATCTACTACCTCCCAGTGATGACGGCAGCAATGTATTTCGGGCCCTGGACCACGCTGCTGTGGACGCTTCTGACTTCTGCTGCTTACCTTTCATTTCTTACACCCGTGTTGCTTCAACTCAGACTACATTTGATCGAACTCGCGCCGGGGTGGCAGGCTGAGATGGCGCTGCGTGTTGTCTTCTTCTTCCTTATCGCCATGATCGTGAATCGCTTCGTCATGGAATACAAGGCGCAGACGCATCGATACCAGGAAATTGCAGCACATCTAACCATGGCCAATGAAAACCTGAGAAAAGCCCAGGCCGACGCGCGCCGCGCCGAACGGCTGGCCGCGCTGGGACAGCTTTCCGCCGGCCTTGCACATGAGATTCGCAACCCGCTCGGCGTGATCAAAGGTTCAGCAGAAATCCTGAACCAGAAACTTTCCTCGTCAGACGCGCTGGCCAAAGAATTGGCGGGTTATATCTATACGGAAGTAAACCGGCTAAGCGGGCTGGTCAGCCGTTTTCTGGATTTTGCCCGGCCTTCGCAATTGGTTTTGCGTCCGCTGGAGCTTCCGCCGCTGCTGGATAGGGCGCTGAAAAGCGTTGCGGAACAGCAACCTGCGAACGCCGTCAAAATAAAGCGCGAGTACGCGCAGGAGATTGCGCCGGTGATGGCGGATGAACAGCTCTGTGATCAGGTTTTTACCAATCTCATCTCTAATGCGTGGGAAGCGATGGGCGATAATGGCGGAGAGCTCAGCATCAGAGTGCAGCCTCAAAATTCCGGGCTGCGGCGCGAAGTCATTGTTGAGATTGAAGACACCGGACCGGGAATTCCGCCGGACTTGAAAGAGCAGATTTTCAATCCATTTTTTACCACCAAGAAATCAGGTGTAGGGCTGGGGTTGGCGATTGTGACCAAAATCGTAGACGCGCATGGCGGGACAGTACGCGTGACAAGCGAAGCCGGGCATGGCGCTTGCTTCCACGTTTCTCTACCGCAGGCCGAAACTGGCAAAGCGTCGGAAACGCAAGAAGCAAGCGGCTCGAGGCGCGAAGTTACCGAGCCCACCGCGTAAAGCGGTGGGACGGCAAATTATGTCCAGTATTTTGATAGTCGAAGACGAACCCAAGATGCGCCGGCTGCTCGAAATCAGCCTGGGCGAGGACGGTCACACTGTCCACATTGCGCCCGACGCGGAGACCGGCCTCAAATGTTTTCAGCGTGAGGCCATTGATCTCATTGTCACCGACTTGAAACTGCCGGCAATGAATGGTTTGGAATTCCTGCAGGAAGCCAAGAAATGGAATGCATCGGTTCCGGTTGTGGTGATGACTGCCTATGGTTCAGTCGAAACCGCGGTTGAAGCCATGAAAGCCGGCGCCAGCGATTACGTGCTGAAACCGTTTTCCATGGCGGAGATGCGTCTGGTCATCAGTAAAGAACTGGACGTACAGCGCGTGCGCGACGAAAACCGCAGCCTGAAAGAAGCGCTGGGAAAGCGCTATCACTATCAGAACATCATCGCGCGCAGCGCCAGGATGCAGGAAGTGCTAGCGATTGTTGAGCGCGTTGCCGCCACCAACTCCACCGTCCTGCTGGGAGGCGAGAGTGGAGTGGGCAAGGATCTGATTGCCCGCGCCATTCACCAGAATTCGCGCCGCGCGTCAGGGCCGTTCATCAAAATCAACAGCACGGCCATCCCCGATACGCTTCTGGAGAGCGAGCTGTTCGGATATGAGCGGGGAGCGTTTACCGGCGCCAATGCCAGCAAGCCGGGAAAATTCGAACTGGCCGACAAAGGAACCCTTTTCCTCGATGAAATTGGCGATGTGCCCGCGCCCACGCAGGTCAAGTTGTTGCGCGTTCTTCAGGAGCGCGAATTCGAACGCCTGGGCGGGACGAAGACGTTGAAAGTGGATGTGCGTCTGATTGCTGCCACCAACAAAGACCTGCGCGCCGCGCTGGAGCAGGGGACGTTCCGCGAAGATCTCTATTATCGCCTCAATGTTGTACCGATCGACATTCCGCCCTTACGCGAGCGCAAGGAAGATATTCCCGATTTGGTAAATCATTTTCTTCTGCGTTTTAACCACGAAAACGGCAGGCGAGTAGAGAGCATCACTCCGGCAGCGCTGAAACTGCTTATGGAGTATCACTGGCCTGGCAATGTGCGCCAGCTTGAGAACACCGTAGAGCGGGCGGTCGCGCTTTCGAGAAGTCCAGTGATTGACGTCGATGCCATTCAGTTAGATTCCGGCGGGCATCGGAACCATTCCGGCACAAGTGCACCGATTCTCCCTGAAGGCATGACCCTCGAACAGTGGGAAGATGAAATGATTCGCGAAGCGCTGCGCCGCGCCAGCGGCAACAAAAGCCAGGCGGCCAGGATTCTGGGACTTTCGAGGAATGCGTTGCGCTATAGACTTGGCCGCATGGGGGTCGCTGACGACGTTGATTGAAATCAACCGCAAATCTCACGACAGATCAACACAACGCGGCAAGCCGAAACAAATATCAGCGTGGAGCGCAGCCGCCCCCGGCCGCCGCCCCCGGCTGCGTCTTTGTGGTCAGGCACCCACGAACGGCCGGGATTCGAGCTAAACTCCACACTGGCTCAATTCAACCAGCTACTCTGGTTGAAAACCACCACCCTTAGCCCATCCGGGTTACTTGTCCCTCGTAAGTACAACAAAACAAAGATAAAGCAATCCAGCAACTCTGGAATCCGGCTTGCAATTGCCTTAGGCAACGGGAAAGTCTCGATTTTGGAAGAGGTGATATGAAAAGCGGATTTTTGTCCGTCTTATTGATAGCGGTGACTGTTTTTGTGGTGGGTGCCACGGCGGAGGAGCCTCCGTCCAGCGGCACAGATCCGGGTGTGGCACATCTCAGCCTGGTGCACGGTGATGTTTCTATGCAACGCGGAGACTCGGGCGACTGGGTTGCCACGTCTCTCAATACTCCAATTGTCCGTGGCGATACAGTCGCCACGGGCAACCAGTCTCGCGCGGAAGTGCAACTGGATTACGCGACCATTCTGCGTCTGGCTGCCCAGACGCAGGCCAGGATCGGCGACCTTTCGCGCAATCGTATTCAGGTCCAGGTTTCGCAGGGCTATGCCAACGTGACCATGTTTCAAGGCAGCGAAGCGGAAGTCGAAGTGGATACTCCCAACGTTTCCGTCCGGCCGCTCAAAAACGGTCGCTATCGGGTGGAAGTGAACTCTGATTCAGAAACCAACGTCGTGGTGCGCGAAGGCGAAGCTGAAATCTCAACTTCGCAGGGCAGCACCACCGTCAGGCAGGGCGAGTTAATCACCATCCGCGGCACAGATGATCCAGAATATAAAGTCACGGAAGCATCGAGCAGCGATGATTGGGACGAGTGGAACCGGAGCCGTGACAACGTAATTCACAACTCGGAGAGCGTGCGCCGCACCAACTCCTATTACACAGGCGCGCATGATCTGGACGCGTACGGGCACTGGGCGAATGTTCCGGGATACGGATGGGTATGGTCGCCTTACGAGCAGCCTGTTACCTGGGCGCCGTATCGCTGCGGACGCTGGGTTTGGGAGTCGTTCTACGGTTGGACATGGGTTTCCTGTGAGCCCTGGGGCTGGGCGCCTTATCACTATGGCCGCTGGTTCTTCTATGACAGCTCGTGGTATTGGTGGCCGGGCCCGGTGACGCCGGTTTATCGTCCGGTATGGTCGCCTGCATTTGTCTTTTTCCTTGGCTTTGGACATCACGTCAACTTCGGCTTTGGATTCAGCTCCATCGGCTGGGTTCCAGCAGGTCCTTTTGAAACGTTCCATCCATGGTGGGGACCGGGCTTCAATCGCATCGGCGTGGTGAATATCACGAATGTGACTGTGATCAATCGCGGTGGCTTTGCCGGACGAGGCTTCTCGAACGTGAACCTGGCGTTTACCAATGCTCGCGTTCGCGCGGGCATCACAAGCGTCGCGGCGGAGAATTTTGGCCGAGGCAATGCCCGCTTCGAGCACGGAGTGGATGTGGCTACGCTGCGTGAGGCACGTATGGCCACTGGCAATCTGGGCGTAGTACCAACACGGGAAAGCCTTGCTGTGAGCAATCGAGGATTTACCTCTGCTCCAGCAGGCATTCGCGCAGGCGCCTCGACCCGGTTCTTCAGCCAGACTCGAACGCCCGCGACGCCCAGCTTCCAGGAGCACGTCAACCGGATGCAGCAAGTGATTCGGGCAAACGGTGGCGGAGCACAAACCAGCGTTGGAGTTGGCGCGAATGCTTCTGAGAATGGCCGGTTCTCGCGCAATGATGTCGGCAGCGCAGGCAGATTCGGCGGAACGGCGCGCACTGGCGGTTCGCAGGGTTCATCTGCTGACAATCGCACTGGCTGGCGAGGCTTTTCACGAGGCGAAGACTCAAACATCCGATCTGGAAGCGATCGGCCCAGTGAGTCGAGCCGCTACGGTTCGCACAGATTTGGCGATCAGGGCTCAGTGAATCGCAACACATCCGATCGTCCGTTCACCCGGTCATCCGGAGGAACATCGGGCTCGCCAGAAGGCCGGCGGGTTGATCGTGGCAGCTTTTCATCGGGTGGCCCCTCAGGAAATTCCGGGGGCCGGACGGATATGCGCGTTGACCGCAGCGGAGGAATGCAGGATCGCGGCTGGAGAGGCATGAACTCCGGCGGGTCTTCAACGATTCCGCAAAATCGGAATGACATGTCGCGCGCTGACCGTAGCGGAAACAATGGCGGCGGCTGGCAGCGTGGTGGATCGCAAGGTTCCTACTCGCGGCCTCAATTGGATTTGAGCAAACGCATCGTAGTGCCTCACGGTGATAGCGGCGGAGGATATGGCGGTCGCGGAAATAGCGGATCCAGCGGCGGCAGTCGCAACAGCAGCTACAGCGGTGGTGGACGCAGTGGCAGCGGCGGTGGTCACAGCAGCGGAGGCGGTAACTCCCACAACAGTGGCGGTGGCGGCGGTGGTGGCCGCGGAGGAAGAGGAAGGTAAAGGATCTTGGTTTTGTAGTTTATCTCGAAGCGAAGCGAGAGATCCCTACCCGCTGATTTGAAAGTAGGACCTCTCGCTTTCCGCTCGATGTTTAGAAATACATGCCCTCCAGCTCAGAGGTACCGCTGATCTGGAGGGCAGGGCCCCATCTGCGGTACCTGCATCGCGTCTCTGATTCCAATTCTGGAGGTTCCAATGAAAGCTGCTGCTTTGTCTCTCCTGCTCTGCATCGCCCTCCTCGCGTCGACCAATGCATGGGCGCGCGATACCGTCCTTCCCGCCGGGACGCTGGTAACATGCACGCTGGACGAGCCAAATTTCTCTTCCGCCACGGCCAGCATCGGTGATCCGGTTCTGTGCCATCCTCATGGCCTGCAGGTATTCGGACAAACTGTCTTTCCCCGGGGCACATACATCGTCGGACATTTGGCCGACGATAAAGACCCCGGCCATTTCTGGGGCAAAGGTTATTTGAAAATTGAATTTGATCGCATCGGGCTGCCCAGCGCCGATGTGCCTCTTGCGGCGAAGATGATTGCCGTGAGCGGCGGATATAAAGTTGATAAAGAAGGCAAGATCAAAGGCAAGGGCCATGCCAAGCGCGACATCGTGGAATGGATGTTGCCGCCGCTGTGGCCGTGGAAACTGCTCATGTTGCCCGCGCGCGGCCCTCGTCCCACGCTGAAAGGTGAGACGCGAGTCACCTTGCGATTGATGGAGGATGTTCTGGTTCCTGAATCGGGACAATATCAGCGCTTTGGACGCGTGGACTCGGGTGAGACCTACGGCCGTCCTGCGCTGTACATGAGGCCGAGACGGATTCCCACGCCCTCAGGCATTACAACACCTCCTCTGTATCGTTCCGTGAGCTGGCAGCCGCAATCGGCTGACAGGGCTGACTCGCGCACCACGGCGGCTGCTGACGATCATGCCGGATGGCATAGTTTCCGCAAGGCTTCGGGTACGCCAGCTCCGTCACCATCGGTGAACCCTGCGCCTGCCATAGGAAATGCAGATGACGGCGCAGATGCCGCCGCAATGCCGAAAAAATCAACCGCTAATGCAAGCAGTGAGACATCTGCGAAGCCCGCAACGCCGAGCGAGAAACCTGCATCTGCGGAGCCCGCGCCAAGCGTAACTACTCCGGCGCCTGCATCTGCGACCTCTACAAGTAATGCAGAGATGATTGACAAAGCGTCACTGATCAAGACTCTCGAAACAGAGACTGCCCCGCCCGCAAGCCCTGGAACTCCAGCGCAAAAGGCAAAGCTGACGTTGTTGGCTGTGAAAGCAGGAAATGTCTACGCAGCAACGGACTACTGGCGCGATGAAGACCAGTTGTTCTACGTGCTGCCCAACGGGAAAGAAGGCCAGATCGAAATGAGCGAACTGGACTGGAAAACCACAACACAGCTCAACACCGACCGCAACGTGAAAGTCACGCTGCGAGACGGAAAGTAAAGTAAAGGTGGGAGGCGCCCTCGGCTGCGTCTTGCTGGACAAAACTAAAGATGAATGGGGAAGCACGGCCACGCTCAGCAGTGCCCCCATTGCACGAAAGCGGCGGAGTTTCCCTGGAAAGTTCTCCGCCGCATTTATTTGAACCCTTCTCATCGCCGTACTTTGAAGCCTCGAAGATCTGGCGTCGTTGAAAATTCCGCACAGACTGATTACCAGCCTACTACTCGCACCAGAGTAACTCGGTTTCAATATGGTTCTGCCAGGTCCTATTTTGGATCGAGAGAAACCCATATCGGGGTAGAGCTAACAAAGTTCCTGAAAGAAATGACAGGCAAAAAAAAGAACCGTGGCGATGGTATCCCTATGAGATAATGCCTGCGTGTAATCGGTCGGTTAAGGGGTGCAGTTTGAGTCCCCTGGATGTAGTTCGACTCCCCGCCTTGATGGAGCGCAGCCGGGGCCGGCCTGAGGTTGCGGTTGCGTTGATCGACGGACCTATCGCTCGGAACCTTCCTGACTTCTCCGGCGCCACGATCCGCGAAATTCCTGGAAAGCTCAAACCAACGTGCACAGCCGACACTGTAGCGTGCTCGCACGGGACCTTTGTCGCAGGCATTCTGGTTGCCCGTCGGGAGTCTTCGTCCCCGGGGATTTGTCCCGGTTGCACACTGTTGCTGCGTCCCATCTTTGAAGAGACGGCCAACGGCGAGGACGGAATGCCAAGCGCGACTCCCGAGGAACTGGCTGAAGCTATTGTCAATAGCGTCGAAGCGGGCGCAAGCGTTATCAATTTGAGCTGCGCCCTGGCTCAGCCCTCTGCAAAAGCTGAGAGCAAACTGGAACAGGCGCTGAACCACGCAGCTAACCGGCGCGTCATCACGGTTGCCGCAGCCGGCAATCAGGGGCAGGTTGGAAGTTCCGCTATCACACGCCACCCGTGGGTGATTCCGGTGGCAGCTTGCGATACACAAGGAAGGCCGCTCAACGAATCGAACCTGGGGCACTCAATCGGCCGGCGCGGGCTGAGCGTTCCCGGTGAAGGCATTACCAGCCTCGGCGCGGATGGCAAGCCGCGGACATTTGGCGGAACAAGCGCGGCAGCGCCCTTCGTGACCGGCGCGATTGCGCTGCTCTGGTCAGAGTTTCCAAATGCCGCCGCCGCTCAAATCATGCTGGCCGTGACGCAAGCAGCCAGACCGCGACGGAGAACAGTCACCCCGCCTTTACTCAATGCGTGGGCGGCTTATCAGGCAATGGGGTCGAGTCAGGAAGCCGGAGACGCCTGATGAAAAGGGAGAACTCAGCAAAAGGCAAGATCGCTGAGCAAGTTTCAAGTGAACCTCAGCCTCGTCGTGTTCGCCTTCCCGGGTTTGTGATCGAGGAGGAAATCGGCTTGGGCGACGTTGTCAAGCGGCTGACCTACGCTATCGGGATTAGACCCTGTGGAGGCTGTGAAAAACGCGCTGCCGCGCTCAACAGATGGGTACGCTTCACGCGATAGCTAGAGAGATGGACAAAACCGATATGGGCTTAACAATGAAGAAGATTATCAAAATCTATAGATGAGAATGGAGGTATCTCATGAGCATACCTGGATTCAAAGCAGAAGCGTCGCTTTCCCAGAGTAAAACCTATTACGTGGTCAGCAACATCAACCAGGCAGCAGGGGCCATACAACCAGCGTTTCTAGGAAGCTGCTACACGATTTGTCAGGGTGATCCCGATTGTATCCAGTGCTGCTTATGTGTGCGCCGCGGCGGCCACCCATGGAACTGCTGCTTTTGATTATCAGGCATTTCAGGATTCAGATCCGTCCTGGCGCCCGGTCACGTTTGTTTAGTTCGTAACCAATGGAGGCCGGACTCAAGTGCTGGCCACAAGCACCCGACTCAACAGCTTACTCATTGAGGAGGAAGATAGAAGAGCGTTTCAACCATACAACATAACCGGTGAACTCAAGTCTTGGTGGTGTAAAAGTGAAGGGAATGGTTTGTTGCCGTTATGACCCTCTCTCACTTTCAGCCAAAGACACAACAATACAGGAAGACAAAGCTAGTTTGAGAGGAGAAATCAACCCATGGAGCAGACACTGACACGAGAAGAATCGGCTGCTAAAAGTGGTGATGTACCTCTGCCGCGCACGAGCACCGACGCCCCAAACTCCGCCAACATTAAGCCACAGGCCACTGCGAGCTGTCCCTCATGTGGAGCGGCCCAGGCTGGGAATCAGGTGCTGCCGCCCCAGTGTGTGTATGTAATAGGGCACATCGAACCCCGTTACCCATCGCTGGCGATAGAAAAGGAAGCCAGACAGGCAACGGCGCGACTGGGCGCAACCCAGGATACCGATCGGCAAATTATGGCCAAGGTCCTGCGTGATCCCGGCAACAAATATCTGGTGCGGCAGCTCTGCTGGGTACTATCTATACACGGAATCGAGACCTACATCCTGATACCGCGCGACGGAGACTACCAGCCGCTGGTGGACGCGTATCGCGCTGAACCAAACCCCGGCGATCTTGAATTGGTCATCGGCACTCTCGGGCCAGTTGCGCCACCCGCCATGTGCAACGGTCTGCTTGTGCCAATTGTAATTTTCGACCAGATCTACGCCTTCGATCGCAAGTCGCTGCTGGATTCCATACCAAAACCGAAAAACTCGGAGACCAAAAAATTCGGTGCCGCGTCCGCAGAAATGTTCGATCTGATCCTCGGACAAACGGATAACGCGGGCGCAACGGATGCTGACCGGGCACGCAACTATCTGGCAGTCAGATACGACCGTATCTACTCCCTGGCTGCGGAACAATTTGGCAATAACGCTTCCCTTACTTCGGTCGACGTCGTGCCCTCGCCGTTAAACGGGGTTCGCAGGATCGTGGATGTAAGGTTTGTTTTTACCGACCGCAGCACTGGCGTCGACTCGAAATTCTCTACCCGGGTTGACGTGACCGAGTGCTTCCCATTCCTGGTGACAAAGATGTCGCCGTATTACGACCGATGAAACCGAGGGTCAACAAGGAGGTAAATAATATGCATGCACCGGGTTTTACCGCAGAGGCTTCCTTCTACAAAGTCAGCGGTTCTTACCAAATGGCGGTGGGGCCCGCTCAGGTGGGAGGACTCGCACCGCAGTTGCTGTCACACTGTGGCGCATGTTATTGGAGCGGCAACCAGTGTGTCCAGGATTGCACTTTGTGCATCCCTTGTCCACCAGGGGTCAAACCAAATGGTTGTGGGGGTTGCGACACCGTGACACGACCGTGCCCGGCGGGCCAACACTGTCCACCACCCTGTCCAGTTACATGTGGGACATGCCAGGGTCAGCGCTCCTGCACACAGGCGGATTGCTCCACCACTTCCCAGCCCTGCTCTTGCTAACTCGGACAATCGCGCAGAGCACTTTGGGACAACGGAGAATGATATGTAGAAAGAAGGACTATCAATGAATGCACCGGGGCTGATGTGACCGAGTGCGTCCCGTTCCTGGTCACAAAGATGTTGCCGTACTGATGACACGTTGTCGGCATGAGAAGGAGACGATCGCAATGAAAATGCCAGGCTTTTGTGCAGAGAACGCACTCTATCAACCAACACGGATTTACGCTGGCGCTTCGGCCAGCCTCACGAGCAGTGGGGTGGTTCCAGCGCTCCCCAGCTGTTCTACTTGCAATTGGGCATGGGATCACTGCGAGGCATGCCTGGATCAAGGACACCCGGTACGATCATGCCCCTGGTGCCGCATTCTGCCTCATTGCTCGGGAGCCTGTGGACCTGGCGAGGCTTAAGACCTGGGTGCGAAGCACGGATGAATTGCTTTGCTCAATGCTCCCAGCTTTGCTCCAGAACCCAGGGTTGTATTGATGCTTTTTGTCAGGGTCACTCGCTTGAACGTTTTTTTGAAGCGACATGCGGTTTTGCCAGTATGTAACCGCTCAGTGGCACAGCAGAGAAGTGTTGTGCAGAAAGAAGAGGAATCCATGAATATACCGGGTTTTTATGCCGAAGCTTCACTTGAGAAGAGCGATGGAAAATATCGTGTGACCACGAGTCGTTCGGGGAGCGGAGATCTCGTGCATCCGAGCTTGCTCCGTATTCCTCGTATTCCGATTTTGACAAGTCCGGGAGTGGACTGGGGCTGTTACGAGATATGTGCGCAACACTGCTCTTCTGCTTCGAACCTCCAGGCTTGTCAGAGGGACTGCCTGAACCAGTGCGGACGCACTTTTACGATATTTTGAACTTTTCGGATCGGGGGAAACTGAAGCGGCGGAGTTTCCCTGGAAAGTTCTCCGCCGCATTTATTTTCGCCGCAGATCGCCGCTGATCTGCGCTGATTCATCTGGCTCGTGCCAAATCACGTCAGTCCACGGCATGCCGGGATTTCGCCCTTCGGCTGCGCTAAGGGCAGGGTCTCGCGGCTCAGACGCCGCGAAAACAGCTCAGGATTCCGTAATTCCGTCCAAGTCTATGGATTCATTGGGCGAACTCTGTTACGGAACGTGTGACGGAAGGAGATTTGAAACGTTACAAAAGCCCAGGCGGCATTCGATCTCGAAAATGGCCCCGGATTCCGCGATTCCGCGCGTACGCGCGTCGTTATTGACGAAACCTGCTCGCGGAATGCCTCGCGGAAGCTTTTTCCTCGCGCGAGGAGTTGTTCTCTGCGGCTTTGGGCGTCGGATCAGGCTTTTTTCCGGCTGGTTTTGGGCTGGGGAACTCTGCGTGGATCCCGGGATGTATCCTTGCGGGTATTCAAGACCCCAATCGACAGACATAACTCTTGGCTCCTCGCTACTGGCTTGTCGGGTTTGCGATATTGGCAAAACCATTTGGAGATACTTTTGGCGCGTGCGCTGTGGGTGCCCAGGTGCTTGACAGGTTCGTCAAGGCTGGACGCCAGAGCACACTACGGCTGTCCGCATTCGCGAGCGATTCGCGAACGCGGGGTTTTTCGCAAAAGAGCAGACATAACTGCATCGTCGCGCAGTCCTGGTTGCTTTTTCCCCGGCACACCGGGATTTCGACAGAAGTCTCCCTGCCGCTGAGCGGCATCACGCCTTCTGAGCGCCTGAATCCGCGGCAAAGCCGGGATTTCGCCCTTCGGCTGCGCTCAGGGCAGGCTCTGGCGACTCAGACGCCGCCAACCACGGCTCAATCCGCGCGAGGCGAGATTTCGCCTGGCGACTCAGACGCCGCCAACCACGGTTCAATATTCAGTTGTCAAAGAACAATGCGAACCTAAACAGCAGGTTCGGTCGCCCGGGGCGACTGGCTCAAATATGAGCCAGTTCCAGAATTACAGCTAAAAGATGATTTGGGAAGAGTGTGACGTCACAATGCCGCCACGATGACAGCCAGTGGCAGTCAAAGTGACAGCAGGGCAAGTCAAGGTTAATACGGGTGAAAGGAAAAGAAACTAGAGTGGTACCAGGCGGAAATGCGGCCCGCAAGCGTGACGAGAGGCCCGTTTCGTTTGGACACTACACAATGAGCGAACAGCACCATTCTCGGAAATACAACCTGTGTGAGAGCATGGACGTTGGTAGCGATCCCTCTGCCGTTTGCGGCATTCGGGATAAAATAAAAAATCTACCAAACCCCTTTATCGCTGCCGGTAATCTTGCATGCTACTGCGGCGGCGGACGCTAATGGCGGCAGCAGGCTGAGGCGCAGGGTTGCGGGAACATTGCCGCGGATTGCGGCCTGGGTAATCTGGCGGGCGAAGAGCTTTGCTCCGTAGGGCATGATCGGAACCCGTAGGAATCTGGCGCGAGTGTACATTTTGTCGGCGTGTACAGTGGCGGCGGCGGTGACTGTTTTGGGCAGAGCCAGACCATAGCCGCGATACTGCTTCAAATACTCGGAAACGATATTGAGGAAGCTCGCAACGCCTGGCCAGATGCCGGCCCGCTCCGCCGCCATCTGCAGCTCTATAAAGTTCACCTTGCCGGAGTCCACCAACGATGCGGCATTCAGGATGTCACACACTCGGAAATAAAAGTGGCGGTACATGCGCTGGAGCGTGGCGGCAAAAATCCTTTCTTCCGGTGCGGGCACAAAGAATTTGTAGCCGTTCACCTGCAGGAGCACCCGGCGGTCAATAAAGCGCTTTGCCAGCTCGATGTGTTCTCCGGTCTGTCCCAGGCGTCCGACGTGCGTCTCTATGGACTCACGCAGGCCAGGAAGGCTGAAGTTCCACTTGCAGGCCAGGCGGTCGCCCCAACTGCGAGGCTCAATTTTGGCATTGAATCTTTTGCTGAAGACACGAACGATGTCGGCGCGACGGCCCAGTGAAACCAAATCGAGATCATTACCGAGATCAGGCCAGTGATCCAGAGTTTTCATGACCACTGACGGGCAATCCTCTTCCTCCAGACCATCGCACACTGGCTGGAGTCGCTCAAGAGCGTTGCAGATACGCGCCCGCTCGGATGTCAAAACTCCCATGGCCCAGGCCTGAAGGCCGGCATTTCCACGATTGCCGGCCACACGATTAATGACTTCAAAGGCGCGGATCACAACGTGATTCGAGTCCGCCAGCTCAACAAAATCCTGTCGCTGGTGCGGCGTGAGCGAATTTAACAAGGGAAGCAGGTCGGGGGTGGAGGTCGGTTTGAGGGTCAGCTTGAAAAATGCATCTATATACTGCTTTTCACCTTGAATTACATTGGCCATGAGACGAGAGGCTCCCAACCACCCCATCACGCGCAAAAACGGCGCATGCTGGGGACCCCGGATCAGGGGTCTTTTTTATCTTTCGGGTAAGATGAGAGCTGCGGACTCAGAGTTGGCAGGCGAATCGCGCGAGATCGCAAGTGATCGCGCGTGCTCGCAACGTGAGCGGAAGAGCAAACCTTCTACCTAGCCCGAATCTGTGAGGATCAGTTTAATCAGTAAACTCAGTGGCAAGGTTTCGCCAGAGGCGAAGAGCTTAAGCCAAAGGCCAATTGCTCTTTAGGCGGCAAAGCCAGTTAAAGCGCGACAAGCTGCGGCGAGGCTGCTCTGTGCTTGTTAGACTGCTGTATAAATTGAACTTGCGTCGAAAGTGAGAGGGAGTTTTGGAGCATACCCCCTGAGAAGCCATTTAAGCGGGTAGAGATCCGTCGGTCGGCGCGACCTCGGGATAAACTTAAAACAAACACACAGATGAAACCTTACAACGACCTGAGAGACTGGATTGCCGCGCTGGAGAAGGCGGGCGAGCTGAAGCGCATCCGTGCTGAGGTGGATCCGATTCTCGAGATTACGGAGATTACCGACCGGGTTTCCAAGGGCGCCGCCAGGAAGTATGGACGTCCCGGTGGGCCGGCGCTGCTGTTTGAAAACGTCAAAGGCGCGAATGGCATTCCGGTTCTCATTAATCAGTTCGGCTCAGAGCGTCGCATGCAGTTGGCTCTAGGCGTGGAGCAACTCGACGAGATTGCCGAGCGGATCCGCCACCTGATGAATATGAAATCGCCGGAGGGGTTCATCGAAAAGCTGAAGATGCTGCCCACCCTGGCGGAAATGGGAAAATTTTTCCCCAGAACGGTGAAGACCGGGCCGTGCAAGGAAGTCATTAAAAAGTCCGATTTTTCGCTCTTTGATTTTCCCATCCTGCAATGCTGGCCGCAGGACGCCGGGCGCTTCATCACTCTGCCGTGCGTGATTACGCGCGATCCCAGGTCGGGGAAGCGCAACGTAGGCATGTACCGCATGCAGATCTATGACGCCACTTCTGCCGGCATGCACTGGCAACGGCAGAAAGTCGCGGCGGAGCATTACCGCGAACGACTGAGAATGGCAGCGGCTGCTGGAGGAGAGACATCTCAGAAATCCTCTGCTGCCGTTGATCTCATGGCCCGGTCCGGTGGAGGAGCAGTCCTGCCGGGAGGAGAGCGTCCGAGCGGCACGCTGGAAGTTGCAGTGGCGATCGGCACCGAGCCGGCAACAACTTTTTCCGCCATTGTTCCGGCGCCGCCGGATGTGGAAGAGTTCATCGTCGCCGGATTTCTCCGGCAGAGTCCCGTAGAGTTGGTGAAATGCGAAACGGTAGACCTGGAAGTCCCGGCCAGCGCCGAAATCGTGCTGGAGGGTTACGTCAAGCTGGATGAGCTGCGCACGGAAGGCCCGTTCGGCGATCACACTGGATTTTATTCGCTGGAAGATGAGTATCCGGTGTTTCATGTCACCTGCATTACCCACCGGAAGAATCCCATTTATGCTACGACGATTGTGGGTAAACCTCCCATGGAAGATGGCTGGATGGGGAAGGCCATCGAACGGATATTCTTGCCGCTCATGAAGCTGACGCTGCCGGAAATTGTGGATGTGAATCTGCCGGTGGAGGGCATCTTCCACAACCTGATGATCGTTTCCATCCGCAAGTCTTATCCCGGGCACGCCCGCAAGGTGATGAACGGAATCTGGGCCATGGGCCAGGCCATGTTCACTAAATGCATTGTGGTGGTGGATGAGGACGTGAACGTGCACGATATTGGGGAAGTGGTGCTCAAGGTATTCAACCACATCGATCCCGAACGCGATATCCAGTTCACCCTGGGGCCGGTGGACTCGCTGGACCACGCTTCACGGCTGCCGAACTTTGGTTCGAAAATGGGAATTGATGCCACCCGCAAATGGCCGACCGAGGGATTCACGCGACCCTGGCCGGATGAGATCCTGATGGACGAAAAGACGAAGACGCTGGTGGACAAGAAATGGAGAGAGCTGGGTATCGACTAAAACCCAAATCTCACCACGGAGGCGCGGAGACACGGAGTTTGCACGGAGAAAAATCAGAAATAAGGAAGAGCAAAACCAACCGCAAATGCTAAGGCCCCTGAGAAAAGCCGGAGGACAATGCTTTTGCGCTTAGTTTTTGCTAATTACTAAATACCAATTACTAACTACTGACTTTCACGGAGCTGGGAATTGAATAATATTTTTGCCGCAACAGCCAGCGATCTGGGCAGGACCGTGGCTCAGGCCAAGCCTTTATTGCTGGAATTGAACAATGCAGACACGTCAAAACCGCGCAGCAAAGGTAAATGGTCGAAGAAGGAAATTCTTGGTCACCTGATGGATTCGGCCAGCAACAATCATCAACGGTTTGTGCGCGCCGCTCTCGAGGGCAAACTGGTGTTTCCCGCATATGAGCAGGACCAACTCGTGAGCCTGCAGCGCTTTCGGGAAATGGATTGGGGATTCCTGGTTGATTTGTGGACCAGTTATAACCGTTTTCTGGCGCACATCCTAACCTGCCTGCCGGCAACGGCGGCAAAGGTTTCATGCAAGATCGGCAAAAACAAACCGGCCACGCTGGGGTTTATCGCACAGGACTACGTAGACCACCTCAAACACCACCTGAATCAGATACTGGGGGACACGTTCCCGAATTCATATGGCAAGGAAGTCAGTTCTTAGTAGTTAGAAGTTAGCGAGAGCAAAGGCAAGACCTTCAACGCAGAGGAACCGGGTAAGCGGAGGAACTGCAAAAACGAAAATTAAAATTGGAAGTTGAAAATCCAAAAAACAAAATCAAGACCAAGAGCAAAATCAAGACATGAGGAAAAGCCCGAGGGACAGCGACGATCAAGATTCCTGCTATGAATCGAATTAATTTATACAAGCTTTTTTTATTCTTTCTGTGCCTGTTGGCCCTGAATCTCACTGTTACGGCTGCTGAACTCAAGCAGAAAACAACCACTGCATTCGATAAATATGTTGCTGCGACTGAGGCGCGAATGCAGCAAGAACTTAAGCCTGGCGGAACGTTTCTCTATATAGACGGGTTCGCGCCTGATGCGATGAAAAGCTCTTATGACAAGCTCAAGAACGGTGAGATCCTTGTGGATAAACTCGAGACTAAGGCGCCGGGCGTCAGTTCCGATGTGCCCGACGGGATGGTGCATCACTGGGTTGGGTTGATCTTCATTCCGGGAGCAAAGCTCTCGCAGGTTCTGCCGATCGTGCAGGATTACAACCGGCGCACTGAGCTTTACAAGCCGGAGATCATTGCCTCGCACCTGATTTCACATCAGGGAAGCGATTACAAGTTTTTTCTTCGTCTTTACCAGAAGCGTTTTACCACAGCCGTCTTTAACACGGAGTACGTGGCACACTGGGGAGAGGTTGACCCGAAGAAGATTTACTCGAACTCCATCAGCACCAAGGTTGCCGAAGTCAAGGATTCCGATCGTCCGGACGGGGAAGAATGGCCGGTGGGCCAGGGACGAGGATATCTCTGGCGGCTCAACACTTACTGGCGTTTTCAAGAAAAAGATGGAGGCGTCTACCTGCAATGCGAAGCGCTCTCGCTCACGCGCGATATTCCTTTTGGGCTCGGCTGGTTGTTGAAGCCGCTGGTCACGAAGATTCCGCGTGAGTCTCTGAATCGCGCCCTGGGCCAGACGCGGACGGTGGTGCAGGAAAGAATAAAAAAAGCTTCCAGCTCCTAGCTGCTGGCTGCCAGCGAAAAGCAAAACCTGTTCGCGGCAAATTTACGCTAATCAGGGAATTTGGTAATTGCAAGTGGGTTAATGAGCCGCCCCTTGGCCTTGGGCTCCTGGCCCTTGGCAGAACCAGGACAGAAAATCTTTTTGAGCAGTTAACGAACGCGGATAAGCGCGAATTCAGATGAAAGCCACTGCAAAGAAACCCGCTAAACGCAAACGTCCACTGCTGGAGATGGTCGCGCAATCCGGATTCAGCAAGCCGGAAAGCCTGATCCAGCTGTTCGTCGGTGGTTCTGAGTTGCACGGGGCCAAAGTAGGCCAGACGGATGATACGGACATCTATGGTGTCTACATCGAGGAGCCCGAAGAGGCCCTGGGACTTCATCCGCGAGAGCATTTTGTGTGGTCCACTGCGGGAAACGAGCGCCGCAACGGGCCCGATGATGTAGACGTCACGTTGTATTCGCTGCGGAAGTGGGCTGGAATGGCCGCCAAGGGCAATGCTACCGCGTTGCATTTCCTCTTTGCTCAACCACAAGAAGTCAAACGTGATACCTGGAAAGAAATTGAAAGAGGCAGGAAACTCTTTCTGTCGCGCACTTCAGCCAAACAGTTTCTGGGATTCGCGGACGCGCAATTGAAGCGGCTGAGCGGGGAAAAAGGCAGCGGAAAGAAAGGACAGCGTCCGGAGTACATTTGCGCTTTTGGCTACGACACGAAAGCGGCCATGCATGCGTTGAGGCTGCTCTACGAGTGCATGGAATTGATGCAGCATGGAACCATCACTTTGCCGCGACCGGAAAGGGGCCTGCTGATCAAAGTTCGCAGCGGAGAATGGACCTTCGAGCGGGTGCTTGGGCACGCGCAAAAATTGTTCAAGGAAGTAGAAGACGCCGTTGCCGGTTCACCCTTGCCTGAGGCCGCGGACCGAGCAGCAATTTCACGCCTGCTGGCCCGGGTGCAACTGGAATTCTGGGATCGCCGGAAGCAGTAGCTGCTCAATAAGCCCCTTAGCCTTTAGCCTTTTGCCTTTGGCTGCCTTTGGCCTTTTGCAAGACCTTACCACTGAGCGCGATGATCGGCTGATCTTCACCGATTTGGATTTCGGTCATTGAGTCAACGCACGGTAAATTTCTGATTCGCGTTTATTCGCGTTAATTCGCGGCTAATCGGGACTTGTTATACTGATTTCATGTCGATCATTCGCGATATAGCGGGCATTGCCAAGGGAATGTCGGTTACGTTGCGGGAGATGTTTGCTCCCACGGTGGTGGAGAATTATCCCGACGGCAAAGGGCCGATGAAGGGCGCAGTCTTTCAGGAGCGTTTTCGCGGGCTGCATGTCCTTCAGCGCGATGAAAATGGCCTGGAAAAATGTGTCGCCTGCTTCCTGTGCGCCGCTGCCTGTCCTTCCAACTGCATTTACATCGAGGCCGCGGAGAACACGGAAGAAAACCGCATCAGCGGGGCTGAGCGTTATGCGAGGGTCTACAACATCGATTACAACCGTTGCATCTTCTGCGGGTATTGCGTCGAGGCGTGTCCTACTGATGCCATAACTCATGGGCATGGTTTTGAGCTAGCCACTTACAATGCCAGCAACCTGGTGTATCGCAAAGAACAACTCCTGGCGCCATATCCGCCGGTTCGTATTCTTGGGCAACCGGATCAGAGCTCACAGACCAAGAACCCTTAGTAATCGCCCGTGATCGCCGCGATCGCGCGTGATCTGAACTTCGCAAAAGACATGACAGGCGCTTACTCATTCATCTGCAAAGAGAGTTCGACAGACGCGCTCTGTAAATGCCTGAACGCTGTGGAAGGCTGGAACTGGGCAGTCGGGGACAGCTACTGGTACGGCGATTACGTGGTTTCCAGACCCTTCGAAGGGGTGCGCATCCGTATTGTGGACTTTCCCACGCGCGTCGACGATGAATTTCAATACGATGCAGACGTGCGATTGCGCGAGAGCAAGACGCCCATGGAAGTGATTGACGCGGAGTTCAGAAAAATCCTGGCCCAGATCGGCGCGCACGACGTGCAGGAGATAGAGCCGTTTGATTAGAGCAATCAGCAGTCAGCACTCAGCATTCAGCCAATTCACCAACCTCGCGTGGTCATCCGCCCTGAAGCTGAGTTGAAGCGTGTAGAGTTCCCTCGCTCCGCTTCGGGATAAACTCAAAAAATATCCAATTACCAACTTACCCAATGCGTTTACGGTTTCTGTGTGGGCCGAAGCACGACTTCGCTGGCGAACGACTGTGGCGCCTGTGTGACAATCATTGCCACTACGTGGGCTACATCGTCGGCTTGTAGCATTTTGGCTGGGTCTTTGCCTTCATGGGGTCCAAGCTCAGTGTTGGTGGATCCCGGGCAAATTACCGAGACACGGATTTTATGTCCCCGCAGCTCTTCTGCAATGGAGTATGAGAGGCCGTTGAGACCCCACTTGGAAGCGGCATAGGCTGCGCCATTGGGCAATGGATTCTTGCCGGCAATGGAAGAGATGTTGATGACGTCACCGCCTCCGCTCGAGATCATAAGGGGTGCGAAGGCGCGTATCGCATAGAAGACTCCGCGCAGGTTGGTGTTGAGGACTGCGTCCCAGTTCTCCAGCGGCATGGTGTGGAGCGGGCCGCCAAACCCGCCGATTCCCGCATTGTTCACCAGAATGTCCAGACGGCTGAAAGTCTCCTGCACGCGTTGCGCCGCTGCGGCCACGGAACTCCAGTTGGTAACATCGCAAACCAGTGATTCGCATTGGATCTTCTGCGCAGTCTCTTCCAGACGGGCGCGATTGCGGCCGCAGATTATGGTAGTTGCACCATTGGCAGCCAGCTTGGCGGCAATAGCCGCGCCGATTCCACGACCGCCACCGGTGACGAGAGCAAACTTGCCATTCAGACTATCTTTCACGCTATCTCCTCTGGGATCTATCTTTGAAGATTATCTTAGATAAACAGGTCAACCCGCGACTTGCCTGGGGCTAAAGGGACTTAACAAATCAATGGAAAGGTCAAGGAACACCGGTCCGATCGGCGGTGTCTAATAGGTTCCATAGCGGGCTGAAGTCCGCCTGGATGGGGATAAGTTCGAACAGGAGGCGGACACTCTGCATCCCACTATTGGGAGTCTGCATGAAAAACGGGGGTTGTCACGTATAATCCCTGACTCCAGGGTTTAAAGCTATTGAGCGTTTCCTGCCGTTCGCCTCAGGCGTCCGGCACTCGACCATCGCTGCACAGGACGAAGGAGCACGTAGTATGAAGAAAGTTATTTGCACCGTTTTGCTGACGCTTACAACCATAGTGGCTGTGGCGCAATCACAACCGACCTCACAACCGGCTCAAAACACAGCTGCCAATAAGAAGGTAATTCAGGATCCGGCAGAGTACGACGCCTACGTCAAAGCGCTCGGAATGCAGGATCCGCGACAAAAGGCTGCTGCCATGGAGGCATTTATCCAGCAGTATCCCAAGAGCATTGTGAAAAGCGATGCTCTGGATCAGTTGCTGGCTGCTTACACTGCCGTTCCCGATCGGGGGAAGCTGGAGGACACCGCAACACGGATCCTGAAAGACGATCCTAATAACGTTAAGGCACTGGCGATCACAACCGACATAGAGCGCGGGAAGGGTACGCCGGAGTCGATCGCGGCTGCGGGCCAGAACGCGCAAAAAGGACTCCAGGCGCTGGACTCATGGACAAAACCGGAAGGAATGTCGGACGCGGATTTTGCGAAAGTCAAAGATCAGATGGCGGAAATCTTTAATGGCGCGGCCGGTTTTGCCGCTCTCCAGGCCAAGGATTACGCGGCTGCGCGCAACTTCTATTTGAAGTCAGTGCAAAAAGATCCCAACAACCTTCAGGATGTGTATCAGCTCGCTCTCACGGATCTCAATATGACACCGTTGAACCTTGAGGGTTTCTGGTATGGCGCCAAGGCCATCAATCTTGCGGCGGGCAATCCCGAGACCGCAAATGCCATCGCCCGCGATATCAAATATAGATACAAGAAGTATCACGGCAAAGCTGACGACTGGGACAAGTTTGCAGCTACGGTGGCGTCCCAGACCGCGCCGCCAGCCGACATGGCAGCGCTGATTCCCCCAGCACCTACACCCTGTGACCTTGCCGTGAATGTCGTCAAAGAGAATAGAGTGGAAGATCTGAATTTCCAGGATTTGGAGTTTGTCCTTGCACATGCAAACTGCTCGCCGGCAAACAAGGATGCCGCCGATAAAGCGTGGCAGGCAGTTTTAAATAAACAAAAGACGCCCGACGGAGCAGAAGCAAGGCTGAAATTACCTGCGGTGCTGGTCATTTCCGCGGACAAACAGACATTGCAGGCCGCGATCAGCGACGAAAATCAGGAGGCGAAGAAGGCTGATCTCACAGTTATGTTTGAAAAACCGGTGCTGCATCCCCCCGCGACGGGAACAACTGTGGATGTGGTTGGATCGATCACCAAGTATGCGCCTGATCCATTCATGTTCACGATGGAGCAGGGGACCATACCGGCCAAACCTCAACCCGGCAAGCGTCCGGTGCATCATGCGGCCAATCGGAAGCCGCCACGATAGCTTCAAAGCAAGCCTGGTAGAGCTCAAAGGCAGCTCTTGCTGAGCTGCCTTTATTGCACTGGCGCAACATTCCTGTGGCCGAGAAAGTAACGATCAGGAGAGACTCTGCATCCTATTATCAAGACAACCACTTTAGTGTTTTGGGCAACTTGCCTAAAAGCGGGGTGAGTCTTTTATAATCCCTTGATTCCGAGGTTTTATTAGACGGGCTCCACGCTTCAAGGCCGGACTGCGGGTTCGCATCCGTGCTCAATCTCGATAGGTTGATGAAGGAGCAATACATGAAGAAAGTTCTTTTGATGGTTGTGCTGGCGCTTACCGCCGTGGCCATTGCCCAGCAGCCAACCCAACCCACACAACCGCAGGGAAGTACCCCCACAAGTCAGAAGGTGATCAAGGATCCGGCAGAGTACAACGCCTATGTGACAGCGCTGAATATGACGGACCCGGCCCAAAAAGCTGCCGCCATGGAAGCATTCGTCAAGCAGTACCCCCAGAGCGTGGTGTTGACAGATGCACTCGAGCAGGCCATGGCCGCTTACCAGCAGCTCGGAAATACAGCTAAAGTGGAAGAAATAGCCAAGCGCCTGCTGCAGC
Organism: Candidatus Angelobacter sp.; assembly: GCA_036518395.1. GTDB lineage: Bacteria > Acidobacteriota > Terriglobia > Terriglobales > Acidobacteriaceae > Angelobacter. The sequence goes on along the minus strand of DATDNH010000324.1, from coordinate 17,950 downwards.
TCATGCCGAACAATGTGCGAGCGTTGGCCATTGTGGTGGCGCTCGATCGGGCCAAGGCGACAAGCGGCGACAAGGCCGCGCTACAAGAAGGCTGTGGTTATGCCCAGACTGGAGTGCAGCAGTTGCCGAGTTGGCAAAAGCCGGGCGAAATGCCCGACGCTGACTTTCAGAAGTTGAAAGACCAGATGTCAGGGATTTTCAATGGCGCTGCCGGTTTCTGTGCTTTGAACAACAAGGATTACGTCAACGCGCGAAACTATTATTCCAAGGCTATCGAGAAGGATCCCAATGACCTGCAGGATACCTACCAGCTGGCTATCTCCTATCTTGAGACGGAGCCGATGGATTTGCGTGGTTTCTGGTATGGGGCAAAAGCTCTGAATCTCGCAGGAAACAACGCGGCCGCTGTCAATGCCATCGCACCCTACATTAAAGGAAAATACAAGAAGTATCATGGCAAAGTCGACGACTGGAACCAGTTTGCAGCTACAGTCGCTCCCCAGACTGCGCCACCGTCACCGGAGGAGTTGGCCAGGCTGATCACTCCCGCTCCTACGCCTTGTGACTTCGCAGTGCAGGCGGCGAGGGACAACCCTCCCGATCAACTTTCTTTTAGCGACAAAGAATTCATCCTTTCGAAAGCGAGTTGCTCCCCAGCCAACAAGGACGCTGCCGATAAAATCTGGCAATCGATCCAGACTCTGGAAAAGAACGGTGAGGCCAGGCTGGAGATTCCAGTAAAGGTGATTTCTGCTACGACAGAAGCTCTCGAAGTTGCCGTCAGTGATGATAATCAGACGGCGAATAAAGCGGATATGCACGTTGTCCTGGAGAAACCAGTGACCAAAGCTCCGGCTCCCGGAACAATGACAAAGGTTACGGGCGTGATCACTAACTACACACCCGATCCATTCATGTTCACCATGGAGAAAGGCGCGCTACCAACAGCGAAGCCGCCAGTACATCATCCGCCGGCAAGGAAGAAGAAGAAGTGAGCTAAATCGGGTTCTTTGGCTTCGCAAACTCGCCTCGAGGGCAGGCTCGGTTCAATCGGAAAACGCCCGTGAATCAGTTCGGGCTGATGAGATGTGGAGGGCAGCTGATAGCTGCCCTCTTATTTTTCGAGCACAAGAAGGTATTTTGGTCGGTAGAGATCTCTCCCCCGCTTCGCGGGATCGAGATAAACTCTTAAAGCTCTAAATTCTAAAGCTCTACTCGCCCAGCATGAGCCGCTGGATGGAACTGGCGCGGCCGGTGACTGAGTCACATTCGATCAGCACGGCGCAGAAGCGTGGATCGCCTTTTGCGGCTTCGAAGCGGCCCGGCAAACCAGTGAGGAATCGTTGCAAAATTTGTTCTTTCTGGACGCCGATCACGCTGTCGTACGGCCCAGTCATCCCAACATCCGTCAGATAAGCCGTTCCATTCGGCAGTACGCGGTTGTCAGCAGTGGGCACATGGGTGTGAGTGCCGATCACGGCCGTCACCTTGCCATCGAGATACCAGCCCATCGCGATTTTTTCTGATGTGGCCTCCGCATGGAGGTCCACAACAATCACCTTGCTCTTGATTTGCCGCAGCAATTCATCGGCCTTGCGAAAGGGGTCGTCGTGAGTCTGCATAAAAACGCGGCCCTGAAGGTTGATAACTGCAAAGTTATGACCACCTTTGGTTACGCCTTCAAATGTGCCGGTCCCGGGAACACCCTGGGCGTAGTTAGCGGGACGCAACACGCGCCGAGCGCGCGAGTTGGCGTTGCCATTGGCAGAATTGAAGTAGTCCATGATTTCGCGTTTGTCCCAGATGTGGTTGCCGGTGGTGAGCACGTCGCAGCCCAGGTCGAGCAGGTCTTCCGCGATTGCGGGAGTCAGGCCAAACCCTCCTGCCGCGTTTTCAGCATTGGCGATGACCAGATCAACTTTGTGAGTTTCAACCAGGTGAGGCATGTGGTCGTGAACGATCTTCCGTCCCGCGCTGCCGAAGATGTCGCCGATGAACAGGATTTGCATGAATATTTGATATTAGCACTCAGCAATCAGCATTCAGCATTCAGCCCTCGAAACAATTTGGGCTTAAGGTGGGCAGCGTGATTGGCATGATCAACAGGGTTTTGTTCCGATGACCTGATGAACCGACGACCCGATGACCCGATTGCGTGCACGACAAACGTTGGGCGTCAGTTAGTAGCCTCTTGTGAGCTGCGCTCTCGGCGCAGTAACCCGGCTGAGTGCTAATTGCTGCCTTTCAATTCTGCTGTCGTCAGGAAATCGTAATTTCCACCGGGACCGATGTGATCAATCCGGACTCGCCTGGAGTGCACCATCACGTTGTCCAGATACCAGAAATCAATGTAGGGGAGATCATGGGCCAGAATGCTCTGCACTTCGGCATAAATTTGTTTGCGTCGTTCCTGGTCGAGGATGCGGCGGCCTTCTTCGATCAACTGGTCAACGCGAGCATTAGAGTAATAACTGCGATTCGCCGCCTTAGGGGCGAAGCTGCCGGTATAGAAAGCATATTCGAAGATATCGGGATCCTCATTGCTGTAGCCCAGCCAGCGCAGCGTGTACATCTGAAACGCGCCTTTGACCACATCGGCGTAAAAAGTTGTGGGCTCAAAGCTGCGGATTTCGAGCACAATACCAACGTCGCGTAACTGCTGCTGCATCACGGCCGCAATCAGCCGTGCTGTCTCCTCGGTCGAAGTTTTCATTGTGATGTGAAAGCGCATGCCATTTTTGCCGCGCGGGTATCCGGCTGCGTCTAACAGCAGTTTGGCCTTTTCCACGCTGTAAGGATAGTGATCGACGCTGCCGTTGTATGCCCAATGTTCTGGAGGGAGCACACTGTCCGCAAGCCGGCCCGCATCGGCGAACAGGTAGTGCAACATGGGCCCGCGGTTGAGGGCATAGGCAATTGCCTGGCGTACCTGAACATTCTTGAGAATGGGATCGCGCAGATTAAATGCGACATAAAGCAGGTTGGTGCCTGGCTCCTGCATTACTTGCAGCTTATTGTCCTGGCGGAGAGTTTTGACTATGTCCAGAGGAAGGGAATTGGAGGCAGAGACATCGGCGCTGCCTTTGCGCAATTCGAGGGCGCGGGTGGTGGCGTCCGGGACAATAACAAACCGCACGCGCTCCACCTTGGGACGCTCCGCCCAGTACGAATCATTGCGCTCGAGCACCACCTGGCTATCGGGATCGAAACGGACGAACTTGAATGGGCCGGAGCCGATCAGATTGCGATTGAAGTTTTTGTCGCTGCCATAAGGAACGATGCCAAGCGCGCCATCCGTGAGGCTCCACATCAGGGGAGAGTCGGGTTCTTTCACATGCAGGACGACAGTGTAATCGTCGGTGGCTTCTACGCGATCGACCAGCTTAAATGCTGCCGATTTCAACGTAATGACCGTGCCATTGCGGACGGAATCGAGCGTCCATTTCACGTCCCTGGCAGTCAGCGGACGGCCATCGTGAAACTGCACTCCATGTCGAATGTGGAAGATATAAGTCTGCGGGTCAGGAATTTCCCAGCTTTCCGCCAGCCAGGGCCGAATCGTGAAGTGCTCGTCTTTGCGTACAAGCGAATCAAAGATCAATCCGTCAATGCGCTCTGACTGTGCGTCGGTGCCCACGCGAGGGTCGAGGTTTGCGGGGCTGAATTCGATAATCATGGTGAGAGTGTTGGGCGGAACGACCTTGCCGCATGAGAGCAAGGCTGGGATCAACAAAGACAAAATCCACCACGGAGACACAGAGACACGGAGAATTCTAAAGATCGGGTGATCGGGTGATCGGGTGATCCGGTGATCGCGTGATATTTCCACGCCGCTGCGGCTCCGCAAATCAAGCATATGAAATCTTTCCCAAAATAGCAGGCCTTTTTGCGCCCGTGGCGGAAGGAATATTGGAGGGCTGGCGGCGCCAGGTTTGATAAGCCAGAAGTGCGAAAGCAACTGCTTCTTTGGCCTGGCTGGGAATTCCGAAGTCGTCGGTGCGCAGGAGGTTCAATTTTAAGGCCCTTGCATTGAGCGCCAGCATCTCCATGAGACTGCGGTTTGCAGTTCCGCCGCCGGAGACAATGTAATCTCGGTAAACACCGTGAGGTAAAACAAATCGTTTGATGGCCTCGGCGATAGCGAGCGCAGTGAGCGCGGTAGCAGTAGTGATGATGTCTGCCTTCGCTGCTCCTCCGCTACGACGAAGAAAACTTGCGGTGAATTCCCGGCCAAATTCTTCGCGACCGGCAGTCCTCGGAGGCCTTCGCTGGAAGAATGGGTTACGATATGTTTCTTCAAGTATTGGTTGAAGTATGTGTCCGGTCCGTGCGACCTCCCCATTGCGATCATAGGGCTTGTCAAACAGCATCTGCATGAGCTGATCAATGACCATGTTGCCGGGTCCGGTATCAAAAGCAATCACATCCCCCGGACTGGCGTTGGCAGGAATGGCCGTCAAGTTGGCAATGCCGCCCAGGTTCTGGAGGATGCGTCCAGCCCGCCGATTTTGGAAGAGCACATAATCGAGAAAAGGAACCAGCGGCGCGCCTTTACCGCCAACAGCCATGTCTGCTGGACGAAAGTCAGAAACTACAGGCACACCAACGCGGGCTGCCATGACGGCAGCCTCGCCTGTCTGCCACGTACAGGAAATTCTCTTGCCTAGATATGAAGCTGGTTCGCCCTGGTGATAGATGGTCTGGCCGTGGCAGCCAACAAGTTCCAGATGATTTGTCCGTGTACGCACTAGGGTTGTTTTTATCGCCTGCGCGTAGAGCTCGCCGAGAAGAAAGTTCAAGCGCGAAAGATTCGCTACGTCCGCCTGCCGGGCGTTCATGGTCTGGAGCACAGCATGCCTTACTGCCCGGGGATAATTGAAGTGCTCGTGGCCAAGCACTTCGAATTTAGGATGGAATGCCCGGCCGGTAATGCGCACCAGGGCCACATCAATGCCGTCTGCTGAGGTTCCGCTCATTACTCCGGCAACGATCAAGCCTGATGCTCCTCGATAACCCTGGAAAAGTCCTGCACTATTTTTTTGAGCGTTGTGACTACCTTTGCTTTGGGCGGGGCGGCAAAATGGCGCAGAATACGCGTTCGCCGCTTGAAACTCATGATGCGGGCGGCGGCACGCGCCACCTGCGCGGCAAATTTGCGGTCTTTTTCTGCTTCGCGCAACACCGCTTCATAGCCGCGCCAGACAAGCTCCTGATTGTGACAGACAAGAAATATGTCTGCTCCGGCGCGAATGGTTTCAACCGAGACGTGCTCGATGGAGCCCGCTGCCAGTACCCCTCCCATCTCAAGGTCATCCGAGATGATCAGACCGCGATAGCCAATCTTTTCGCGCAGAACACTTTTGATCCACTTGGGTGAGAGCGAGGCAGGCGATTTGTCTCGTGTGACCTGCGGATACGAGGCGTGAGCGACCATGGCGAAAGGGAACTGGCCGGCAAGCTTGCGGTACGGCAGAAGATCTTCTGCCCATAATTTCTTCCACGACTTGTCGACTTCGGGCAAATCTTTGTGGGTATCGAGATTAGCCTCGCCCAGGCCGGGAAAATGCTTGCCACAGCCCAGGACTTTGGCAGCTTTCAGTCCGCGCAGGAACTCGCTGGCGTAGCGGATGACCTCGGCAGGGTTCGCAGAGGCGGTGCGTGATTTGAGCACGCCGCGCGAAGCAGGGAACCCGAGATCGAGCACGGGAGCAAAATCAGTGTTGAAGCCGAGCGCGCGCACCTCCAGCCCCAGAATGTTCCCATGCATGCGATAAAGGCGCGGATTGCGGGTGGCAAAAACCGCTTCTGCTGACGGCGTGGGGGCGATCACGTTCTGGAGACGATCGACGTTGCCGCCTTCCATGTCGACGCAGAGAAACATGGGATAACGGGACGTAGACTGGGACTCGCGCAGCAGATCCCACGTTTGCTGTGGGGTTTCGATATTTCGAGCGAAGAGAATGACGCCGGCGGGCTCAAGGGAGTTCAGGGTAATGCGCAGCTTGCCGTCCATAGCGGGTCCGTCAAAACCCATGATGAGGAGCTGTCCGACCTGCTGGCGCAGATCAAGCTTGGTGTTTTTTGGCATTGTCTTGTGATTATACGGAACACCCACCACAGAGACACGGAGCTACAACGAAAAGCAAGATTGCACCACTGAGGCACGGAGACGCGGAGATTGCACGGAGAAAAACGATTGGGGAAAAGCGAAGGCAACAGCACAAGCAAAAACCACGGAGTCAAGACGGAGAAGGCTGAGGCTCAAGATTAGCCGCGAATCAAGCCAATGAACGCGAATACTTACAAAATATGAGGACCGGTTAAATCTCCATAACACCCTGCTTTTTCGAGTATATTGACTGAATGAAATCCAGAGTACGTATATCGCTTCTCTTTGCCGGAATGTTCGTTGCCGCGTTTGCTCTAGCGCAGAATCAACCAGCCCCAAAGAATCCTGATGCGCAGAGTGCTGATCCGCTATTCTTCATCAAGATCGCGGCGGACGTAACCGCCAACGTACAACCATTCAGTGAAGGCCGTCTCGCCATTTATGTAAGCGAACAGAATTGGGCGGAAGGCCTGAAAGACAGCGACCTGGGTCCATTTCTTAAAGTCAAAGAAGCCAAAGCCGGGCGCAGCGCTGCTTTTTTATTTAACGAAGCCAGAGATTTGGCCGTTTGTGTCTACTTCGACGGCAAGTCCGCTTTTGGCGTGGTTGCGGTTAAAGCAGGGACGAGTGGCGGCATAAAGCCGGAGGACATCGCCGCTGCGTACAAACCGATCACCAAGGACATGTTGAAGAAGGGCATTGAAGAGCCGCACTTCAGTCCAAGCGATGTCAATACGGATGATGGCGTAGCTCTGCCCGCGTTCATAGTGACAAAGTGAAGCAGCTGAATTTCTTTAGTTTATGTCGATCCCGCCTGTTGGTTGGACATCTTGCCCCGTTTCGGAATTAAGGAAACAGGCGGGAGAGACATCCCTACGCGCTTCGTAAACTCTCGGGGACACACGATCTCAAATTGTCTTAAAGAAGTAGGCCTCTTTCTCCCCGTTCGCAAAAGCGCGATCGTGCTGATGTGCTTCCAAAGAAACGGGCGGGATCGAAAACCTCAAAAACCACATCAAAAATTGGCTGAGGCCTAAATCTGTTTCTTCAATTCATGAAGTAGATTCAGCGCTTCCAGGGGTGTGAGATTGTTCAGGTCGGCTTCGCGCAGGCGGTCTACAATTTTCTGCGACAGCGGCGTGAACATGGTTAGCTGCATGCCGGGCGTTTCAGCTTCGGCTTGCGCGCCAGGCGATAAATGCGCGCTTGTTTCATGTTCGGCATTTTCATGTTCATGCAGGACTTCACGGGCGCGCACTACCACATCGGGAGGTAGTCCCGCCAGTTTCGCGACTTCGATCCCATAACTGCGATCAGCCGGGCCGGGCTCCACTTTGCGCAGGAAGACAATGCCTCCGGCATTCTCTTTGACTGAGACGTGAAAATTCTTGACGCCTTCCAGATGTTCCAGTTCCGTGAGTTCGTGGTAGTGAGTGGCAAACAGCGTCTTCGCCCCGCTGGTGGAATGGATGTATTCGATAACTGCCCAGGCGATTGCCAAACCGTCATAGGTGGCAGTGCCGCGCCCGATTTCGTCCAGCAGAACCAGAGACCTCGCTGTGGCAGTATTCAGGATGGCGGCCGTCTCCGTCATCTCAACCATAAATGTGGAGCGTCCGCGGGCCAGGTTGTCACTGGCGCCGATGCGAGTAAAGATGCGATCAACAATGGGCAGGCGCGCCGAGCGCGCTGGAATAAACGAGCCCATCTGCGCCATCAGCACAATCAACGCGGTCTGGCGCAGATAGGTTGACTTGCCGCCCATGTTGGGCCCTGTGATCAGCAAAATGGTATGGCTCGTGGAGTTGACATAAACATCGTTGGGCACGAAGCGGTCATTGCTTCCCGTGAGTTCCTGCTGCTCCAGAACGGGATGCCGGCCATCAATAATCTCCAGGTCACCCGAATCCTCAAACGAAGGACGACAATAGCCGCGGTTCTGCGCGATGAAAGCCAGCGAGGACAGCACGTCCACTTCGGCGAGCGCCAGAGAGGTCTGACGGATGCGCTTCGCTTCAGCGGCAATCGCCGAGCGCAGTTCGGTAAACAGGCGACGTTCAATCTCGACGATCTTCTCCTGCGCGTCGAGCACCTTGGCTTCATATTCCTTCAGCTCAGGCGTGGTAAAGCGCTCGGCGTTGACCAGAGTTTGCTTGCGTTCGTAATCCGTGGGAGCGTGATGCAGATTGGCCTTGCTGATCTCGATGTAATACCCAAAGACCGAATTGAATTTAACTTTCAGCGAGTTGATGCCAGTGCGCTGGCGTTCGCGCTCTTCAATGCGAGCGATGTATTGCTTGCTGTTGCGGCTGAGATTGCGGAGGTCGTCCAGTTCAGCGTTGATGTCCGGCTGGATCACTCCTCCATCAGCCAATGTGAGCGGCGGCTCAGGAACAATGGTGGCCTCGATACGCTCGCGAAGATCAGCCATATCGTCCAGCAGGAGATTGAGTTCTTCAAGGCGCGCAGCATGGAGACGGGAGACCGCTAGTTTGATCAGCGGGGTCCTGTTCAACGACGCACACAGAGCGAGCAGATCGCGGGGATTTGCCGTTTCCAGGGTGACGCGGCTCAGCAGGCGCTCGATGTCGAGCACCCCTTCCAGAGCGCGACGCAGCTCCTCGCGCGCCATAAACTCTTTCACTCCGGCTTCGACGGCGTCCAGGCGTTTGTTGATCTCGGCCGCGTCAAGGGAAGGGCGAAGCATCCAGGAGCGCAGCAGGCGTTTGCCCATGGGCGTGAGTGTGGCGTCCACGGCGCGGAACAGCGTGACTTCATTGCCTGTATTGGCAAACAGCGGCTCAACCAATTCAAGGTTGCGGACCGTAACCGCGTCCAGAACAAGACATTCCTGGCGATCATAAAAACCGATGCGATCGACATGTTCCAGTGCGCCGCGCTGCGTGGAGCGAACGTAGTGGAGAATGGCGCCCGCCGCCGTTGCGGCTGCCGGACGGCCTCCCAGGCCAAAACCTTCGAGCGAGAGCACGCCAAACTGGTTTTCCACCAGTGGCACAGCGTAGTCAGGTGAAAATACCCAGTCTTCCAAAGGCGTTTCCGTGAAGCGCGCGCGATCGCCGGCTTGTTGAAGCGTAATTTGCGGCGCCTGGTCAAAGAGCGGCAAGGACGAAGGGTACAGGACTTCACGCGGGCGGAGTTGCTGCAATTCCTCCAGAATACGTCGTTCGGCATTTTCACCGCGAAATTCCGTTGCCCGGAACTCGCCGGTGGAAAGGTCCAGTGCTGCCAGACCGACAGCCCCTGATGCACGCGCCAAAGCAGCGAGAAAATTGTTTTCTTCCGAACTGATGCTGCCATCCAGCGCCGTCCCTGGTGTAAGGACGCGCGTGACTTCGCGGCGGACCAGCTTGCGCGCCAACCGGGGGTCCTCCATCTGATCGCAGATGGCCACTTTGAAGCCTTTGCGCAACAGCTTGGAAAGATAGTTTTCCGCCGAATGATAGGGAACGCCACACATCGGGATGGCAACGTCCTTTTCTTTATTGCGCGAGGTGAGAGTGATCTGCAATTCGCGTGAGGCGATGACCGCATCTTCGAAAAACAACTCGTAAAAATCTCCCAGACGGAAAAAAAGCAGGGCAGTGGGATGCTGCTTTTTTATCGCCGCGTATTGGCGCATCAGCGGGGTGGACGGCTCGGACATCGTGATTGGGTAAATTTGGTAATCGAGATATTTTAATTTGTGATTTGTGATTCGTGAGTGGAGATTTTTTGGCTGTTATGTGACCGGGTGCCTTCGGCTGCGCAAGCTCGCCTTCGAGGACAGACTCTGTCAACGGGTCATTGGAATACCAGAACCGACCCGGGTTCCTCTCCATGGTAGATTTACATTAGATGGAACTGCGCAAAGATCCTATTACGCGCTCATGGGTGATTGTGGGCGAGGAAGAGCCCCGTCGCGATACAGACGGACGCTGCCCATTTTGTCCCGGGTCACCGAATCAGCCGCAGGTGATCGCCACTCTTTCGCCCAATGAGCACGGCGGAGGACCGGTCACAGCGGTAGTTCATCCTTCGCCGCTGTACCGTATCGAAGGCGAGCCGCACCGCCGCTCCGAAGGCATTTATGACGTAATGAATACGGTGGGAGCGCACGAGGTGCTGGTACAAAGCATCCGCCATGATATCGAGCTGTGGCAGTCGTCCGACTCCGAGATTTCCCAATTCTTGTTGCTCGCAGCGCATCGCATTCAGGACCTGAAGCAGGACCTGCGCTTCAAATATGTGACGGTCTACAAAAACTACGGCTCACCGGCAGGACAGGAATTTGACCATCCAGTTTCGCAGCTTACGGCAACAACGTTTGTGCCGCGGCGCGTCCTGTATGAACTGCGCGCTTCGCGCGACTACTACCTGGACAAGGAACGATGCGTTTTTTGTGACACCCTGAACCAGGAGCTGCGTAATCCGGTGCGAATCGTGGAATCGCGCCAGGATTATGTGGCACTTTGTCCATTCGCCGCGCGCGTGCCATACGAAATGTGGATCATGCCGCGGCGGCACGAGTCCTCGTTTGAGCGCGCGGTGCACTCCAGGGCGGGCAATCTGAATGAACTGAGCGGGGTCTTGCGCAGGACCCTGTTGCGCATCATCAGCGTGGCCGAGTCATTCCATCTCGTGTTGCACACCGTTCCTAATACCTACCAGAAATCGAACATCCTGCAATACTGGAAGACGGTGGATGAGGATTACCACTGGCATTTCGAAATCCTGCCGGTCTGGGGAATGAAAGCGAAGCCGTATTTCCTGAAGGAAATCTACTATACGCCAATCTCTTCTGAGCTTGCCGCCGACCGGTTAAGAACTCTATCAGTGCGGTAATACTGGTTTTGGCGTAAATAGCCGCCTTCTCAGATCCGAATCCAGATTGAATCTACAAATGGGAACCATTCTGATATCAGTACGTTACTACCGTACTCTTGTGGCCCTGCCCTTTCGACCGATATAACGAGGTTACTTCAGGTATTAAGGATTGGGCCTCATTTTGCAAGGAAGAGGCTTATGCCCAAATTTTCATTTGTCAGAAAGGCCGGATTTGCGGCCATCTTCGCCTTGTGTTCGCTGCTCTCTGTAGCGGCGCAGGCTCAGGACGATGCAGGCCAGGATGTGAATGCAAAACCCGTGCCAATCCTGACCGGCGCCACATTCTATTCCACCAAGGTCACGGGCGGTGTGATGCAAAACTCGCCCTGGCTGGTTCCAGTACTGCTGGTGCCCGTGGGAGATAAATGGCTGGTTGAGGCGAGAGCCGACTACTACCCAACTTTTACAACCGATCTAAACGATCCTGAAGAGCATTATCCCGCCACGAATGAGTACAACCTTCAATACGCCACGATAGACTATATTGCCAATAGGTACGTTACCCTGGTTGCCGGACGCTTCCTTACGCCCTTTGGCATGTTTAACGAGCGGCTGGCGCCTTATTGGATAAGACCCTTGCAGGGCGCTCCGCTGACCAATTCCATCAGCAGCAACACTGGCCTGGGTGGGATGCTGCGGGGCAGCTTCCCCGCCGGCACGCAAAATGTGAACCTGAACTACGCGTTCTATTTCTCCAGCAACAATACGCATCACCTTTTAGCGACCAACCGGGCAACTGGCGGGCGTATTGGATTCTTTTTTCCCAAACATCGCTTTGAAATTGGGACTTCCTTCCAGCAGCTCTTGCAAGGAGATCGTTCGCATAACGTCGGGTTGCATGCGGAGTGGCAACCTGAGAAGCTGCCGGTGACGCTGCGTTCGGAGTACGCACATTCTTCGGGAACCAGGGGCACAGCTTACTGGATCGAGTCAGCCTACCGCCTCAGCCAGGTTCCATATATGCGCCGGCTGGAGCTTGTGGGACGAGGCCAGCAGGTCCTGGCTGATCCAAAACTTACCGCGGCACAGGTAAAACAACTGGGCACGCTGGGTCGAGATACAAATGAGGGCGATTGTGGCTTGAACTATTACATCGGGAGAGACGTTCGAGCATCCGCCAGTTACGGCCGGCAGTTTGCTCTCAACAAGGATGCCAATCTCTGGATATTGGCTCTCACCTATCGTTTCATCACGCCGTTAGCTCCGACCGGAGGTGCGCAATGAAAACAAAGATTTTGATTTCTACAGTATTGCTGGTGCTCAGTATCGGGGCGGCAGTGGTGGCCGGCGCGAAGACCGGCGGCAAGGACAACGACAAGGACGTTGCCACTTCGACCCCGACGACGAACCACGCGGCACAGGATGATCCTCTCCGTCTTGAAGGGGAGCGTGCTTATCACGCCAATTGCGGCCGCTGCCACATGGCGCCGCCGAAGTTCTCGCCGCGAATGATGGGGACTATTGTTCGGCACATGCGAGTCCGTGCGACGATCACCGATCAGGAAATGCGGTCGATCCTGCATTACATGTCGCAATAAGCATGCATAAGCGAGGGTCAATTCATTTGCGTCCCGCGATGTGCGCCTGGGCCATTACGGCGGTTCTGTTAATGATGTTTGTGCCGGTATTCGGCCAGTCTCGTGTGATTGCGATATTGGCAGACAAGGATAGCCACTTCAGAGTTCCCGGGCAGCCGCATTCGCAAATTACGGTCAAGGCCGGTGAATCGCTGGTGCTGCGCCTGGAAGCCCGCAAAGGAAAAAGCTGGAACCGCGATGGCGCTGTCCACGGATTCACAATGTTACGCGCCAAAGATCGCTCGAAGGTTGCGGGCTGGGATTTTGAGCTGAAGCCGGGAATGCAGGAGTTTAGCGTCATTGCCCCTTCCGAACCTGGGGAATATGTGGTTGTGTGTACCGTCATTTGCAGCGGTGACCATGAGGGAATGCACATGAAGGTTGTGGTCACTCCATGAATTGAATTGGTTCGCAGGTAGGCCTCCCAGGTGTTGAGAAAGGAAGTTTATGAAAGAAAGAACGAATCTGGCGAGAGCGGGAATCGGGCTGCTTGTAGTTATGCTGCTCCTGGTTGGCTATGCATTCAGCAAGGACAAAGAACCGGCGGTGATTACCGTGCAGGGTGAGATCGTCGACAGCCAATGCGCATTCAACGTCCATTCCATGGACCACTCCCACGAATCAATGATCAAGAAAGGCGTATACGGCCGCGATTCCAGAAGCTGTACTCTGCATTGTGCCAAAGAGATGGGCGGGGTCTTTGTCCTGGTAGGAAAAAAGGATCTGTACCGTCTGGATGATCAAACCTTAGCCGAGCAGTTTGCCGGGAAGAAAGTAAAAGTGACCGGAACAGTCGATTCCAAGGGCGACACATTGCATGTGCTGAAGATGGAGGAGGACGTCAGTCCCTCTTCCGACAAGGCTACTTCCAAACCGTAGTCGGCAAAACTCCAGGTATTTCCAAAGAATCAGCTCCCGCCGCCTGTTCTTCGGGCGCTGCAACCACCACCACTGCGGCAATTACGCACGCCTGTCAGGATATTGATTCCTGGGAGCACTCAACTTAAGGGCAAGCTGGCCTTAACACCAGTTGCCGTCCGGCGCTTAAATCTATTGAATCCAAAGAGGAAAGCGAATCGTACTGTGATTTACATCACAGTGGCACTGTGACTGCTGATGTAAGATTTTTCCTTAGGTTGGTGGTCGGGGGCTGAGGGTTGGGCGAGTGGTTGCAGGGCAGTGTAGCCGCTACGTCCTCTCCGCTCCGGCTTATAATTTTCAATAACTTATGCCGCAGCTTTGGTTATATGTTGCCTTAAGCCTTTACGGCGTCGGACTTCTATATGCCGTGGTTTCGCTATGGGGTGGACGGCCAATTCTTACGCGCATCATGCTGCCTGCCGTGGGCCTGGGAACAATCTTTCATTTTGTAGCGCTCGTGGAATATGGAATGTTGGGCCCGGCAGTCGCGCCTTCATTCCTGCACCAGATGGAATCATTGCTGGCCTTTCTGCTGATGGCGTTTTTCTTTGTTGTCTATTTCCGATATAAGACCGCATCGCCGGGAGTGGCGGTTTTTCCCGTGGCGTTTCTCCTAACGGTCCTGGCTTCCGCGCCTTCATCGCTGGCCAATTCTCCATCTCCGGGAGTGAGCAATCGATGGATCATCATCCACGTGGGACTGATTCTGGTGGGCTACTCGGCACTTTTCTTCAGTTTTTTTGCCAGCATTCTTTATCTCATTCAAGAGCGCAATCTGAAAGCTAAGGCCACCGGGGGAGGATTCTGGTCCAGGCTGCCGGCGCTGGCCACAATTGATGATATCGGCTACAAATGCCTGGTTTTCGGCTTTCCTTTTATGACGTTGGGCCTGATTGCCGGCTCGATTCTGGCTGAAGCGAAACAGCTCAACTTGTTTCGTGATCCAAAGATTTTGTTGTCCATCCTGATGTGGGCCGTGTACATGGTTTTGTTGTACACACGCTGGAGCGCGGGCTGGCGGGGACGACGCGCTGCCTATCTGGCGGCATTTGCCTTTGCGGCTGCGGTGCTGGCGTGGTCAGTCAATAGCGGATGGCACAGGTTTATTGCTCCATGAACTTTCAGCTCATCGGCGTGAACCACAACAGCGCGCCCGTGGAGGTGCGCGAGCGGCTGGCGATCCCGGAACAGCGATTGCCGGACGCCATTCGCACGCTGGTTCAGCAGCCGGGAGTAGAAGAGGGCATGGTGCTTTCCACGTGCAATCGCGTGGAATTGCTCACCAGCAGCAAGCAGGGAACCGACGTTCGCGGGTTTCTGCCAACTTACTTTGGCATTAATCCTGAATCGCTCAATTCCCATATTTACGAATTCCGGCAACAGGATGCGGTGCGGCACGTTTTCCGCGTCGCGTCCAGCCTTGATTCCATGGTCGTAGGCGAGCCGCAGATCCTGGGACAAGTGAAGGAAGCCTATGCTATCGCGCGCGGCCTGGGAGCCGTGCATTCGGCGCTGGATTTTCTCCTTTCGCGGGCGTTTGCCGTGGCCAAACGCGTGCGCTCTGAGACAGCGATTGGCAGTTCCAACGTGTCTGTTTCGTCCGTGGCAGTGCAATTGGCGGAAAAGATTTTTGGCTCGCTGAAGGGCACGACAGTTTATATGGTCGGCGCCGGAAAGATGGCGGAACTCGCAGCGCGGCGCTTGATGGCCAACGGTGTAAGCGCGATCTTTTTCAGCAACCGCACGCATGAACGCGCGTTGCAACTGGCGGAAGCTTTTGGCGGCGAAGCAGTGCCATTCGAGCGCCTATACGAAACAGCCGACCGCGCGGACATCGTACTCACTTCCACTGGCGCCGCTGAATTCCTGTTCCAAAGGCAACATGGTGAGCGTTTTCTGGCCCGACGGCGCAATCGTCCCATGTTTTTTATTGATATTTCTGTTCCGAGAAATATCGATCCCGAGGTGAACCGCCTGGACGGAATGTTTGTTTACGACATCGACGATCTCCAGGCAGTTGCTGCCGGGAATACGGCGGAGCGCCAGAGAGAGGCGGAGCGAGCAGAACAGATTGTGCAGGCAGAAGTGGAACGCTTTGCCGCGCGCCTGAAGTCTCTGGCCGTAGTGCCAACGATCCTGTCGCTGCAGGAGCAATGTGAGACCATTCGCCAGGCGGAGATGGACCGGATTCGTGGAAAACTCGGAAACATCACTCCTGATCAAGAGGCCGCTATTGATGCCATGACACGAGGCATTGTGAACAAGCTGCTGCACACGCCCATCACCACCTTAAAGTCCAGCGTGGCAGAGCCGGAAGCGGCTTCCATCCACGACATCATTCGCCGCATTTTCAACCTGAACAGCGGAAAGCCGACCAAATAATGGCGACCCTGCGCATAGGCTCGCGCGGCTCCCAGCTGGCGCTCTGGCAGGCAAATCATGTGGCCGGTTTGCTGCGAGGGCAGGGGCATGCGGTCGAGATCGAAATCATCAAAACCACAGGCGACAAAATTACTGAAGTAGCGCTTTCGAAGGTAGGCACCAAAGGCATGTTCACCAAGGAAATCGAAGAGGCACTGTCGGGGGGGCGAGTTGATTTGGCGGTGCACAGCTTGAAGGATGTGCCGACAGAACTTCAGCCGGAGTTTGAATTGGCGGCGGTGATGAAGAGGGAAGATCCTCGGGATGCGTTTGTGTCGGTGAGATTTTCCGATTTGGGAATGCTGCCAGAAAAGGCGCGTGTAGGCACAAGCAGCCTGCGCCGGCAATGCCAGCTCAAAGCCATCCGACCTGATCTGGAAGTAATCTCGCTGCGCGGCAACGTGGATACAAGGCTGCGCAAGCTGCAATCGGGGGAGTACGATGCGATCATTCTGGCGGCTGCAGGTGTGCATCGGTTAGGGCTCGCTCAGCACGTGCGTGGGCAACTACCGCCGGAGCAGATGTGTCCGGCGGCGGGACAGGGTGCGCTGGGGATCGAGATTCGCCGCAAAGATCAGCGAGTTCGCTCTATGCTGAAATTCCTGGATGATGCCGATGCACGTGCGGCGACGACTTGTGAACGGGCTTTGCTGCTTGGCCTTGGCGGCGGATGCCAGGTTCCCATTGGAGCATTTGCTCAAGTGAAAAATGGCAAGTTGGTGTTGATGGCCATTGTTGGCCGTCCCGATGGCCGTGAGTTACTGCGCGAGCGGGCGGAAGGCGGTGATCCGGAAAAGCTTGGGCGCCAGACTGCTGAAGCATTGTTGCGAAAAGGCGCTGATCGGATTCTCGCGGATATTTACCAGAAGGAAGCTGCAGTGCCTAGTCAACCATAGAGGAATTTATGATTTTTGATCTTTGATTGTTGATTGAAAGATGAACAGTGCGACTGAAGTTAAATCAAAACTCAGAAATCAATAATCATAAATTTTTGCAGATGCCGAATTCAGACGACCGACCACTCAAGGGTTGGCGCATCCTCGTCACGCGCGCCAGTGGACAGGCTTTCAGTTTGTCTGAGCCCCTGCGCGCGCTAGGCGCCACTGTCATTGAAATTCCCACGATCGAGATCCGAGGTACCGGAAACATTGGAGCGCTGGATCATGCACTGCTCAAGATTGACCACTATGACACTCTGATCCTGACCAGTGTGAATGGTGTGGAACGGCTGTTCGAGCGATATAACCGCCTCGGGTTGCCCATTGTGGATATGCAGCACCTGCGCATCGTTGCGATCGGTCCTGCAACGGCCATGGCGATCCAATCAGAAGGTCTTTCGGTATCCATTGTGCCGGAAAAATATGTTGCTGAATCCGTGGTGGAGGCACTACGCGGGAAAATAACCGAGTTCAGCCGGGTACTGATAGTCCGCGCCAAAGTGGCGCGCGACGTGCTGCCGAATGAGTTGCAAAAAATGGGCGCACGGGTGGATGTGATCGAAGCCTATGAGACCCGCGTGCCGGAAGACTCTAAAGAAAAACTCGAAAATCTTTTTACCGATCCCGCTTCTCGGCCGCACCTGATTACCTTTACCAGCTCCTCCACCGCCAATAACTTTTTGACACTTCTTGGTGAGAGTGCCCGTGCGTTTCTGGAAGGGGTTCAATTGGCATCAATTGGGCCGGTGACCAGCGATACTCTCCGTAAAGCGGGCTTCCCGCCGACGTTGGAAGCCACCGAATACACGATGAATGGATTGGTGGAAGCGATCACAAAACATGCAGCGCAGACTGATCCGAATGAGAAAAGACTGCATCGGGTGAAATGATGCAACAATTAGCAAATGGCAATTGGCCAACTGGTGCAAATCTGTTGTCGGCGGTCAGGTTTTGCTAACTGCTAACTGCCAATTGCTAATTGCTTAATTAACATTGCACCCGCACTTCGCCGGTGGATTGTACTTCTTCAGAAAATCGGCAACGCGAGTGTATGCGTCGATCTGGTTCTCCACTTTTGCGAAGCCATGGCCTTCGTTTTC
>DATDNH010000323.1:0-3724 GCA_036518395.1 Candidatus Angelobacter sp. | reverse complement strand
CAAACACGGGTATTGGCTCCGATATCGGAGGATTCGACCAGGGCATGAGGATGCACAAAATACCTTGGCTTGGCCCTTTGCAACGGTGTTTTCATACTATGGCCGGGGTAAGCACCCTCCCGAATTTTGGCCGAAAGCAACTATATGCCTCACCATTGTCTCAGCCGCGCGCTGCGATTCAGATGGCTGTACTCCGATGCATCGAGAACCTATGGCGCTGTGAAATGCCTCGGTAATTTTTTGCCGGTCAGAGCCTGCCAGACGATTCCATCCATCCTCCAGGGTTTCGATCCACTCGGTCTCTTCCCGCAGGGTGACGCAGGGAACGTTGAACCACCTGGCTTCCTTTTGTACGCCGCCCGAATCAGTCAGAATCACTCTGGCGGATGCTTCCAGCAGGAGCATGTCCTCGTACGCGACCGGCGGTAACGTCTTCAACCCGTTCGTGCTTTCCGGAAGCAGAGAAAAAGATTCCAGCGCCTTGCGCGCGCGGGGATGCATGGGCCAGATCACCGGACAGGTTTTGCTGATCTCGGTGAAAGCCTGAACAATTTGCTCAAGTGGCTCTTTTAGATCCGTATTTGACGGCCGGTGCACAGTTGCGAGCGCGTAGCCTCCTGGCTGCAATCCGAGATCACGCAAAATCGACGATTTTGTCTGCGCGCGATGCAAATGTTCCAGCGCGGCTTCAAGCATGACATCTCCAGCCAGAAATACTCCCTTCGTGATTCCTTCCCGTTCCAGGTTCGTGACTGCAGTAGCGGTTGGAACGAAGAGAAGATCTGACAAATGGTCCGTGAGCACCCGGTTGAGTTCCTCAGGCATGCTGCGGTTGAAACTGCGCAGGCCGGCCTCCACATGCGCCACGGGCAGGTGCAATTTGGCTGCTGCCAGAGCGCCAGCCAGAGTTGAATTGGTATCTCCGTAGACCACAACCATGTCCGGAGCTTCTTTTACCAAAACTTCTTCAGCGCGTTTGAGAATTTCTCCCGTTTGCCATCCCTGGGCTCCCGAACCGACTCCCAACTCGTACTCCGGAGCCCGCAACTCGAGCGTATGAAAAAAAGAACTGGACATTTCGTAATCGTAGTGTTGGCCGGTGTGCACGAGCACCTCAATGATTTTTTCCCTGCTCGCGACACTATGATTGTGGGCTTCAATTGCGCGGCTCAACATTGCAGCCTTAACGAATTGCGGGCGCGCTCCAACGATGGTTACAAGCTTCATACAGAGTGGGCCCTGGTTGCTGCGCTGGACTGGGTTGCGACCGACTCCTCAACTTTGCCCGACGTCTGAACACAACGGTTTTGTTTGATTTCATAGGTGCGGCCACAGGCTGAGCACTGATAAGCGGTCCCGTTTGCCTTAAGCCGAACGCCGCAGTAGCACATCCAGCCGGCCTGGCGCGCTGGATTTCCAAGAACCAGCGCATAATCCGGAACATCGCGCGTCACCACCGCACCTGCTCCCACGAAGGCATACCTGCCGATTGTGGTTCCGCATATAACTGTGGCGTTGGCGCCGATGGAGGCGCCTTTTTTCACCAGCGTTTTGCGATATTCGTGCTTGCGGACAATGTGACTTCGGGGATTCACGACGTTGGTGAAAACCATGGATGGTCCGCAGAAAACATCGTCTTCCAGCTCCACGCCCGTGTAAACCGAGACATTGTTCTGGATTTTGACGTTGTTGCCAATGGTCACATCGGGGCCGATCACCACATTCTGCCCGATGTTGCAGTTCCGACCCAGGGTTGAGCGGGACAGCACGTGCGAGAAATGCCAGATTTTTGTCCCCTCACCGATGGTGCAGGGCTCATCCAGTACTGCCGTGGGATGCAAAAAGTAGGTTCGCGAGTGTGGGCGGAGCGTAACGGGTTTTCCGCTATCGCGCAGAGAGTGCTCGCATGCTTCCAAAATATTCAGCACAGCAAGCCCGTTCTCTCCGGCAGTGCGCGGCTGCATGCGCTTCTCGATACACTCGAGGAAATGTTCGCATTCCAGGCGTAAAGGTTCGTCTCGCGAAATCGGGATAGGACGGCCGCCAGCCTTGTAGGCAACAGGAACACGATCGAGCCAATCGATACGATGGGGAAACACGGTCAGCTTGTTTTCTTCCTGCGTGTCATCAAACACAGCCATGCTCTTATCGCCTACCACAGTTAACTTCTGTTCTTTGAAAGGATGGAGCCAACTGACAAAAATGTGCGCTTTGACGCCGCTGGGGAAAGTCAAAGTAGTCAGCGTGGTATCGAAGATCTGGGAATTCAGATACGCGCCGCCATGACTCGCCACCTGACTGGGCTCTTCGGCCAGTAGAGTAAGGATGACAGAAACATCATGAGGGGCAAAACTCCAGAGTATGTTTTCTTCCGTGCGCAGTTTGCCAAGGTTCAAACGCGAAGAATAAATGTATTGGATCTTGCCCAACTCGCCCTTGCGCACCAGTTCGTGCAATGCGACCACTGCGGGATGATACTCAAGAATGTGTCCGACCATCAGGATGCGCCGCCGCTCTGCTGCCAGCTTGGTGAGTTCGTTCCCCTGCGCCATGGTAAGCGCCAGCGGTTTTTCCACGAATACATCTTTGCCGGCCAGTAAAGCTTTCCTGGTCAATTCATAGTGCTGAGCCGCTGGAGCTGCTATCACGACGGCAGAGACAGCATCGTCTGCCAGAATGGAGTCAACTGTGGCGGCAGTTCTGGTCCCATATTCGCCGTGAATTTTGTCCCGAACGTCCTGGCGCGTATCACATACGGCGGCCAGGACACCTAAATGGTGAAAGTTACGCACCAGGTTCTTGCCCCAGTATCCCGCGCCGATAACCGCTACCTTTTTTTTGCTAACGTCCATTGTCTTTTCCTGCCGCAGCCGGGGATGTCGCCTGCTGCGTATAAAACTCCTCACAAGCTTTTACCACGAGATCCTGCTGCTGGGCTGTCAGCTCCGGAAACACGGGCAGAGCCAGGACCTCCTGGCAAGCGCGTTCCGTCTCCGGAAAATCTCCCTGTTTGTAACCGAGGAAGGCAAATGCCGGCTGCAAATGCAGGGGGTGAGGATAATAGATTTCGCTCGGGATTCCGGCGCCCTGAAGATGTTTGCGCAGGGCGTCACGGCGTTTTGCGCGAATGACGAACTGGTTATAAACGTGGCGGCAGTGAGGGGGAGTCCCGGGGACCGTGATTTCCTCAGCGCAGGCGCTCGCAGCAAACAACGCGCGATAGCGCCCGGCGTTGCCTATGCGGCCTTCAGTCCACTGCTCCACATAGCGCAGCTTTACGCGCAGAACCGCAGCCTGTAAAGCATCGAGGCGGCTGTTCATGCCGAGAATTGCGTATTCGTATTTGCTCGGACTGCCATGCAGGTGCAAAAGCTTGAGGCGTTCCGCGAAACTGGGATCGTTGGTGGTGATCAATCCTCCGTCGCCCGCTCCGCCGAGATTTTTGGAAGGGAAAAAACTAAAGCAGCCAAAGTCGCCCATGGCGCCCGCGATGCGTCCATGATAAGAAGAGCCGATGGCCTGGGCCGCATCTTCAATCACAGGCAGCTTTCGGTCAGCGGCAATCGCCAGAATGGGATCCATCTCGGCGGTCAGGCCGAAGAGGTGCACCGGCATAATGGCCCTGGTGCGGCTGGTGATGGCCCGCTCGAGTTTTTGTGGGTCAAGATTAAAAGTTTCCGGATGGATGTCGACAAAAACAGGCTTGGCGCCAAGTCGCGCAATA
>DATDNH010000322.1:0-2779 GCA_036518395.1 Candidatus Angelobacter sp. | reverse complement strand
AAGTGTTTGGGGCGTGCGCAGGGGCGGCGGCGTACCGGCGGAGGATGCTGGACGACATCGGTTTTTTTGACGAAGACTTTTTCGGCACCTACGAGGACCTGGACCTGAGCTTCCGGGCGCAACTGCGCGGATACGCGTGTATGTTCGTGCCGGGCGCGATCGTATACCACCGGCTGACAGCAACAATGAAGAAGTATCCGGCCCGGCAGGCCTATTTGTCGCAGCGTAACGTGGAGTACGCTTACTGGAAAAACATGCCACTGGAGCTGATGGCGCGAGGGTTGCCGCACCGAATGCTGTATGAGCTGGGAGCGGCGGCGTATTTCTTGCGGAGAGGGGTGGGAAAGGCCTTCTTTTCGGCGAAGCTAGATGCCATCCAGGAATTACCGGCAATTCTGCGAAAGAGGAAGGAAATCCAAAACCGGAAGACCGTTAGCAACGTCAGGTTAAGGCTGGGCGCAAGGACTGCTTGGGTTAGGGGAAGGTGGAACAAACTGGTCGCCGCCTGGAGGAGAACAAAACAACCCAGCGGGCGGCTTGGTACGTTGTAAGGCTGATTGGCAGCAAGTGTAGATGATTCAAACATCCATTTTGGTGCTGACAAGGAATGAGGCGCGGAACATCGCGAACTGCCTCGAGGCCGTTTATGCGCAGAAGAATGTAGGCGCGTTTGAAGTGGTGATCGTGGATTCGAGTTCGACGGATGAGACACGTGAGATTGCAAAGAAATATCCAGCGCGCGTGGAGCAGATTCACGCGGAAGAATTCCATCACGCGCGGACCAGAAATTTTGCGGCGACGCTCGCGCGAGGAGGACTTCTGGTGTATTTAGCGGCGGACGCAGTTCCCATGTCAACGGAGTGGCTGGAAGCGTTGCTAGCAAACTTTTCCGATTCTTCAGTCGCCGCGGTCTACGGGCGGCACATGCCCAAACCGGATTCCACGCTGGAGAGACAGGATGCGCTAGACGCGGTATATGGAGAGGAAAGACTTGTGAAGGACCCCGCGCAGGCGCGACAGCGAGGCTACCGGTTCTACCACTTTTCGACAGTTAACGCCGCGATCCGAAAGGAAGATTGGGAGACAACGCGTTTTCCCGAGGACCTCAAATGTTTTGAAGACTTGGGAATCGCAAAGCGCATCCTCGATAGGGGCAGGAAAATCGTGTACGAGCCGCGCGCAGTGGTAGTTCATTCCCACAATTTTACGGGATTAGATTTATTCAAGCGCTACTTCGATGTCGGCGTGATCTGGAAGCAGCTTGGGATTTGGAACCAGCAAACGAGGAAGTCGATGTTGACCGACATGGGGCTGCTGCTTCGCAAAAAGTTGAGCAGGATGCACACAAACGGTCATCGGCGCCCGGTGGGTGCGTCCGTACAGCAAGATTTGGCGAAAGCCGCCGGACTACTCCTGGGCTTGCATCAACAGTACCTCCCCCTCCCACTCAAGCGGCACCTGAGCGCGATCCGTATATTCCAATGAGTTATCTCGAACATCTATTCAGATAATCTGCCATTCATTCACTTTAGGAGAACTTCACTTCCCTTGCTGGTCCCGGAACCAGAAGGCATTCCTGCCTGAAGAGTGGTCGCCGCGGCCTGAGTCCTTTTTTCGTTTATCGGAACATAAATCAATGGGAAGGAGTTGCTAATTGGTGACCAATGAAGCCACCCCTATCTTAAGACAGCCCGAGCATGGTACGGCCCAGAGCATCCGGTGGGGGCCATATTGGCAAGAGGAACGCGCGCATTTACGTCACGCCGCAATACTGAAGCGGCTGGTTGATCTCTTCTTGTGTCTGCTGTTGCTTCCCATTCTTCTTCCCGCGTGCATCTTGATTGCTGTGGCCATCCGTCTCGATTCTCCAGGGCCGGTGTTTTTCCAGCATCGCCGGCTCGGCCGTTATGGCCAGGTTTTCTACATGCTGAAGTTCCGCAGCATGGTGAAGGGTGCTGAAAAGATGCTTGCCGGCTTGCTGGCTAGCAATCCTGAAGCACGGAAGGAGTTTGAGAGAAGCTACAAGCTTCAGCAAGATCCAAGATGCACAAGGATTGGCCGCTGGCTCCGTCGCACGAGCCTTGATGAACTGCCGCAGGTTTTTAATGTTCTGAGAGGACAGATGAGCTTGGTGGGTCCGCGGGCCATCGTCGAACCGGAACTGGAAAAATACGGCGCCTTTGCCTCTCGATTGTTGCTGGTCAAACCCGGCATTACTGGCCTGTGGCAGGTTAATGGCCGGTCGGATGTTGCGTATCCCGAGCGCGTTCAGTTGGACATGTCCTACGTCGACCGCCAGTCCATAACGCTGGATCTTTGGATATTGTTTCGCACCATAGCTGTCGTCCTGCGCCGAAAAGGTGCGGTCTAGTTGAATTGGCAGCGAATTGTGTGAAATCTTGGCCGTTTTTCACGGCGAGATCAAAGCTAACTGTTCTCGAGCAAGGTTTATTGACAACCGAGGGGACAAACCGAGTCTTATACGGAGAAGGAGAGGTGTTGCAATGCAAATCCGAAGAGAGTCTAGTCACCTTGGCGAGATTGTGATCGTTGCTCCGGAAGTGTTTGAAGACGAACGCGGGTTCTTCATGGAGACTTACCGCGCCGATCAGTTTAGCGCACTGGGACTCCCTACGAATTTCGTTCAGGACAATCACTCGCGCTCCAAGCAGGGCGTGCTACGCGGGCTGCACTTTCAATATGACCCCCCGATGGGCAAGCTCATGCGCGTCACGTACGGCAAAGCATTTCTAGTTGCCGTGGATCTCCGTAAAGGCTC
>DATDNH010000321.1:0-20626 GCA_036518395.1 Candidatus Angelobacter sp. | reverse complement strand
TTCCGGAACAGCAGAAAAAGGGCGCCAGGCCCTTGGCCGACCGCATGCGTCCGCGAACGTTGGAAGAGTTCGTCGGACAGGAGCACATTCTTGCGCCAGGCAAGCCGCTGCGCATGCAGATCGAGCGCGATGATCCCGGGTCGATCATCTTCTGGGGCCCGCCCGGCGTGGGCAAAACCACATTGGCTCAGATCATCGCCAACATGACCAAGGCTGAGTTCATCGAGTTTTCCGCGGTGCTCTCCGGAATCAAAGAGATTAAGCAGGTCATGTCCGACGCGGAAAAGGCCCGCCAATATGGGACGCGCACCATCGTTTTCGTGGACGAAATCCATCGCTTCAACAAGGCGCAGCAGGACGCCTTCCTGCCTCACGTCGAGCGTGGCAACATCCGCCTGATCGGCGCTACTACTGAGAACCCGTCGTTCGAAATCATCGGCGCGCTCCTGTCCCGTTGCCGCGTCTACATCCTGAAACCTCTGACGGAAGACCAGATCATCATTCTGCTGCAGCGAGCGCTGGCTGATACGGAACGCGGGCTCGGCAAGCTGAAAGTCGAGGCCTCAGAAGACATCCTGCGTCAGATTGCTGCCTACTCGAGCGGCGATGCCCGCGTCGCCTATAACGTTCTGGAAGTGGCGGCTGCGACAGCCGGTGACGGCGCTGGGATTACCCAGCAGATATTAAAAGACACTCTGCAGAAAAAAATCCTGCTCTACGATAAAGCTGGGGAAGAGCATTACAACCTCATTTCTGCGCTGCATAAATCAGTTCGTAACAGCGACGTGGATGCTTCGCTCTACTGGTTGGGGCGCATGATTGAGTCGGGCGAAGATCCGCTTTACATTGCGCGCCGCGTGGTGCGCATGGCGGTTGAAGACATCGGCCTGGCTGCGCCAGAGGCGCTGAACATCTGCCTGGCAGCGAAAGATGCCTATGATTTTCTCGGCATGCCTGAAGGCGTGCTGGCGCTGGCGCAGGCAGTTGTCTACATCGCGCTCGCGCCTAAATCGAACGCCTTGTATACCGCCTACGGCAACGTAGTTGAGGATGTGCAGAAAACGTCCGCCGAGCCGGTGCCTCTGCACATCCGCAATGCCCCAACTCCGCTGATGAAACAGGTTGGCTACGGCAAGGGTTACCAGTATGCCCACGATCTGGACACGAAGGTGGCGGACATGGACTGCCTGCCCGATAATCTTCGCGGCCGCCAGTACTACCATCCGACATCTCAGGGCCGCGAAAAGCAATTCGCCCAGCGTCTGGAAGAAATCCGCAGGCTGCGTGAGCGGGCCAAAGAAGAAGCGAAAAAATCTTCACCGCAGATTAATGCTGATGCGGCTGATAAACCAAAAAGGAATCAGTAAAGATCAGTCCAATCATTGTCGTCTGTGGTGAGGTTTTGCTTTTCCGATGCCCCGATTCCACGGTATGTAGTGGCACTTGGCCCGAGCAATCTACAATGTTCTGCCTGAGATATGGAAAATCAGACAATGCCTCGCCGCCGCACCGTACTTTTTTTCACCTGGGCTGCCGGCTGCGTGGACGCGATCGTCTACATCGCCGGCCATGTCTTCACCGCCAACATGACCGGCAATGCCGTCCTGCTGGGCATCTCCCTGGGCAGCAATATAAGCGCGGCCACAATTCGTTCGCTGATCGCGCTGATCACATTCATTGCCGGAATCTTCCTGGGTGCTGTTTTAGTTTCGGACGAGGAGAAGGGAATTCCCTGGAAGCGCATCCGTATTGCCGTGCTGGTCGAAACTTTCGTGATGTCGCTGTTTGCTGCTGTTTTTGTGCTCCCAGTTTCTCTTCAAAGCGAAGGCACCATAGCGGCGTTGATCGTGCTGTCAGCATTTGCCATGGGCATGCAGAGCGCCATCGTGAAGCGCCTGAACCTTCCCGGCATCGCCACCACATACATAACCGGGACAATGACCAGCCTGATGTCTGGTCTGGTCCACCACTGGAAAGCAGAAAAGGAGCTTCCTGAAGAAGCAGAACAGTTGGCAATAGCCGAGCGCTCCATGGCGCTGCAAGCCTGGGTCTTCATCTTATATGCGGTCGCCGCCGTAGCCAGCGCTGTCCTCTACCGCCACTGGCCGGCAGTTGTAGCGTTGCTGCCTTTAGTGGCGATCGTGGCCGTGGCGATATCTGTATATGTGCAGAACGCAGCCGCTAGGTCCTAGGAGACGTCGCACTGCAAATTTCTCCCTACCTCTCGACCCTTCCCGTTTGCCTAGAATCGTACAGGTTCAGCTCACCAGGAGGAGAAGAATCTTCATTCATGTCTCAACGCCAGCAGGGGATCCACGCGTGTGGCGCGGCGTGCGGGAATGTAGCAGGCGAGCAGGGCTATCAAGACGAGACATAGTGGCGCTGCGACGTAGATTGCCGGATCGTTGGCTTTCACGGCGTGCAGCGAACTCGCCAGCAGGCGTTGCACAGCAAAGGCGCCAGCGACTCCCAGCACGAAGCCGCACAAGATGAGACGTCCACCCTGGGCCAGCACCAGCCGCAACACGTGGGCTTGCGTCGCGCCAAGTGACATGCGAATGCCGATCTCCTGCGTTCGCTGCGTCACGGCATAGGACAGCACGCCGTAAATCCCTACTGAGGCCAGCAGCAGAGCAACCGACGCGAAGATGCCGATCAGCAGGGTAATAAATTCTTCTCCTGCAGCACTCTCGGCAATCACGGCGCTCATGGAACGCACAGAAAAAAGCGGAAGAGTGGAATCAATCTGCTTCAGCTCATGACGAACCGCATCGGCAAATCCAGCCAGCGGCGCGGACGTATGCACCACCAGGAAATTTCTGCTGTCGCCATCGAACGCGGTATAGCCTTCCGGCTGCGCCCCGCGTACGAGGTCCCACTGCTTGACGTCGCCCACCACGCCAATCACTTGGCGCCAGGGTGGCTCTCCTCCCGGAGAATACATCTGTCCCAGAGGATTCTGGTTTGGCCAGAAAATGCGGGCCATCTGCTCATTGATCACAGCGGGATAAACCATTTTGTCGAGCTGCTGAGCATCAGGTTTACCATTTTTGAACAGCTCTTCGATCTGGATGTCCAGGTCGAGTGAAGTCTGCACATCCTGGTCGGTAAAATCCCGCCCTTGCAATAGAGGAATCCCGAGCGCATGGAAATACCCGGGAGTGACTCCGTGATTTTCCACCAGCAGTTTCTCCCATTGCGTGGAGGGGTGGCCGCGCAGCTTCACAGAACTATTGTTGCCGCCTTCAAGCGGCAAATGGTCAGTTATGGCGGCCGATTCCACGCCTGGTATGTTTCTTACTGCCTGCAACAACGTTTGGGAAAAGTCGTTCTGCTTGCGCGGGTCTGCGTATTTGGACTTAGGCAAGCTGATCGCCGCCGTCCAGACGTTCTCAGTGCGTACGCCAATGCTGTTGGTGCGCAGGCGAATGAAATCCTTCAGCAGCAGCCCTGAAGCAATGAGCAACAGAACGGAAAGCGCAACCTCCGTGACCACCAGAGCGTTGCTGGTAAAGCGGCGGTGGCGGCTGACGCTGGAGGAACCGGCGCCCCCGCGCAGTTCATCATGCAAGTCAGGCCGCGAAGTCTGCCAGGCAGGAAAAATTCCGAACAGGATCCCCGCCACACTTGCAGAGAGCAGAGTAAAACCCAATACGGGAAGATTAATTTCAATCGAGTTGAGGTGAGGAATACTGAACAGTTCGAGTGTGGTGACTCGGAGCGCTATGGCGGCCACAATCAGGCCGGCCACCGCGCCGGCCACCGCGAGCAAAAGACTTTCAGTAAGCAGTTGGCGCACCAGGCGACCGCGGGGAGCGCCCAGGGCAATGCGCACCGCCATTTCTTTCTGCCGTACCACGGAGCGCGAAAGCAGCAGGTTCGCCACGTTGGCACAGGCGATGAGCAACACCAGGCCGACAGCCCACAGCATCATCATTAACGAGGTGCGCGATTGACCGACCATTGCCTCCTGCATGGGAAGGATAAACGCGCCCACATTGTGGTTCGAGTCCGGATATTGTTGCTCCAGCCGTTTGGCGATGAGACTGAGTTCGGCCTGCGCCTGCTGCACTGAGATACCCGGCTTCAGCCGTCCGAGCACGTTTGCCCAGTGGTTGCCGCGTGGGTAGAGGCTTTTGGTGTCCATGTCCTGCGGCACCCAGATCTGCGCGTCCAATGGATAGTGGAAAGATGCAGGCATTACCCCGACAACGGTGTACTTTTCATTATTCAGCTCGATCTGCCGGTCAATCACGTGCGGATCAGCGGCGAAATGGGTCTTCCACAATCCGAAGCTGAGAATCACAACATGGTCGTGGCCGGGCTCGTCCTCATCTGGCGCCCAGGTGCGGCCCAGCAACGGACGCGCGCCCAGCAGAGAAAAGAAATTCGATTCCGTTGGAGTGCCGATTACATGCTCAGCTCGTCCCTGATCACCCAGGTTGTAAGCCGGCGCCCACGCATAGAGCGTCATGTCCTCAAAGCTATGGGACTGCGTCTTCCAATCGACGAAGTCCGGTCCGGCAAAAGGGTAATGACCGGGCGCGGACTCAGTCTCCCACAGCCGCACCAGTTGGCCGGAATCCTGAAAGGGCAACGGCCGCAGTAAAACGGCGTCAATCACGCTGAAAATGGCGGTGTTAGCGCCAATGCCAAGTGCCAGCGTGATGATTGCAACGACAGTCAGCCCGCGAGTTTTTTTCAGATTGCGAAAACCAAAACGAAGATCCTGCAGGATGGCTCTCATGGAAGGCTCCTCAGGAATGAGCAGGTGCTCCTCCGGAAAGATTAGACTGCCAGATCGCAGTTTGGACAGCAAGGTAAAACTTATTGAATCTCAAGTATTATGACGTCAATATGAAATCTTTGAACCGGCTCATTCTGATCGGGATTGTTGTGGCTGCTGTAACGAGCACCTTAGCTGGCCAGACTCCTGATCTCGCGATCGCCCCTCATGTTGATCAGCGAGTGGAACTGCTCAGCATCATCTTCAGGCTTGCCGGCAATCCGGAATACAACATGAGTCCGCTGAAAGGTTACACGTCTGATATCGATACATATTTCGCGCTGTACCGCAATCATGCTGCGATCGCAATGGCTAAGAAATTGGCGAATACCAGGAGCGTGGGCTTTGACGCTGTAATGACGATGGCAATTCATCTCTCGCCGCCCCCGGCACTCACGCCTCTGGTTCCATTTACCGATAAAGTTCCGGAGCCACGCTGGGGAATAGAGAACGGTCTGGAGTTCGTCCGGCTGGTTCAGCAGTTTTATCACGACACGCATTTTGAAAAGTTCTTTGCCGCGCATGCGTCCATGTATCAGACGGCGGAATCGCAATTCGCTGCGGTCCTGAGAGGACTCGATCTTGGCTGGTACAAGAATTTCTATGGTGAGTTGCCGAAAGGTCATTTCAACGTGGTGCTGGGCATCAATAACGGCGACGGAAATTACGGCCTCAAGGTTATTTTTCCGGATGGGCACGAGGAACTCTTTGCCATTTTGGGCGCCGGCGATGCAGATTCCTCAGGTAATCCCACGTATAGCAGCAACCAGTTGCCGACACTGATTCACGAATTTAATCATTCGTTTATGAATCCGTTTGTGGACGAGCACTTAAGCGAACTAAGCGCAGCCCGCGAAATCTATGAGCCGGTGGCGGACAAGATGAAGGCGATGGCTTATGGCCAGCCGGACGTTGTGATTAAAGAGTCGCTGGTGCGCGCTGCAGTCATTCTCTATCTCGAATCGCAAGGGAAGAGCAAGCGAGACATCCTGGTTGCCACTCGCCAGGAGCAAGCCCGCGGATTTGTCTGGATGAGCGACCTGTGCGCTCTGATGCGCCAGTATGAGTCTCACCGCGATCGTTATAGTACCTTCAGCACGTTTATGCCGGAGATCGTGAAGTTTTTTCAGGGTCTGGCCCCCGGGATCAAAAACGAGGTTGCGAGCTTTAAGGCCAACTGCGTGCACTTTACCAAAATGAAGCCATTTCCTGACAAGACCCAGGACGCCGATCCAGCCGTGACGGAGTTGATCATTAATTTTGACAAACCGCTCGATCCGGCGAATGGCTATTCCATTAATTATGGACGCGAAGGCAAAGAGCATTGGCCCATTGCGGGTAAGCCTCAGTTTCTCGATGGCGGCAGCGCGGTCAAACTTCCGGTGAAGCTCAAGCCGGGTTGGAGTTACAGTTTCGTGCTGACGCCGCTGGCATTTGCTTCAGCCGATGGATATCCGCTGGAAAGCTATGTTGTGAACTTCAA
This sequence comes from Candidatus Angelobacter sp., assembly GCA_036518395.1. Taxonomy (GTDB): domain Bacteria; phylum Acidobacteriota; class Terriglobia; order Terriglobales; family Acidobacteriaceae; genus Angelobacter. The sequence goes on along the minus strand of DATDNH010000321.1, from coordinate 14,357 downwards.
GACGAAGTAATTTGGGGAGATCAGTGAAAATTTCTCACCTGCGGCTCAATGCTCACTGCCGCGAGCGGCATGATCTTCTCCGCCTTTACGTGGATGACCTTTTCCTTGTTCTGTAGTTTCCCTTCAATCAAAACAAAGCGCTCGTGCAGCACGGCCATCGTGTTCTCGGCATAAAAATCGGGAGTAATAATGGCGTTGGAGATGCCGGTTTCATCCTCCAGGCTGAGAAAGATAAATCCTTTGGCAGTGCCCGGCCGCTGCCGCGTGATGACCAGGCCTGCTATTGTGACATTTTCTCCATCACGCATTTCAGGAAGTTCACGTGCGGTCTTCACACCGGATTGCCGCAGTTCCCGGCGGCGATAAAACATTGGGTGATGATCGATGCTCAACCCCGTTCCGCTGTAATCCGCTACCAGACGCTCTTCCGTGGTCATGCGCAGCAAGGGCGAAGGCGTATCCAACTCACTGATTTCGGCCAGCAACGGGCCAACAGGCTGCGCGGCTTTCTGCGATTGCCAGAGGGCATCGCGACGGTGCAGAGTTTTTTGCGGCAGGGAATCGTCGTTCCCGTTATGGGATTCGCGGCCAACTTTATTCAGCGCACCGATGCGGGAAAGCATCTGGAAGTCAGCTTTCGAGAGCTGTGGCACACGCAACGCCAGATCCGAAATCGAAATGAACGAATGCTCGCAGCGGGCGTGGACCAGAGCCTCTCCTGCCGCCTGCTGCAGACCTCTCACATAACGCAGCCCGAGGCGCAATGAGAGTTTCCCATCATCCTGCTCAATGGTGCAGTTCCAGCGTGAGCAGGTCACATCTACGGGCTTCACCCGCAGGCCGTGACGCTGCGCGTCTTTCACCAAAGTTGCCGGAGAATAAAATCCCATGGGCCAGTTGTTCAGCAGGGCGGCAGTGAACGCAGCGAGATAACGCACTTTCAAATACGCGCTGGCATAAGCAAGCAGGGCAAAACTGGCAGCGTGCGATTCGGGAAAACCGTACAGAGCAAATGAGGTAATGAATTTGACGATTTCATCCTGAGTTTTGGCATCGTAGCCATTTCTGGCCATGCCGTCGCGCAGTTTGGCCTCAATTTGCTTCATGCGCTGCTGTGAACGGCGGCTGCCCAGCGCGCGGCGCAGCTCTTCGGCTTCACCTCCGGTGAAATTGGAGCACAGCATGGCCATGCGCAGGAGTTGTTCCTGAAACAGCGGGACGCCCAGCGTGCGCTCCAGCACCGGAATGAGCGAAGGGTGAGGATAAGTGACCTTCTCTTTCCCCTGGCGGCGTTTGAGATAAGGGTTGGTCATCTGGCCTACGATGGGGCCGGGACGAATCAGCGCAACCTGCGTGACCAGATCATAAAAACGTTGAGGATTATTGCGCGGCAGCGAGGCCATCTGCGCCCGGCTTTCAATCTGGAACATGCCGATGGTGTCGGCTTTCTGAATGGTTTCGTAAACGTCGCGCGCATCATCATCCTGCGGCAGGTGGGCCAGATCAACTTTTTCGCCGTAATGCTCCTCGATCAATTCCAATGATTCTTTGATGACGGCCATCATGCCCAGGCCGAGCAGGTCCACTTTCACCAGTCCCAGCGCCGCGCAATCATCTTTGTCCCACTGCACCACGACCCGTCCCGGCATAGTTGCCGGTTCCAGCGGCACAACGGAATCGAGTTGGCCCTGGCAGATAACCATGCCGCCCGAGTGCTGGCTGAGATGGCGAGGCAGATCGCGCACTCGCTGGCAGAGATTCATGTAAACGGCGATTCGTGAATTGCCAAGATCCAGGCCGGCTTTGGTGAATTGTTTTTCCAGCGTGTCCATGGGATCGCGCCATTCCCATGAGCCCACGATTTTTGACAGGCGGGAGAGCGAGTCTTCATCGAAGCCCAGCACTTTGCCCATCTCGCGCGCGGCAGAGCGGCTGCGATAAGTGCAGACGTTGGCGGTCATGGCGGCGCCACGCCGGCCGTAGAGCTGGTAAACATACTGGATGACCTGCTCGCGCTGATCGCCGCTGGGCAAATCAAGATCGATGTCCGGCCATTCGCCGCGCTCTTCCGTCAAAAAACGCTCGAAGAGCAAACCCATGGCAATGGGATCAACAGCGGTGATTTGCAGCGAATAGCAGACCGCGCTGTTGGCGGCGGAGCCGCGTCCCTGTACCAAAATGTTGCGCTCGCGGCAGTAACGAACAATGTCCCAGACGATCAGAAAATATCCGGCTAGGTCGAGCTTTTCGATCAGCGCCAGCTCGCGGTCAATTTGCCTGCGCACGCGCTCGGTCACCGGACGGTAACGAATGCGCGCACCTTCCCAGGTGCGCTTGCGCAGAAAAGAATTCATCGTTTCGTCTTCAGGAACGGGATAGCGCGGAAATTCGTAGCCCAGGTTTTCCAGAGTGAACTGGAGGCGTGAAGAAAGTTCAATCGTATTGGCAATGGCTTCAGGAAGGTCGGCAAACACATAGGACATTTCTTTTACAGTGCGGATGTGGCGCTGCGAGTTCTGCGCCAGCAGGCGTCCGGCGTTATCGAGGCGGCATTTGTTCCTGATGCAGGTAAAGACATCGGCAATTTCGCGTTCGGCGGGAGTGGCGTAGCAGACACCATTGGTGGCCAGCAGAGGAAGATTGAACTCCCGCGCCAGAATGACAGCACTCTGATTACGCGATTCCTGAAAGCGATTGAAATGCCGCTGCAATTCGACGTAAACATTCTGCGCGCCAAAGATGGAGATAAGCCGCTGAAGCAGTTGTCGTCCCTCAGGAAGGCCGCCAGTCTTCAGAGCGTGAGCTAAAGGACCGTGTTCGTCACCAGTAAGGCAGATGAGTCCCTGGGCATGAGCTTCGAGTTCGTCCAGCGCGGCGGTTGCCACTTTGTCTTTCGGGGTACGCAGTTTGGTGGTGGTAATCAGGCGGCAGAGATTCTGGTATCCCGCGCGCGACTCAACCAGCAGCGGATAATTTCCTCCTTCAGCAACACTGAGTTCCGCTCCAATGTGGGCTTTGATTCCGCATTCTTTGGCGGCAAGATGAAAACGCGGAGCCCCATACACGCCGTTTCGGTCGAGCAGCGCCATCGCTGGCAGACCATGCTGGGCGCAGGTGAGCGCCAGACCCTCGGGAAGGGAAGACCCTTCGAGGAAGGAGAAGGCGGAACGGGAATGGAGTTCGACGTACATCAGTATTTAGTACTTAGTATTTAGGTAGTTAACTTTTGGCATTGTCATTCCGAGTCCCGCAGAGTGGGACGAGGAATCTGCTTTTCAATTACCCAATTACTCATTTTTCATGTCTGACACCTGTTTCATTGGCTGAATGTCGAAGATCCCGGCTGGCCGTGGGCTGAGTGCTGATTGCTGACTGCTTTAATCAAACCCGCCCTCCACAAACCATTGATTCTTGATCCTGTCTAAATAAATCCGATAAAAGCCCACGCCTTCTGTGGTTTTCAGGGCTACATCCCATTCATCCCGGGCCCAGGCGGAAGAGTTGCTCCACCAGTTTCCGGAGCTGCGCCAGGGGCCGGAAGCGGCCATTACTTGAAGCTTTTTTCTGCGCAAAGTGACGGAACAGGGTCTGTCATTCGCCAGCTCCACCGTGGTTTCCAATGCAGGGCGAAAAATGCGCAATGAAATATTTGCCGAAGCAGCAGGCGAGGAATCCGAATCTTCGTCAATGGCCGAAAACGGCTGCACAGTAAAGCTGTCGGGCTTATGTGAATCCAGCACCCGCGGAGACCCAACGCAGGTGATGCCATTTTCATCGGCAGCGCCCACTACGCCGCGAATTCGCGCCAGGGTGATTTCAAGCTGCTCAGGCTCCGGCGATGCGGGCGTAAAAAGTCCGCTTTGTGCCGACCGCGGCTTCACCGGCATTGCCTGCACAATCATTTTCTGAATAGGCGCCGGTTGCACATTGGCTTCCAGGTCAAGATAGATCAGGCGAAACAGCACTTTAGAATCCTGGACAGGAAGCGGCAACTTCCATGTTCGTTCGTAAAATTCTTTCTTCTGCTCACTGTTGATCTGGCGCGCTTCCAGTTCTAGTTTCAGCCGCAGTGCGTTGGTCGCCAGCGCGCATGAAGCCAGTCGCGAGCAAACCTGCTGGAGCAGACGATTCAGGATGAAGGTGAGCGATTCCAGCGTCTCCACCGGCTCCTCAAACTCAAAGCTTTCGACAAAATCCACGGCAGTATCGGCGGGCACGAGTGGACGATTACTTTCACAGCGCGCGATTTTTTGCAGCTTCAAACCTTCCTGTCCTAATCGCTCGACCAGCGGAACGGGCGGGAGCAAAGCCAAAGCATGAAAGTTGCGGATGCCCCAGCTATCCAGGATTTCCAGCATCTCCGGCGAGGTAGAGAGCACGTCCACCGGCAGCGAACCGATCCGCTCAGCTTCTTCTCCGGCGGGAATGATGGCGATGCCGGCAAACCCGCGCGCCGCATAGAACGCAGTATCCGGGTTGGCAGCGATGGCGACGTTCACCTCAAATCCAAAACTCGCCGCATGCAGCGCAATTTTCTGCGCAACCGCGTGCATGCTGCCAAAAAGTTTTTCTGTCCCCGCAAGATCGAGAATGACCGTGCCCGGAGCTGTGGATTCCACGCGGGGAGAGAAGCTGATGGCGCAGTCCAGCAAAGCGGTCTGAGCTGACGTTTCATTGGCGGATGAACGTTTTCGCAGCCATACGCGCCCGCAGGTTTCGGCTTGCAGCTTGGTCATGTTGGTTTCAATTCCTGCGAGCCGCGCTGCGTGGTTGGTGGCCATTACGCGCGGCAGGGAAGCAGGACCATCCAGAATGGCAATGGGAGATTGCTTCAGAACTTCTCGCGTGTCCTCGGGTTCGAGGCGCAGCGCCGCCTGGACCGGAAAGTCGGAAACAAAAAGACAGGCAAACATGGAATTACGCCCACTGCGCTTTCAGGGAAAAATCCGGTTTTGCCGAATGTGAAGACTTTTTCTCTCGCACGCGGACCACCTCCGCTTCCAGTTCGAATTCTGTAAGCAGGTTGCCGGAGAGCGCTGCCGGTTTGGCTTTAAGATTCAGCGCCAGTCCCGCGCAACTGGTGGCATGCGGTTTTTGTTCGATAAAGACCAGGGCCGCACGCTGCTTTTCCACCACCCGGCTGAAGCGGAACCATGTGGTCAGTGGAACTTTACGCACCAGTCGCTCCGGGAGACCGCTGAGATCAACCACGATCAAGCCGAAACCACCGCTTTGCAGCAGCATGTCTGTGGTTTTGAATGCCTGCTCCATGGGCTTGAGTCTGGATTTATTTTTTCCGCAGCGCACCCACAGCAGCCGGGAAAAATTCACTCCCACGGTCTCGGCGGAAACCGGGTCGAAGGAGTCGTTCGAGTCCACCAACGCGCAAAAATGTTTTTGTGTAGCCTGCGCCAGCAGGGACATGAGGACTGAAGTTTTGCCCGAAGATGCCAGGTTGCTTCCGCAGATTTCTGTCAGGGCGCTGACCGGAATGCCGGCGGTTACGCTATCGATCTGAGAGATTCCTGTGAGGATAGTCTTCTGCTCGGGCCGCCGGTACACGGCAAAAGCCGACGGAATTTGGGCCTCGATCGAGGCGCGAAGGGCTGTCGCAGAACTCATAACTCAAAAAAAGGAGAGCACAATTCGCTTTTTGTTCGCCTATACCCCATCTGATTGTGCCGGAAGGAAAGACGGTTGTCAACGGCTTAAAACCAACTCCCAAGCCCACCCTGTATTACTAGTCGTTCAGAATCGTTCTGCTTCGGCGACGATTTTCTTCGTTCTGCCTTCGCTGCCTCCCGCTGTTCCTCGGGGTTGAGTTTGGGTTTGCCTTCGCTTTTGTTTTCTAACCGTTTTTGGCCGTCCTCTCTTTGAATTCCTCTGTTTCCTCAGTTCCTCTCCGTTGAGGGTTTTGATTTTGGTTGCGGCCCCGCCACCCTGTGCTGAAGTGCGCCGGGCGCAGATCTAGGCGGGCAGCAAGTCCAGCAAACGCCATGGCCACGACTTTACTGGAATTAATTATTGTAAGTGCGGGAAGCAGAGTCACTGGCGTAATTAAACAGTACTACTACGATGTCGTGCTGTGAAATGCGAAGAGAATTTCCGTTTTCGCACAGACTATTTTGATAAAATGCGCGGATGGTCTGGCACTCTCCCGCCTCCGACAGCCCAGCCATGCGGTGACGGTTCCTTGCGAGACCCAACATCAAGTGTTTAGCCAGTGGGTTCTTACTGCGGGGATTGCAATGCAGGAGCAGAAAAGTAGTGTTCTCATCGTGGACGATTATGAGCCGTGGCGTCGATTCATTACCGCAACCGTGCAAAAGCAACCGGAATGGCAGATCATCGGTGAGGCGCCGGACGGGCTGGAAGCAGTCCAGCTATCCCAACAACGTCAGCCACACCTGATTTTGCTGGACATCGGACTTCCGAAACTGAATGGAATTGAGTCCGCTCGTCGAATCCTGAAGGTTTCGCCCGAGTCCAGAATCCTTTTTGTCAGCGAAAATCGCTCCTGGGAAATCGCAGAGGAAGCTCTGTGCGCCGGTGCAGGCGGTTATCTTGTCAAATCGGATGCCGGAAGAGAATTGCTGCCGGCGATGAGAGCCGTTCTCGAGGGTGAGCGTTTTGTCAGCTCCAGCCTTGCTAAACACGATGTCAGGGGCGCGAAAGATGAGCACCCGGCCAGAGTTGGATCGCGCCAAGGCGTGGTGGAACCGCTTCGACCGCGGAATATGGCCATCCGCCACGAAGTCGAATTTTATTCGGACGAGGCAGCATTCGTAACTGGTCTGGCTCGCCTCATTGCATCCGTGCTGAAGGCTGGGCATATAGCGATTCTTGTAGCCAGTGTGGTACACCGAACAGATGTCCTTCACAAATTGAGGGCAGATGGTGTGGACATCGATTCCGCTCTCAAAGACGGGCGCTGCATTGAAATCGATTCCGTGGATGCGCTGGCCAGGTTGATGGTCGATGGCCGTCCTGATCCTGTTCGCTGTGCCAACCTGATAGGCGACGTCGTTTCGACGGCACGTAAACAACAGCAGACGAATGGTTCTCGCATTGTGTTTTGCGGCGAGTGTGCCCCCATTCTGTTGACCCAGGGGAATACAGAAGGAACAGTTCAAATGGAGCACTTGTGGGACGAGATCACAAGAAAAAATGACGTGGATACGCTCTGCACGTATCTGTGGAGTGCCTTTCCGCACAATCAGGACACCTCACTGTTCCAGAGAATCTGCGCCGAACACACCGCTGTTCATGGACGCGCATTGGGGTACGAACCAGCTTAGCTGGCTTTTTGTTCAGAAAATCTTCCCGCATTGATGGGCACACGAACGTGGATTGTCGTTCCGCCCATGGGCTTGGATTCAATGGCAATCGTTCCCTTGGCGAGCCTCACTCGCTCCTGCATGCTGATCAGCCCCAGTCCTGCCCTGTTGGTCGCGCTCTCAATGTCAAATCCGGTGCCCCGGTCTGCCACCGTAAGATAAAGCTGGTTGTCGGCGTAAGTCAGCCGCACTTCGAAGTGTCGCACGTTACTATGCTTCAGCGCATTGTGCAGCGCCTCCTGCAGAACTCGGAACAGACACAAGGCGGTGTCGTGTGTGACATGTTCCGGGATGCGGTCGTGAGTGAAATCGATCTCGACCTTCTGGGCTGCAGCAATCTCACGGCAGAAGCTCCTCATGGCAGCGACAATGCCCAGGTATTCCAGTTGTGAGGAATGGAGTTGATGAGAAATTGATTGCACCTGGGATGAAACTTCCGCGATCCGATCGCGAAGATCAGTCAGCAGCCGGCTCATGTCCTGAATAGAAGCGGGAGGATTCTGTCTTGAGGCGTCCATTTCGACGGCCAGCAGAGCCAGGCGCTGGGTAATATCATCGTGAAGTTCGCGCGCGATCCGGGTACGTTCCTGCTCCTGGGCTTCAATCAGTTTCCGGCTCATGCTTGCAAGGGCTTCTTCTGCCTGCTTGCGATCTGTAATGTCCTGGAAAATACAAGCGACTCGATCGATCCCGTTAGCGCCTTCGATGGGAAAATACGAAACCAGCAGATCTCTTTCGCCAAGATCGGGATATTTATACTTCAACTCGTATCGCACCACCTTGCCCTGAAAACACTGATCCAGTTTCTTCCTGACGATCGCCTCAAAAACCTCGGGGTGCACTACCTCGCCGGCGGAACGCCCCACAACCTGCTCGATCGTCATATTCCGCATCGCCAGAAATTTACGGTTTGCGATCAGATAGCGAGAATCCCGGTCGACGACCGCGATCATTTCTTCCGCACCCTCAACGGCCCTCTCATACTCGCGAAGCTTTTCTTCCGACAACTTGCGCTCGGTAACATCGATATTGACGCCAACCATTCTTAAAGGTTCGCCAGAGTCATCCATAACAATCTGCCAGTGACCGGCGATCCAATGAATACTGCCGTCAGCCCAGATTACCCGCCACTCTCCGGAGGTTGATTGCCTGGTATTTAAGGACCCGTGAATCAGATCCATGACTCTTGCCCGATCCTCGGGGTGAATCAGATTTTCGAAAACCGTCTGTGTTCCGCTAAACCCGCCTGGCGGCAGACCGTACATTGCCTCCAGTTCCGGAGTCCAGGTATTCACTCCGGTTCGAAGATTCCATTCAAAGGTTCCTATATGAGCGGCCTGCTGGGCCAATCGCACGCGTTCTTCGCTGGCGCGGAGTGCCTCTTCTGCTCTCTTTCGATCTGTAATGTCCTCCACCATCGCGATGACCAGCGGGGAGGGGCGACTGTTCAACAAAGAGACGCTCAATCGTCCCCAGACCAACGAGCCGTCACGACGAAAATAGCGTTTGTCGAGTTGGTAGTGATCGATCAGGCCCGCGCGCAATTGTTGAAAGAGGAGCCAGTCTCTTTCCGCATCTTCAGCGGGAGAAAAGTCAACGCAGTGTTTGTTGCGCATTTCTTCTTCGCTGAACCCGAGCATCGAGCAGAACGCGGGATTCACAAAGAGAGGCTGCCCTTCTAAATTCTCCACCGCAATGCCAATGGGACTTGCGTGGAAAGCATCATAGAAAAGCTGAGTGTCTCGCGCGCCGGTTGGAGGTGCGTCTGCCATCGAACAACGTGTATAGCACTATTGATGTCAAACTGCAATCAGATTGGTGTACTTTAATACACAGTTTTTACATTAGGATTGTTTTAACAGGATTGTTTAAGGTTCGAAGTATTCAGGTTTTGGCGCCGTGACGTGTCTGAAAGGGCGTAATAAGTAGTCTGGATTCCCCGAAAACCGCCTAAAAGCATATTGCAAAAATACGTATACTTCAAAAATACGGTTTTGAAGGGGTGCGGCTTTAAGTCGTGCGTTAAAAACCCTTTAAAAATGCGGGTTTCAGGCCCCTGAGCTTCAAAGCTCATTTCTTTGGAAGTATCTTCGAAAATACGCTCTAATCATTCTTCGCGCAGCAGAATCAGCGGGTCGACGCGAAGAGCGCGCCGGGCGGGAATCCAGGTGGCAAGCAGGCCAACTAAGGCCATAGCTAGAACTACACCCGTCAGGACCAGGGGATCACGTGGCGTAGCCAGATAGACAATATAAGCTAACAGCCTGCTGGCAAGTATTCCCAATAGTAGTCCTGTTATGGAACCAAAGGTCAGTAATTTGAATGCCCGTCCCAGCGCAGCCTGCAGCACTCCTTTGCGCTGAGCGCCGAGGGCGATGCGAATTCCGATCTCCCGCATCCGTTTGCTGACCGAGTAGGCTGCCATCCCGAAGATGCCGGTAATCGAGAGCATGGTCCCCATGACTCCCAGTATGCCGAGCGCGACTGTGGCTACGCGCGAAGGAAACATCACTCCAGCCATCTCTTTGCTCCACGGTGAGATGTAGCCAGGCAATCCTCGGTCCAGGGTTCGCAGTTTGTCTCGTATGGCTGACGCGAGCAACTGCGGATCGCCGCTGGAGCGCACCACCAGCCATGACGCGCTCAACGGTGATTGCAGCAGATTGACTGGCGCTTGCAGGATGGGGAGGAATATGGCCGCTTCCTGGTCTTCAGCCATGAGAAAGTATTTTCCGTCCTCCACGATGCCGACCACCTGGATGCGATTGCCGTCACGCAGTTTGAAGTACGAGCCCATGGCGGCAGTCGGGGAGCCAAAGATTTTGCGGGCAAACTCCTGATTGACCACGGCTACGTGCGGCGCATCTTTATCGTCATGCCAGGTGAAGATTCTGCCCCTGAGCAACGCTGTCCCTGCCGCCTCAAAATATTCGGGAGATACATTGAACATGAAAGGCTGAGCTATGGCGTTGGAAGGTTTGAAATCGGTGGTGCTCTCAGTAAAAATATTGGCCCTGTGTCCGTCCCAGGTTAGTGGCGGGAGATCAACCAGCGCCACCTGCTTTACGCTGGGAATTTCTTTGAACGCTTCCATCATGCGCTTTTGCATTGCCAGTACTGATTCTTCCCCTTTGTAGCCTGCCATATTCAGATCGGTTCCGACCAGAGTGGCACTCTGGGGCTCGATGCCGTAATGGCCATTCAGTGAGCGCACCAGTCCACGCAAGGCAACAAAGGACGAGGTGACGAGCACGGCACAAAGAGCAATCTGCACGCCCAGGAGCACATCGCGCACGGTGATTCGCCGCCCCACTCTTCCCGTTGATCCCGATTTCACGATCTCATAGGGATCGGTCCTGAGCACCTGGCGAACGGGGACAATGCCAAACAGGATCCCGCTCACTACTGCGAGAACCAAAGCTACAGCATAGACGTTGCCGTCCGGACTTACCGGAACGGTCATGGGAAACCGGGGAAACGGTTGCCAGGCGCTGAGCCGCTGCAACAGCACTACGCTGGTCCACAGTCCGATGCCGCCTCCGATGAGTGCAATCATGATGGCTTCCGTCAACAATTGCCGCAGAATACGCGTGCGGCTGGAGCCGAGCGCAAGTCGCAGAGCAACTTCACGGGAGCGATCAGCAGCGCGGGCGCCAAACAGGCTGCCCAGGTTCGCGCATGCGGCCAGCAAAATCAAAATCGCCAGAAGCATCAACCCAGCCAAAAATGCGCGAATCGGACGGCCAAGAAAATCGCCTCCCAGCCCCGGGCGCGCCAGCGTGAATTTCATGCTGCCATCCTCTTTGGGATAGCTCTTTTCCAGATCTGCGCCAATGGAGTTCAGGTCGGCAAGCGCCTGGGCGGGAGTGACTCCCGGCTTGAGATGACCAAGAACTTCAAAAAACGCACGCCGATTGCCGCGCGCCTCCAGAATGTTGTCCCCGGAAGTCTGCTCGTGGTTCACTGTGGGAACAAAAAAATCGAAGGAGAAAAACATCGTGGTTCCGTGGAATTCGGGCGGCGCCACGCCAATGATGCTGAAAGGATGCTTGTTCAGCCGAACTGTGCTGCCGATCACCCTGCGATCGTCCTGAAAATGACTGTGCCAGAAGCTGTAGTTGAGCACGATGTATGGAGCGCTGTTGGGACCATGCTCATCCGAGGGGTGATAGAAACGGCCAAGATACGGCTGAATGCCCAGCGCGTCGAAGTAGTTTCCGGTGGTTTCGGCGCCCCACACGGTGAAAGCATCTTTGCCCGTGTCCATCCCGACCTGGGTGATGTTATAACCCACAAGGTCCACAAAGCTGTGGTTGCGGTCTCGTTCATCCAGATAATTGGGATAGGATTCGAACCCAATCCCGCCGCGGTCGATTCCCCAGAGAGTTTGTTCCTGCGGCACATGCAGCGGACGCAGAATCAGCGCATTGAGCACACCAAACACCACGGCGTTTGCGCCGATTGCCAATGCCAGCGTGGCGGCGGCAGCGACTGTGAATCCCGGCGACTTGCGCAACAGACGAAGGCTGAAACGTGCGTCCTGCAGCAGAGTGATGAAAAACGTGCCTGCAGTGGCCTGATGGATTTCTTCTTTGTAGTGCTCGCGGCTGCCGAATTCGACGCGCGCACGGCGCTCTGCTTCGGAGCGATTCAGGCCCGAACGCTCAAGATCGTCAGCGCGGTGCTGGATATGGGAACGCAGCTCTTCTTCCATCTCATGATCGGCCCGCGAACGATGGAAAAAATTGGCAGTAAGCGAACGAAGATATCCGAGAAACTTCATACTTCCTCCGGACGGGCAGCAAGCGCAGAAGCAATGGCTGTGGCAAGACGGTTCCAACCGTCGGTTTCCTCGCGCAGGCGTTTTCGTCCCGCAGCGGTCAGTTCATAAAATTTGGCGCGGCGATTGTTCTCTGATATCCCCCAGGTCGCTTTCAACAGTCCCTGGCGCACCAGGCGGAACAATGCGGGATAAAGTGCCCCCTGCTCAATGAGCAGCGCCTGTCCGGAGATTTGTCCGATGCGTAACAGAACTCCGTAGCCGTGCAACGGACCCATGGAGACTGCCTTCAGGATAAGAAGATCGAGTGTGCCGGGAAGAATCTGGGCCTGGTCATTCATGCCGTCCCTCCTAAGATATTTAGGAGATTACCGCACTCTCTCCTAAGCTGTCAAGGAGAAAGAGCAGGCAACAGGTAGAGACGGTGCTCGCATAGCTTGTCCTCGAAGTGAGGCCGCAGGCCGTAGCTGAAGGATCTATTTGCCGAAGGCAAAATGGGTTTTTGTTTTGCGCTTGCTGGGGTATGGTGACCCGACGACCCGACGACCCGATGACCCGATTCTTAACGCCAAGTCGGTCATCGCTGAGAAGTTACAGCCTGTTCAATCCGGTCTTCAAGTGGCAGAGCTGTTGCCTAGCCTGTGACTTCTTTTTGATGGTTCGCTAACTCATTGAGAATTAGGCAGGTGCACAGGAACACAAAAATGCTGGGTTTCCGATCATGCGCGATCACGGCGATCACGTTGCGATCACGGCGATTGTTGATGCCCTCCAAAAGTTTTCCGGAGAGTCACACATTATTCAATCTGGTGAAGCCGGTGGCGAGCTGTTGCCTGTTGCCTGGATTGTGACCACGACCTTGCCGCGGGCATGGCCTGTTTCCAGGTATCGAATCGCCTCAGGCGCCTCACTCAATTGATAACTCCGGTCGATGACCGGTTTTACCTTTCCCGTCTCTATGAGCTGGCATATGGCGTTCAGATCTTCTTTGTTTGCTTTGGCCATAACCATGCTCCACTTCCGCTTCGAGAACCCGGACAACAAAAGCATTTTGAACAGAAGAGCAAGAAATTCCAGCATCCACGGGCCGCTCGATCCTCCAACGGCCGCAAATATTCCTCTGGGTTTCAGGATGCGCCTGATAGCGGATAATGGGTGGTTGGTCATGTTATCGAGAATCACGTCATAACGTTGCTCAGTTTTGGTGAAGTCCGCCTGCGTGTAATCCACAACGTGATCTGCACCGAGGGAGCGGATCATTTCCACATTGCGCGTGCTGCATACGCCGGTCACATCTGCGCCAAAGGATTTTGCCATCTGCACCGCGAACGTGCCGACGCCTCCCGCCGCGCCATTGATCAGGACTTTATACCCTGGCTGGACGTGTCCGTTGTTGCGAAGACCCCGCAACGCGGTCAGCGCCGCGACCGGCACGGAAGCTGCCTGTTCAAAGCTTATGGTATTGGGCTTCATGACCAATCTTGATTCGGGAGCACAAACATACTGGGCAAGAGCGCCACGACACGTGCCGAACACTTCGTCGCCTGGATTGAACTGGGTGACGCTTCGACCCACGGCTTCAACCTGGCCAGCCACATCCGCGCCGAGCCGTCCGGTCTTGGGTTTGCGCAGCCCCCCAGCCATTATGCGAGCCAGGTAGGGCTCGCCTCGCATGAAGTGCCAATCCAATGGATTGACGGAAGCCGCGCGGACTTTCAGCAAAACTTCATTGTCTTTAGGAACAGGCTTTTCAACTTCTTCAAACTTGAGAACGTCAGGCGAACCGTAGTTGTGATAAACGATTGCTTTCATGGGAGCTCCTAGCTGTTGCCTGTTGTGTTTTCCTCCGTGTCCCTTCGTGTCCTTTGTGGTTCAAAGGTTTTTAGGTTCTGCTGTTGCCTGTTGCCTGTTGCCTGTATCTCCGCCGCAACGCGCGCGCAGACCCTGGCGGAAGCGTTCACGCTCCTCTGGGGTCATCTTTTCCCAGCGCTCGATCGTGCGTTCCTGCATTCGACGGCGCATGCGCCATCCGGGGCCGCCACCGTGGCCGTGGAATCCGCCGAACAGAATGCGGCAGAGGATCAGCAGGCCGAGCGCCTCCCAGAACGTAATCTGTGGCCAATGGAACAGCGGCGGCAGCAGCCAGTTCCACAGGCGCATCACGATTTGCCCGCCAATAAACACAAACAGCGTAATCCCCACGATTCCCACGGGAATCATCCAAAAAAGTTTTTTTGCTC
>DATDNH010000320.1:0-20032 GCA_036518395.1 Candidatus Angelobacter sp. | reverse complement strand
CCGATAAGCTTTGCACTTACTTCAACAAGACCTGGCTTGCTTTCACCGGACGACCTATTGAGCAGGAGCTTGGTAATGGCTGGGCAGAAGGCGTCCACGCAGACGATTTGAAGCGGTGCATCGATACCTATGAGCGGTCGTTCGATCGGCGGGAAAAGTTCCGCATGGAGTATCGGCTCCGCCGCCATGATGGAGAGTATCGCTGGGTCCTTGATATTGGTGTCCCAAGATTGAACCAGGATGGCTCGTTTGCCGGTTACATTGGAATTGCCGTCGATATGACGGAGCGAAAGATGGCAGAAGAGTCCCAGCGCGAGTTGAATCGCACTTTAGCGGAACAAACGGCATTGCTGCAATCGCAGGAAGAACTGCTGAAGAGCTTCGTCAAGAATGTGCCGGCAGGAGTCGCGATGTTCGACCGCGAGATGCGTTATCTTCAGGTGAGCGACCGTTGGTGCTCAGATTACCGGCTCAATAGTTCGCAAATACTGGGACGTTCGCATTATGAAGTTTTTCCTGATCTTCCCGACCACTGGAAAGAAATTCATCGCCGGTGTCTTGCGGGAGAGACATTGCGAGCGGACGAAGACCAATGGACCCGTGAGGGCGTCTCTAGCTGGACGCGATGGGAGGTTCGTCCCTGGAGTACGCCCAGCGGAATGGTAAACGGCATTCTCATCTTTTCTGAGGACATTACGAAGCGCAAGGAGATGGAAGAGGCGCTCCTGGCGAGCAGCCGAAAGCTCATTGAGGCACAGGAACAGGAACGCACCCGGATTGGCAGGGAGCTTCATGACGACGTCAACCAGCGACTCGCGATGGTGGCGATTGGCCTGCAACAACTTCAAGACGATCCTTCAGATTTTGGTAACCATGTGCAACGACTGCGCCAGGAGATCATTGAGCTCTCGACCGATGTGCAAGGGCTGGCTCACGAGCTGCACGCAGCAAAATTGGAATATCTGGGCGTAGTTGCAGGCATGAGAAGCTGGTGTAAAGAGTTCAGTAAACGGCATCGCATAGAGATCGATTTCAGAAGTGATATGACTAAGCCACTTCCCAACGAAGTCGGTCTGTGTCTGTTTCGAGTTCTGCAGGAAGCCCTCAACAATGCCGTTAAATACAGCGGAGCAAGACGGGTCGACGTGCAAGTGGCAGAACACTTGAAGGAGGTTCATCTTATAGTCAGCGATTCGGGTACAGGATTCGACGTTGAAGCAGCCAAGCAAGGCTTGGGGTTGGGTCTTACCAGCATGCAGGAACGAGTTCTGTTGTTGCAAGGAACCATCACGATTGAATCAAAACCAATGGCTGGAACCACGATCCGCGTACGCATTCCAATTGGATTACAACACTGTGCGCAACCGGTGGATAGAAAGCTGCAAGGCAATAGTCAATAGGCAACGGGCAATAGAAAGACACAGGGAATAAGGAACTTGCTGCACAAACGACGCGTTTATCTAGAAACTTGATCGCGGATGCGAAATCACGTGGAAATTTCTGTAGGTCATGAAGCCTTCCCAGGCGGCGAGGCCGAAAGGGACAATACGCTCTAATTTGTGGTGGCCGGTTTTGTGGGCCAGATACATTCCTCCTGCCAGCAGGCCGAAGCTGCCGGTCGAATAAACGATGGCGCCGGCTCGGCTGCTTACGAATGGCCGTGCTATGGGATTGATCTCTTTGTATCCGGGACGGTCAAGGCCTTTCTGCGTTGAAAGCGAATCTCCAGTCAGAGCGATAGCGAACGAACTCATCGCTAATGAGTTCTTCAGATCAAAAAAGCGGTGCTCACGTTTGATTTCTGCCAGGGCGATTCCCGGGCGCTCCGGTTTTGCTTCCGGCGCGACAGGCACTGCGAGTGGTCCAGGTTCTCCTGCCACTGACAGGGAACAAGAGATGAACAGCATGAACAACACGCCGACCTGGACTCTCATTGCGGGTTCCTTTGTTCACCCGACCTGACACTATTCCGGCGAAATCAGCACAAGGTGATCGATTTTGAGGATTCGCGACTATAGCAACAAGCGGAATGAGGTGTAATTAGGGTTCAAGACTTAGTACTGCGGGTTATTTGGCCTAGGAGAGTTTAGCCGCAGATTTCGCAGATGGCCGCAGATCAAAGATTATTTAGCTGCGAATGGACGCGAATCAAGGCGAATTTCACACCAGGAGTCGACAGCGAATGCGCTCCATTCGTTCTATTCGGTTCGCAGGGCGCGCATGGGATCGACGGCGGCGGCGCGGCGCGCCGGCACTACGCTGGCGAGCAAGGCGCAAAATGCCAGGACGGCAATGGCCAGAGTCAGGAGCACTGGTTCGAAGCTGCCGACTCCAAATAGCTGATGAGCGAGCAGCTTGCCGCACAGAAAAACCAGCGGAATTCCAATGGCCAGGCCGATGGTCACCTGCGTGAATGCGCCGCGCAACACCATATTTAGTATCGAGAGCCGGTTTGCTCCAAGAGCCATGCGGATTCCTATTTCTCCGGTTCGGCGTTCGACCTGGTATGCCGTCAATCCATAGAGTCCAATCGAAGCCAGAAGCAGCGCGATCACCCCGAAGAAGCTGCTCAGGCGGGAAAGCAATACTTTTTCTGCGGTACGTTCCTGGATCTGTTCATCGAAACTGCTGATGGTAAGAGGCACGAGATTCGGATCAATTTCCGCCAGGATTCGCCGCACCTGGCCTTCAAAGAGTTTGGGATCGGTGGCTACATGCAGTTCAATCGTTCCCATGTACATGGAAGCGGATTCGACCATCTGGTCAACTGGAGTCGAATACTTGACGGGCTGGGAGAGTGGAACAAAAAACATGGCACGCGCCGGCTCTGCGGGATTCAGGTACTTGGCATCTTTGGCCACGCCGACAATTTCGTAATCACCAGCGTGCGCCGGATCATCTTTGCCGAAGTGCTGGCCGACGGCATCTATGTTGGGGAAAAATCTTTTGACAAAGGCTTCATTCACGACGGCAACGCGTTGCGAGGTTGCCGTATCGCTCTCACGAAATCCGCGGCCGTGAATAATGGGCGTGCCAATAGTCTCGAAATAATGCGCGCTCACCCGATCCCAGGATGAACCCATATCTTCGTGTCCGGAACGTCCGGGAATATAGACCTCTTCGCCCCAGTTGTTCCCCTGTTGTGCTGTGTATAGAGAGAGACTCTCACTGATCACGCCCGGAGTGTGTGAGAAGCGGTTTTCGATCTGCTGATACAGCGCGGTCAATCGTTCAGCGGTATAACCGGCGGCATTGGGATTGATTTGGACCAGCAGACGTCCCTGGCGCTCAAACCAAAACTGCTGGTTTTGCAGATTGCTGAGACTGCGGGTCAGCAATCCGGCCACGGTAAGCAGCACCAGCGACAGAGACGCCTGCACGATGACCAGGCCTTTTTGGGGAAGGGCTGATCGGTCGCGAGAGGCGCGTCCAGCTCCGCGAAGGGCCTCTACGGGATCGGAGCGCGAGGCCATCCATGCCGGGACAACACCGAAAATGATTCCAGTCAGGAGTGAGACGGCGAATGTGAATGCCAGCACCAGCGTTGACGGCGTGGCAGAAACAGGAACAAACTGTGCGCTGCGGAAGGCGAGCGCAAGCATGGCGCGGGTGGCAAAGTAGGCGACCAGGAGTCCGGAGGCGCCGCCCAGTACTGCGAGTACCACGCTTTCAGTGAGGCGCGCGCGAATAATACGGCCGCGGGAGGCGCCAATGGCGAGTTGCAAAGAGGTGCGGAAGCGCGTGGCCGTGGCGCGAGCCAGCAACAGGTTGGCTACATTGGCGCAGGCGATCAGCAAAATGACAGCAGAGGCAGCCAACAAGACGTAGAGTCCCTGGCGATATTGATCTTCCATTGCGTTTACGCCGGAGGCGCCGGAGGTCACACGAATGAACTGCTTTTTCAGGTCGGCAGGGTCCTGGTGCGCGGTCCGGTTGGCTGGGATTGAGAGAAATTGCTGAAGTTCGCCAGTCATGTGGGCGGAAACCTGCGAGAGCTGCGTTCCGGTCCGCAGACGCCCGATCAGGTAAAGCCAGGCGGTTGCGGGCAATTCGAGCAGCGAGTTTTCGCGGCGCAAAGTAGGCTCGACGTGCAGCGGCATCCAGAAATCAGGTGGATCGCTTTCCAGGCGGTCGCCAAAAAATCCCGGAGGCGCGATGCCGATCAGCGTCATGGAAAGATTGTTGACGATGATATTGCTGCCAATCATCGCGCGATCGAGGTCATACTTCTGCTGCCATGCGCGATAACTCATGACGGCAACGAGCGGAGCGCCGGGTTGATCGTCGGCAGGCGCAATCAGACGTCCTGCGGCTGACTGCACGCCAAGCGTGGAAAAATAATTTCCGGAGACCAGTTCTCCGCTGAAGGAGTCAGCGGAATGTGCGCCTTCCCTGCGAATGCTGAGGTCAGGACGATTGGTCTGCGAAGCCGCAAGCTGTTCGAACTCGGGAGTGTGGTCGCGCAGATACTCGTATTGCGGGTAAGAAAACATTGTCCAGTCGTGCTGCAGATCGCCTTCGACGCAGCATTCGTATCTATCGCCAACGCGATACAATCCGCCAGGATCAGCAACCGGCAAAGATTTGAGCAGCACCTCGTGCACGAGCGTGAACACGGCGCTGTTGGCGCCAATGCCGAGTGCCAGAGTCAGGACGGCGGTAAGCGTGAACACGGGCGCATTGCGTAGTTGCCGCAGAGCGTAACGGATGTCTTGAAAAAGAGGTTGCATAACGATGAGTAGTACTGAGCTTGTGGGATTTGGTTCCACAAAAACAAGCTGCTAGCTACTAGCTCCCACCTGAGTCGAAAGTCTAAATTTTTTTGCGGGGCGCGTTCGTACAGGTTGAAGTCTGCGCTCCAAAAGGAGAGAGGTTTTTTCACCGCTCTACATGGTGAGACCGCCGTCGAGTCTCATTGGTTAGCACGGACCATCTCATGGAATGCGGGCATTCGCTAACCCTTGTTCATGTTTGCAGTCTAAGAACACGGTCGCTTTGATGCCGCAATGAGAATAGAAAACAAGGGAGTATTAAGGTGCGTTTGCTACTGTTCATTTTCGAACAATGGTTTTCACGAGTGGACAGTGACGGCAGAAATGACGCAGGTTTTGGGGGCGTTTTCACGCGTATAATCAATAACATACCGCACAATCAGCTTTGGCAAATCATGTGCGAGTATCGTTAACGATATGGATATTCCTCGCGGTGAACAAGTAATCAAAAAGAAGCGCCGCAAACGCGTGCTCCTGACCATTGTGATTGTATTGGCGATTGCCGGAATCACTCTGGGAGTCTCCAAACTGAAGCCGGCGCCACCCAGCGTGGAGGCAAGCACTGTCTGGCTGGACACGGTGAAGCGTGGTTCGATGTTGCGGCAAACGCGCGGGATTGGTTCACTGGTGCCAACTCCGGAAGCAATTCGCGGCATACCGGCAGAGACGGACGCGCAGATCGAACGAATTTATATGCTCGCGGGCACAGAAGTGAAATCCGACACCGTGATCATGGAGCTTTCCAATCCGCAGGTTGTGCAGGAAGCGATGGATGCGGACCAGCAACTGAAAGGCGCGGAAGCGGACTATCTGAATACCAAGGCCAAAGTGAACAGCGATCTGGGCCAGCTCAAGCAGGAAGCGGCCACCGTGAAAGCAGATTATGAGGATGCCAAGCGCACCGCGGATAATGCTCGTGAGCTGTTCAAGATTGGCGTGGGTTCGGAGCAGACACTTAAAACCGCAGTAGGGAAGGCTGAAGAGCTGGCGACGCGCAACAAGATCGAGCAGGAACGAATCGCCATGGCCGAAGAGGCGACAAAAACTCAGTTGGCAGCCGCCCAGGCCAAGATCGATCAGGCGCGCGCGATGGACCAGTTCAGGCATAAACAGCTGGATGACTTGAAGGTGCGCGCGGGTCTCCCCGGACTTCTGCAGGAAGTGGATGTGCAAGTCGGTCAGCGTGTTCCGCAGGGAACCATCCTGGCAAAAGTTGTGCAGCCGGAGCGGCTGAAGGCCGAACTCAAGATTCCTGAAACCACGGCAAAAGACGTTGAGAGATATCAGCCGGCAGAGATTGACACGCATAATGGAATCATTAATGGAGTAGTCGACCGCATCGATCCGGCAGCTCAAAATGGAACGATTACGGTAGATGTGAAGCTGCAAGGCGAACTGCCACGGGGTGCGCGTCCGGACCTGAGCGTTGACGGCACCATCACCATGGAAAAGCTCGACAACGTGCTTTACACCGGCCGGCCGGCGTTCGGGCAGGAGAAGAGCACGGTCAGCATGTTCCGGGTTGAACCCGACGGAAGAACCGCCGTGCGGGTGCACGTAGAGTTGGGCCGCACGTCAGTAAACTCGGTGGAGATTGTGCGTGGCCTCAATGTCGGCGACCAGGTGATTCTGTCTGACATGTCCCGCTGGGACAATGTGGACCGCATCCGGCTCGACAAATAGGAGCATTGGGTAATTTAAGGACCAAAATCAAGAAATTTCCTGGAACCTCAGGCCGAATTCAGCGTAATTAACTAAAGACGAAAACCGTGAGGAGAATAAAAAAGTGGCAAACAACGGACAGGTACTGATCAGCCTCAGCAATGTCACCAAAGTTTTCTATACCGATGAAGTAGAGACCCACGCACTCTCAGGCATCCACCTCGAGATCAACCGAGGTGAATACGTAGCGATCGCCGGCCCATCGGGCTGCGGCAAGTCAACATTGCTTTCTATCATCGGCCTTTTGGATTCTCCCACTGACGGTTCCTATACGTTGAACAGCAAGCAGGTGCAGGGCCTGGATTTTTCCGAGCGTGCCCGCATTCGCAATCAGGAAATTGGATTTATCTTCCAGAGTTTTAACCTGATTGGCGACCTGAATGTTTATGAAAACGTTGAATTGCCGCTGACGTATCGCTCCATGTCTTCGCCGGAGCGCAAGAAGCGGGTGCAGGAATCCCTGGAAAAAGTAGGCATGGCGCACCGCATGCGGCACTATCCTTCACAGCTCTCAGGCGGTCAGCAGCAGCGTGTGGCAGTGGCGCGGGCCCTGGCTGGTTCTCCTTCCATCCTGCTCGCAGACGAGCCTACCGGAAACCTGGATTCGCGCAATGGCGAAGCCGTGATGGAACTGCTGCAGTCATTGCACCGCGAAGGGGCCACAATCTGCATGGTCACCCACGATCCACGTTTTGCCAAGCACGCAGAAAGAACCATTCACTTGTTTGACGGCAAAGTGGTCGAAGAGACGGAGAGCGCGAAAGCAGAGATGGTGTAAAGCAGCTACTAGCTTCTAGTTACGAGCTCCTAGCTCTTGGCTCTTCGCGTTTGGCTCTTAGCTTATGCATTCAAGACCATGCAGAATTTGGATTGCAGCGGAGCTCTATTCTAACCCAGGCTCAAAATCTTGGGTTCGCATCCTTGGTTAGGACTGCTAACTACTAAGTACTGTTTTTCCCTGTTCACTTTCGTACATCTCATTTCGCAAGCGGACATTCGGGGTTATAGGCGTAAGGCGCACTCTAGCGCTTCTTCTATGTTTTCAGGCGGTTAGCTCTGCTGGACTTCGGCATTAGAAATGCCAGTCAAAACGTGCAAGTCCTTTCATTTGGCGTTTCGCGCAGTTTCGCCAGGTGGAGAAGGAGACAGCAGGCCGGCCGGTTGCTCTTGCCCCGGCCGGTCTGCTGCTTCAACTCAGCAATTGGCAAATCGCAATTAGCAGTTAGCTGACACAGCAAAACAAACAAATGCACAACCTGTTTCGGAATCTTCGCTATGGTCAGCGCATGTTGGGCAAATCACCGGGCTTTACCGCTGTAGCGTTTTTAAACAAGTACGCCCTTCCATCTTCCTAACACCCACCCGCCGAGAGCCCAAAGCCAAGAGCTAAGAGTCAAGCTAATTTGCGCTGTTCGCTTCCGAACAGCGGATTTCACAAGCGAACACCGAAAGCATCCGAGCATTCCCTCAAATGGCCCGGATGTCTTTATTCATCAATAATTTAGACGGAAGCTGGTTCGGTATGAAACGTGCCATTCAGGGTACAGCACCGCTACTTCAACTGCGCACGGTGCCCGTTTTGTTGGGGGCGAGGTTTATGCGTGAACTGAAGACATGGGTCGCTGTGGTCACCATATTGGCAGGGCTGGTCGTGGTACCGGGTTTTGGCTCTCGCCGCACTGAGTCTGCCGGCAACGAAAATGAAGCTGTTGCCCATTACGTTGCGGTGCTGAGGTCGGGAACTCCGCAGCAGAAGGCCCAGGCTGCTTACTGGCTGGGGCAGCAGCGCTCTTCGGCGGCAGCAACGGTGAATGCGCTCGTCGATCTGTTAGGCGACAAGACGGCAATCGACGCTTCGCGTTACCGTCCTGTTTCTACAGAACGCAGGCCGACAGTTGGGGAAGAGGCGGCCGCTGCGCTGGTACAGATTGGCCGTCCTGCGATTCCGCAGCTCATTCATGTCCTGAAGACCTCACCTTCGTCGGAGGCGCGCAAGAATGCGGCATGGGCTCTGGGCGTGCTGCACGAAACGGCTGCGGCAACTCTTCCCAAAGCTGCATGATGGGCCGCAAAATATGTCAACCGCAATTCAGGACTTTCGCTATGCTCTGCGCATGCTGCGCAAGTCTCCCACTTTCACAGCCGTTGCTGTTCTCATTCTGGCGTTAGGAATAGGTTCGAGCGTCACCATTTTCAGCGTTGTAAATGCAATTATCCTGCAGCCGCTGCGCTATGGCGATCCTGAGCGGCTGGTCACAGTCTGGTCGCAGCTCGTGAAGGGCGGTACCACCAACCCTTCTCCTAGGTATTACCTGGAATGGCAGCGCGAGTCGAAGACGTTTGATCAGTTAGCGGCCACGGCACGAGCCAGCTTGGACATGGCGGGCGATCCTCCAATCGGTCTGGAAGCGGCCAAGGTTACACCAAATTTTTTTGATGCAGTCGGAGTTCGGCCTGCCTTGGGACGGACTTTTACGGGCCAGGAGATCCAGTCGGGGTCTGATCACCTGGCTATTCTGAGCCATCAGCTATGGCGCAATCATTTCGGCTCCGATCCTCGCATCATTGGACAGACAATCAAGTTGAATAGCGAACCGTGGACGGTAATCGGAGTGATGCCGGCCGACTTCGCATTCTTTCGCGGCGGGCACGATGCCTGGATTCCTTTGGTGTTCAAACCCGAAGCGATGGACCAGCATTATCTCCTGCTTGTTGGTCACTTGAAGTCGGGAGAGACTTCTGAAAGAGCGAAGGCCGAGCTGGACGCAATTTCCGCCAAAGTGTCTGAGCAGTTTCCAGAAAGCGGGAAAAATTGGGGAAACCGAATCATTCCCCTGCGTGACTTGCTGCTATCCGCTTCGGCCCGACGCATGGTGCTGATTCTTTTCGGCGCGGTCGGATTGCTGCTGCTGATTGCCTGCGCCAATATGGCAAATCTGTTGTTTGCGCGTGGGGCCGGTAGGCAGAAAGAGATTGCCGTGCGGCTCTCCCTGGGGGCTCGCCGGTCCCGAATTGTGCAGCAGTTATTGACTGAAAGTGTTTTGCTGGCGCTGGCCGGCAGCGTCGCGGGTCTATGGCTGGCCACTTTTGCGGTGAACTACTTCAGACAGTTGGCAATCCTGCAAATCCCCGGAATTCCGGCAGTGCGCATTGACTCTGCTGTACTGCTGTTTGTAGCCGGGACAGGAATTTTTACCACTGCGGTTTTCGGTGTTGCACCTGCATGGCAGATCAGCCAGGTAAACCTGCTGGAGAGCATAAAGATTGCTGGTTCCAACATGATTGGCGGGCAGCGTCAGATACGATTGCGCAATGTGCTTGTTGCCGGTGAATTGGTGCTTTCGCTTGTTTTGCTGGCGACATCGGGGTTGCTGGTGCGCAGTTTTCTTCGCGCTGCCCATACCAATCCGGGTGGAGAGCCGAAAGGATTACTGACCATGTCAGTGGTCTTGCCGGCGCAACGTTACAACACAGACCAGGCTGTGCAAAACTTCTACGATCAGGTTCTGGCCCGGCTGCGAGCCATTCCAGGAGTGAAGAGCGCGGACACAGCAACCACATTGCCGCTCAATGGATGGCTATTCGGTACTCCCTTTCGGCGTCCGGGGCAACCGGCATCGGATTGGCAAAGCAGCGGACAAATTGCCAACACGCAGTGCATCAGTGAAGGATATTTCCAGACGCTCGGATTGCCCGTTGTTCGTGGGCGCGCGTTTCAAAGCACCGACACTGCCTCATCAAAGCCCGTGGTCATCGTTAATGAGAAATTGGTCAAACGTTATTTGCGGAACGAAGATCCAATTGGCAAACAGCTTTTGATTAGAGCAGCTCCCGTTAGCAAACGTGTAATAACGGGATCGCCCGCAGAAACAGCGTGGGAAATCGTCGGAATAGTCCCTGATGTCAAGGATTCGGATTTAGAAGAGCCGTCGTCTCTCGATCTATATTTTCCCTCATCCCAGATCGCAGTGCATTCCACTTATTTGCTCCTCCGAACTGATGGTGATCCTGCTGCCCTGACGAGCGCTGCTCGCCAGGTGATTGCATCGTTGGATAAAGACCTGCCGGTCAGCGATATTGCCACAATGGAACAGCGGGTATCGGAATCGCTGGCAGGAAGGAGATTTGCGACCAATCTCCTCGGGAGCTTTTCCACGATTGCATTGATCCTTGCGGCTGCCGGCGTCTACGGCCTGTTCAGCTATTCTGTGGCACAGCGCACGAAAGAAATCGGATTGCGCATGGTACTGGGTGCTAAGCGCAGTGTTATTTTGGGGATGGTGCTCCGTTCCGCGGTGGTCCTGGTGGGTATCGGGATTGCAATCGGGCTGGTGGCCGCGCTGGCTTGCGCGCGCCTCATGACCAGCGTCTTATTTGAGGTAAAGCCTGGTGATCCGGTAGCCCTGGTTGGCGCCGCAGTCATTCTGAGTGCAGTGGGGATGCTGGCAAGCTATATACCCGCATGGCGGGCCACCCGCGTTGATCCTATGGTCGCGTTGCGCTATGAATGAGACAATTGAAGAATCGGGAGATCGCACTTATCCTGCAGAGCGGGATCGGAAGAGCCAAATGCGGATTGATGCGGACTTTGATTGATCCAGAACGCGATCGTTCCGTTCCAATCGACTTGAAGGTAACGAAAACAGATGATTCAACTCAACAATATCGAAAAAACGGTTAAAAGCCCGGCAGGGACAATCTGGCTGCTGCGCCGGATCAACATTGAAGTAAAAGAAGGCGAGTTTGTGACCATCATGGGCCCATCCGGAGCGGGAAAAACCACGCTCCTGAGTATTATCGGCCTTCTGGATGATGGGTGGGCAGGTGAATATTTTCTTCTTGACCAGCCGGTCCACAAGATGGACCGAAAACGGCGCGCGGAATTGAATCGCAAATATGTCGGCTTTGTGTTTCAGAGTTACCACCTGCTGGACAACCTGACCGTGCAGGAGAACATTGACGTTCCGCTCTCCTATCGCGATATACCGCGTTCGCAGCGGGCGGCGATGGTGGCCGATATTCTGGATCGCTTTCAGATTGTCGGGAAAAAAGATTTGTACCCCAACCAGCTTTCCGGAGGGCAGCAGCAGTTAGTGGGAGTGGCGCGCGCAGTCGCGGGTAATCCAAAACTGATTCTGGCTGATGAGCCTACAGGAAATCTCCATTCGGGCCAGGCGCAGGAGATCATGGAGCTGTTCCGCAGATTGAACCAGCAGGGTACGACGATCATTCAAGTGACTCACTCTGAGGTGAATGCCTCGTACGGAAATCGAATTATTCAGTTGAAGGACGGCTGGATCGTCGGAGACTCGGCGAAAGTGGCTGAAGGAAGTGCAGTAGTCAGTACTTAGTAGACAGGAAAACCTCAACAACAAAGAGAGCATACATTGCCGAGGACAGAAGAACTCGTTGCACCAGCGCCCGCCGCAGTTGACCGCATCCGCGTTCTGATTGCGGACGACCAGTCGGACGTCCGCGAAGCTCTGCGGCTGCTGCTCAAAGCGGAAGGCTACTACACAGAGACGGCCAGCAGCCCTGAGACAGTGCTGGAGGCGTTGCAAACTACGGAATTCGACATCGTCCTGATGGACCTTAATTACCAGCGAGACACCACGTCCGGGCAGGAGGGCATCGATCTGCTCTCCCGCATTCAGGCCGTCGACAGCAAACTGGTTGTGGTGGTGATGACCGCCTGGGGCAGCGTGGAATTGGCGGTAGAAGCCATGAGACGCGGGGCCAGGGACTTCATTCAAAAGCCCTGGGAGAATCAGCGCCTGCTCAGCATCATTCGCACACAGGTAGACCTATATCGCACTCTGAGGCGGGCAGAACGCCTGGAAGCGGAAAACAACCTGTTGCGGGCGCAGAACCGTCCGGTATTTATTGCTGAATCCAAGGTGATGCAGCCGCTGCTGACCCTGATCAGCCGCATCGGGCCCAGTGATGCCAACGTGCTGATTACAGGCGAGCACGGCACGGGCAAGGAAGTTGTGGCGCTCACGTTGCATGCCCTTTCATCGCGAGCTTCACGTCCGATGATTACCGTGAACACCGGCGGTTTGCCCGAAGGAACGTTTGAAAGCGAGTTGTTTGGCCACGTGAAGGGCGCCTTCACTGACGCACGAGCGGACCGTGTGGGCCGTTTTGAATTGGCGGACCATGGGACCCTCTTTTTGGACGAAATCGCCAACGTGCCACTCAAGCAGCAGGCCAAGCTGCTGCGTGTGCTGGAAACCGGCGAGATGGAGAGAGTGGGTTCGTCTAAGACGCGGAAGGTAGATGTGCGAGTGCTATCGGCCACGAATGCTGATTTGAAGCAGGAAAGCGCGGAAGGGCGCTTTCGCTCTGACCTCCTCTTTCGCCTGAATACGGTTGAGCTTCACATTCCCCCACTGCGCGAAAGACGTGAGGACATACCGCTGCTTGCGGGACATTTTCTGAACATCTACAACGAACGCTACCGCAAGCATGTCACCGGATTCGAAACTGCGGCCATGCAGCGGATGCTCGAGCACCTCTGGCCGGGAAACGTGCGCGAGCTGGACCACTCGATCGAACGAGCCGTGCTGATCAGCACTGGAGAGCAGATCCAGGCCAGCGATCTGGGGCTTGAAAGCGACCGGACTGGTTCTGCAAAAATAGAAGATATGAGCCTGGAAGAAGTAGAATTGCTGCTGATCAAGAAGGCCCTGGCGCGGCATTCCGGCAATATCAGCCATGCAGCGGAGGCGCTCGGTTTGAGCCGCAGCGCTCTGTACCGCCGCATGGAAAAATATGGTATCTAATCCGCAATTCCAACCCGTATCACGCCCACTTATACCGGCAAAACGAAGAAGAATCAGATATGACGCGTTCGTTTTTCTGTTGGCGCTGTTGATTGCTTTGCCGGCTACGGCCATTGCGGAAATTTTTCTCTGGACGGGCGGTTACTCGAGCGAAATGAAATGGACAGTCACCCTGTTCCTCGCGCTGGGGTGGCTGATTGGAGGCTCTGTCCTTCAGGGACAAGTGATCCGTCCCTTGCAAACGCTTTCCAATATGGTGGCGTCCATTCGTGAGGACGATTTCTCATTTCGAGTGCGCGGAGCCAGCCGCGAGGACTCGCTCGCCGATCTCACTTTCGAGTTGAATTCACTGGCCGACCGGATGCAGCAGCAGAAGACCAGCGCGATTGAGGCCACCGCGCTGCTGAAAAAAGTGCTGATGGAAATTGACGTGGCGGTGTTTACTTTTGATCAGCAGCAGCAACTTCGCATCGTCAACCGTGCGGGCGAGCAGCTCATGGGCAGAATTGCGCCGCGCATGCTGGGACTGACGGCGGAAGACCTGGGGCTGGGTCTGTTCCTGCGAGCGCGCAGCCCGCAGATTGTGGAGCTGACCTTTCCGGGGAAACATGGGCGCTGGGCCGTCAATCACACCGCCTTTCGCGAAAACGGAGTCCCGCACGAATTGCTGATTATTTCCGATATGAGCAGGGTGTTGCGCGCGGAGGAGCGGCAGGCATGGCAAAGATTGATTCGCGTCCTCGGCCATGAATTGAATAACTCGCTGGCGCCGATTAAATCCATAGCCGGAACACTGACTTCACTCACAGGACGCGCCTCATTGCCGGCAGAAATCAATGATGACGTGCGCCAGGGGCTTCAGGTTATTGAAAACCGGGTTGAGGCGCTTGGCCGGTTTATGCAGGGCTACACTCAGCTCGCGCGCATGCCAGCGCCAACGAAAGTTCGTGTAGACGTCGAAACATTAGTAAGGCGGGCAGCATCCCTGGAGCGGCGTCTGCCGGTCGCAGTGCTCGACGGTCCGAAAATCGAGATTGACGCCGACGCAGACCAACTCGAACAACTGCTCATCAACCTGATCCGTAATGCCGTGGATGCCACGCTGGATCTCTCACGGGAACATCCCGGCAAGGTTGCAGTTGGATGGCGGCTGGGGCCGTATACCGTGGAGATTTTTGTGCTGGATGAAGGCCCGGGCTTGCTGAACAGCGATAACCTCTTTGTCCCATTTTTTACGACCAAGCATGGCGGCAGCGGCATTGGCTTGATTCTCAGTCGCCAGATTGCTGAAGCTCACGGAGGCACACTACAGCTTGCCAATCGCAAGGACCGCACCGGAGCGGAAGCCGTGTTGTCTCTGCCATTAATCGTGGATTTCAGCCGCTTACCGATGATGGAATAAAAAATCATTCCAGACGCGCTATGATGTAGGCTGCGAACCCTTATGGAAGACAATCTCAACACTCTGAAAGATGACATGGTCGCCTTCATTGAAGGCCACGGCCTGCGGCGGTTTCATGGCTATATAAAGGATGAAATCCCCAGTGTCCAGTGGGCGCCGGACGAGGAACATCCCGACGCCTGGAAGGATTTTGTCGAACTGGCCAAAGCCTCCGGGGTCAGCTTTGTCACCATGAGCTATACCTCATTGGACGCCGAGGACGTCGATTTCCTGATTGAACGCCTGGAAGACCTGAGCTACATGACGGAAGAGGACATGGAGGAAGCGCGCTGGCTGAAAAATTTTGTCGGCAAGGTTGGACATGTGCAGCTCGGGTTTCCCTGCCAGGGCGTGATGTTTATGTATGAAGTCTCGACTGATTGGTACGAAAACTTTGAGCGGCTGGAAAATGCGGCAGACGAATTTGACGGAATCCTGATTGATCAGGATGACCAGGAAGAAGAATGATGGGGATTGCCACAATTGCTCCTTCGGCTGCGAAAGCCAGCCTCGAAGATAGACTGATTGTCAAAGTTGGCATTGTTCAAACCCGACCCCTCTCCCACCATGCGTTGGAATTATCTTAAGGCCGACCAAAACGCTGTAGGGACTCTCTGCTCTGAAACAGGATTTTTACCGCTTCTCGCGCGTTTGCTGGTGCTGCGCGGAATCACCAACGCTGCCGATGCGGCGCGTTTTCTTTCTCCCTCGCTCGATCAGCTTCATTCCCCCTACCTCATGCGCAGCATGAAAGAAGCCGTCGAGCGCATCAGTTCCGCGATTGCCAATAAAGAGCAAACACTAATTTACGGCGACTACGACGTGGACGGCACAACTGCTGTCGTCATCCTGAAGACAGCGGTTGAACTCTGTGGGGGGAGCGCCGATTTTCATGTGCCACATCGGATCAAAGAAGGATACGGGATTAAAGACGATGTCATCGAGCGCGCCGCGGCTGCCGGAGTCAGGCTGGTCATCAGCGTCGATACGGGAATCCGGGCATTTCATGCGGCGGAGACTGCGCGGCGCGTCGGCATTGATCTGATCGTCACGGACCACCATCTGCCTGAGGCGCATGAAGGAGTGCCGAACGCTTTGGCCGTGTTGAATCCCAATCAGCAAGGCTGCGACTATCCCTGCAAGGAGCTTTGCGGCGCTGGCGTCGCATTCAAGATCGCGCAAGCGCTGTTTGCGAGATTCAAGGATGCGGCAGAACAGGCGAGGCTTGTTCCTTCTTTTCTGAAGATGGTGGCAATTGCCACCATTGCCGACGCTGTGCCGCTGGTGGGTGAAAATCGCATCATTGCCAAGCTTGGCCTGGAAGGATTGCGCCGGCCCGTCAACGGCGGACTCAAGGCGCTGATGGAAGTATCAGGGCTGGCTGATTGTGGCCGCGCTTTGAACGCTGGCGATGTTGGCTTCCGGCTTGGGCCCAGAATCAACGCTGCCGGACGCATGGATGTGGCCCGCGACGTGATTGAGTTGTTTACCTGCAAGAAGCCGGAGCGGTGCCGGGAAATCGCCGAGAAGCTGAACCTGCTCAACACGGAACGGCAGAATGAAGAAGCGCGGATCATCTCTGAAATCGAATCCCGCCTGGCAGAAGATCCGGAACTGGCAAGAAAATTCTGCGTGGTTCTCGATGGAGATGGCTGGCATCGCGGCGTCGTGGGTATTGTTGCTTCGCGCGTGGTCGAAAAGACCGGCAGGCCGGCCCTCGTCATCGCCAGGGAAGGAGAAGAAGCGCACGGCTCCGGACGCTCCATTTCGGCTTTGCATCTTCTGGAAGCCCTGGAATCCTGCCACGGTTTGTTTACCCGTTTCGGCGGCCACGCTCATGCAGTGGGCTTTGCTCTCCCAACAGTCCATCTGGCGGAACTCAAGCAGCGGCTGGATGAGTATGTTCGCGGACGGCTGTCCGAAGCGGACCTGGAACCTGAAATCGATATTGCCGCAGAAATCCCACTGACCGACGTAACTCCGCGTCTGCTGGAAATGTTGCGCCAATTGGAGCCATTCGGGCAGGGAAATCCGGAGCCGGTCTTTGTCAGCCGTGATGTGAATCTGGTGGTGCCTCCAAGAGTAGTGAATGAAAAACATTTGAAGTTTCGGGTAAAGCAGAGACAGTCAGAAACCAAATCCAGCTACAGTTATGAGGCGGTTGGCTGGCGCATGGCCGAGCGTCTGAATGGTGAGCCTTACCAACCGGAAGACAAGCTGGATCTTGCGTTCACAGTAACGGTGAATGAGCATCCTGAGTTTGGCGGACTGGAATTGAGTCTTGAGGATTTCAAGAGATCGACGGTTGTGCCACCGATACTTGCGACTTCGGCGCAATGAAACTATCTCATTTCTTTATGCGTATCATTGAATGGAATTCAGATCATGGCGCAGGAAAGAGTATTTTGCTCACGATGCGGTGAGAGTAATCTTGCCGGAGGCGCATTCTGCCAGAGGTGCGGAGCGTCGCTGGGCGCTATAGCGACGCCCGTCCCGGTTCCGCCAGGGATGCCGGTTGTTCCTGTAGTGCTCATTGCCAGCCCATATGGCGGATTCTGGATACGAGTCCTGGCCTACCTGATTGATCGGATTGTGGTGGGAGCCATCTACAGCCCGATCGCGATCTACTTCGCCCTGCGCATGGTAGCGGAGTTGCGCCGCTTGCCACCCAATGGTCCTGAGCAATTGGGGCCAATCTTTCACTTTGTCAGTATTGTCGTTCCCCTGGCCTTTGTGGTGCAGTGGTTGTACGAAGCGCTGCTTACCAGTTCGTCGTGGCAGGCGACTGTAGGCAAACGCGTCCTGGATCTGAAAGTAACGGATGAAGGCGGCAACCCGATCTCTTTTGAACGCGCCACGGCGCGCTTTTTCGCCAAAGTGCTTTCCAGCCTCGCGCTGGGCATCGGATTTCTGATGGTGGCATTTACAGCCCGCAAGCAGGGCCTGCACGATCTCCTTGCCGGAACGCTGGTAATGAAGACTTAGGTCTTTCAGCCAGATCAGCACCTTGAAACACAGAGGAAAAAGGAAGCAGAGGAATACAAACTGAAAATCCGTAGCGCAAACTTCCAGATTTTCCTGTTTCCTCAATTGACCTCTGCTCTCGTGTATCACCTTTCCAACCTGAAATGCCAGAGGCAAAAGCTATTTCTGCTTCCCCATTTCATCGAGAGCCCTTAATCTCCTCCGTTTACCTTGTTCCCCTGTGTTTCAGAGGTTTTCTTACAATCTGCATCTGCGGTTTCGCGTAATATTAGGTTCAGATGCCCCTTAACCCCAGGCTGCTGAGAAGACTTTTTGCCGCTGGAGCGGTCATCATTGTCCTGATCGTTTCCGCTTTTTACCTGCGTGGCATTCTCAGGCAGCAGCGCGCGCTGGGCAAAATTCCAAAAGTACCTTCCGATGTGGCGCAGAGTACAAAAGGCTTTACTTTTTCCAAGTCTGAAGGCGGCCGCACCTTGTTTACTATCCACGCTGCGTCAGCAGAGCAGCTAAAAGAGAGCGGGAATGCCGAATTGCACGATGTGAATATCATCGTGTTTGGACGCCAATCCAACCGCTTCGACCAGATCTACGGAACAGATTTTCAATATGATCCGCACACCGGGGATGTAGTCGCCAACGGAGAGGTTCATATTGATCTGGAATCCGATGCTTCAGGAGCTTCCCGACCTGACCAGGCGCCGCCACAGGAGATGAAGAACCCAATCCATCTCAAGACCAGCGGGCTGGTATTCAATCACAAGACCGGATTTGCGGAAACCAAAGAGCGCATCGAGTTTCGCGTGCCGGAAGCCACAGGCTCTGCCGTGGGCGCAACGTACGACTCCCATTCCAATCTGCTCACACTGCAATCTGCGGTGAGAATCGTAACCACAGAAAAGCAGAAGGCCACGATCACGGCGCAAAAGGCCGTGATCAGCAAGGAGCCGATGAAAGCGGTGCTCCAGTCAGCGCGAGTGGAGCAGCCCGGACGCTCCATGCAGGCCAATAAAGTCATTGTGCTGATGCGCGATGACCAGACCATTGACCGGGTCCAGGGTGAGGGCGACGTGCGCCTGGAAGACACCGGCGCACAAGGATTCAAACTGAATGCGCCCCAGGCAGAATTATTACTGGCAGGAAAAGATCAGCTACGGGCGGGAACATTAACAGGCGGAGTCACATTTGAAGGCCGTGGCCACTCGCCTGCGCACGGTACCGCCAGGAAGGTGCTGCTGGAGTTTGGCCCGCACAATTTTTTGACCAAGGTGAGAGCCGAGGAATCGGTCCAACTCTCCCAGGGGCTGGCCGCCAAATCAATGCAGCTCGAGTCAGATGGGCTGGATTTATTTGTCGGCAAGGGCAAAAAGCTGGAGAAAGCTGTGACCTCAGGGGCCGCCAGAGTTCTGGTCACTCAGGGCAACACGAAAACCACGATTACCGCGGATGAATTCCGCGGCCGATTCAACGCACAGGGACGGCCGGCTGCGATGTCCGGCAGCGCCAATGTCAAAACGGTATCGGTGACTCCGGGCAAAGCCGACCAGGTCACCACCAGTCATGAAATCCTCGCCACCTTCAACGATCAAAACACCATTCAGGAGCTGGAACAAAACGGCGATTTCCATTATCAGCAAGGGCAGCAGACCGCGGTCTCAGAACGCGCTCGTTATGTCCCGGCAGACGAAATGCTCACGCTGACTGGATCACCGCGTGTGCAGGATTCCGGCAGCACCCTGACAGCCGAAACGGTTCAGTTCAATCGCAAGGCCAACACTGCTATCGCGCAGCGGGATGTGAAAACCACGTACACCGATTTAAAGCAGCAACCGAATGGCGGAATGCTGGGCGCAGCCGATCCCATTCATGTGACCGGCACGAGCATGACGGCGAACCGCAATACTGAGCAGGCAAAATTTACCAACGCGCGATTGTGGCAGGCAGCCAACATTGTTGAAGCGCCGACGATCAACTTTGATCGCGCCCACCGCAGCCTTCAGGCGCAAGGAACGCCTCAGGCGCGTGTGACTGCGGTCTTTGTTCAGCAGGATAAGAGCGGAAAATCGATTCCGGTGAACGTAACCTCCGACCGGCTGTCTTATGTGGATGCCGAGCGCAAAGCAGTTTTCAGCGGGAATGTGCTGGTGCGATCTGCGGAGACGACGATCACCGCCGACAACGTCCAGGTGCTGCTGTTGCCGCGAGGCAATCAGGGAGCCAGCCAGGTTGACCGCATCATCGCCCAGGGAGACATTCAGATCGTGCAGCCAAACCGGAAAGCCACGGGCAATCAGCTGCTTTACACTGCGCAGGATGAGAAATTGGTGCTG
>DATDNH010000319.1:0-28196 GCA_036518395.1 Candidatus Angelobacter sp. | reverse complement strand
TCCGCAAACCCCTTGTTTTCTATTGCTTGCGGCCCGTCGTTTTTGGTCGAGGTGACACCCACCCCTTTTTGTAACCTCAAACCTACCTAAAAGCTACCTGGGGTCACGGCTAGAGCACATCACGGATGAGTAGCCGCCCCGCCTGTCCCAGCTAGCCGTGTCGTGGATCAGCCGCGATACCGGCTCCTCGCGCGAGGAAAAAGCTTCCGCGAGGCATTCCGCGAGCAGGTTTCGTCAATAACGACCGGCCTACGCGCGGAATCGCGGAATCTCTCCCATTTTTGGAAAGGGGATCAGCCAAACTTCAGAGTCAGAAAGGAGTCAGCCGAACATCTCCCTTATGGTTGCAGGGTTGCAAGCAGAACCTGATTCCCTGAGTCCTTTGCCCATCATCCCCAAATTTTCCTGGTTGGATTTTTTATAGTCCAAAAACCATCCAAAAACCATCTTTTGTGGCGGATATAACCAACCCCGCCGGCTTCCTCGACACAACCCGCCAACTCCTTCGTGTCCTTCGTGGTTAAAGGGTTGGTGTTGGTTTGCGCCGCTTTTACTCGTCAATTCGCCTCTGTGTCCTCAGTGGTAAACGGCTGTCGATTTTGATTTTGCTGTTGCCTGTTTCCCCAGCGCCGCCTGAACCAGCCGTATGCTCTGGAACTTATTTGAGCTCAGTAATAATGGCGCGCTGCTTGCCTCGCATGAGCGTCTCAAAGTGCGTGCGGCCGCGGCCGTTGAATCTGACCGTCCCGGCAGTGTAGGCATTCACCACGGATTGTCCATCCGGTGTGGTTGATTGCAGGTCACCGTCTTCAAGGAAGAGCACCACCACGTCTTTGTCATGAAAGTGCATTGGCGTGGGCACACCGGGCGCCCAGGTGTAATCCCACACGATTACACGATCGTTTTCCAAAAGCTTTTTTATTCCCGGCCGCGGAAATGCCAGCGGATAGCCGCTGTTGTTCGGAATTGGCGGCACAGAATGGTCTTTGAGGTCGATGACCAGGCTTCGTCCGTTGATCTTTGGCGGGGTGCCTTTGGTCACAAATGCGGCATCGCCTGAGAAAGAAATGACTATCGAATCCAGCGGCTGTGCGGGAGCGGAGCCGTCAACATCCCACACGATTACCCGCTCATTTTCGATTGCCGGTTTCGTTGCCGTTTGTGGACCGGCCTGAAACAAGAGTGCGCAAAACAGCAGGACAGAAATCATTGCGGACCTCCCGGATACAGCAGCTTACCCGCGTTTGACAGGAAAGGCAAAGCCACAAAGAAAATAGCACTCCAATCCATCCTGCTTGTCGCAGGTCCGGCGTGAAGGCGGGCGGAAAGAGGCGTCCTTTTGATGCCACCGGCGCTGCATTGCAGGCAACTTACACGCACTCAGGTCAGGTACGGTTCTTCGGCATTACATGCCGGGAACGTCCCAAATTGCAAAATTCCATTATGAAATGAAAGGGAAGAGTGGTATCGTTCTGGGCACAATACTGACAATTGAATTTTGAAGGAGGACGTCTGTGAACTATCTTGCGCGGTCCAGGTCTCAAGTCCGTCTTGCGGTAACGCTGTGCCTGTTTCTGCTTGTAAGCCAGGGAATCGCGTGGGGGCCCGGCGGCCACATGATTGTGGCCAAGATTGCCTATGACCGGCTGAACCCGCACGCCAAGGCCGAAGTTGACAGGCTGATCAAGGTCAGCATCAATCCTGAAGATGTCACGGCGAAAAGCCCGGATTTCGTGAACGCCGCTCACTGGCCAGACGACCTGCGTTCGGTCAAGAGCGACGAATTCAAGCCTACTTTTGAATGGCACTTCGTGGATACTCCCTTCTCACCGGACAACACTGAACTGCCGGACCTGCCTGAACCGAACATCATCAGCGCGTTGAACGACGAGGTGAAGGTGCTCAAGTCCAGCGATGCCAGCGACCAGGACAAGGCCAGGGCCTTGCGTTTCCTGATCCATTTTGTTGGCGATATTCATCAGCCGCTGCATTGCGCCACTCAGGTAACGGAAAAGAATCCTGACGGTGATCGAGGTGGAAACCTTTTTATCCTCCGCATGGTGGGCGCCAACGGCCGGGTCAAGAAGGTCAAGCTGCACAGCTATTGGGACGGCGGGATTGATAAATTTCCCAAAGGCGGACCACCGCCGGAGTTTGCGCCGCCATCCCTGGACGACGTCAGCAGTGCGGCAGCCGACATCATCAATCAATTCCCCGATACGGACCCGCAATGGAAGGCCGGCGGCCCATTTAATTTCGACGGCTGGGCAAAAGAGAGTTTTGATCTTGCCCAGAGCGTAGCCTATGACCACCTTGTGCCCGACGGCCAGCCCACGGCGGCTTATAAGAAGAAGGCCATTAAGACTACGCGCGAGCGGGTGGCCTGGGGCGGCTATCGGTTGGCGGAATTGCTCAACAATATCTGGCCGGCGCAATAAATGCGCATGGCGGGGCCTTTTTTTGACAGTTATAACCGGTATTTCTTTCGCGGGCTCCGCTTTGGTTCCGGAATCAGGAAATTAATTTCCATTAATAATTGATTTTTTTGTTGACAAGAAAATTTTCTTCCATAGAATCTGTGCAACTCAGAACTTAACACTAGTTAATATTCGGCGACGCAATGCTGCTCACGGCTGACGTGGTCGAGTCCACTTAGGTTTTGAGCCGAGGTTTTGAGCGGGACTCGAATTCTACTGGGCTCAAAATCTCAGGGCCAGATATCTTCGGTACAAAAACTTGGAATCCTCGCCTACGCGGTCAAAAACCTCTGCGTTTGACGAGGCAGTGGTGTCGCTCAAAAAGGCGATTGGCCCGGGGCGGCGGGAACCGCTTCCAGAGAGCAGCATAATCGTTGCACTTTAGTCTGGACGGAGACTAGATGAGACAGTTTCGGCGGGCGGCCAGTGCGGTCCTCTTACAGCTACTATTCCCTCTATTTGCGCTCGCCGCTGCTCCCACTATCACCAGCCTCACTCCCAACACAGGTGCTGTTGGATCCTCGGTGGTCATTGCTGGGGCCAATTTTGGTTCGGCCCAGTCACAGGTCACAGTCACTTTTAATAACACCAGCGCGACCATCACAAAATTTAGTGAGTCCAGCATTACCGCCACTGTACCGAGCGGAGCGACAACCGGCAATGTTGTCGTAGCGGTCAGCGGCAAGCCCAGCAATGGGGTGGTGTTCACGGTAACTCCTCCGCCCAGCATCAGCTCGCTGACGCCGAATACCGGAGCAGCAGGCTCCGTAATTGTTATTGCCGGTTCGAACTTTGGCCCGACTCAGGGTACTGGCAAAGTCACCTTTAACAACACCACCGCAAGTGTCAGTAGCTGGAGTGCGACGCAGGTTACCGTCGTGGCGCCCCAGGTGCCTGCCGGCACATATACGGTCGTGGTGACTGCAGCCGGCGGGGTGGCCAGCAACGGCGTTGCATTCACTCTCATTCCTCCACCGGCCATCAGCAGTCTGGTTCCGAATTCCGGAGTCGTTGGTTCCTCGGTAACGATTAATGGATTGAACCTGGGACCCAGCCAGGGCAATGGCTTTGTCAAATTCAATGGAACCACAGCAACCGTCTCGAGTTGGAGTTCGACTCAGATTGTAGTCACTGTGCCCGCGGGCGCGACCACAGGAAACGTGGTCGTAACGACTGCTGGAGGCGTTTCCAGCAACCCTGTCGCCTTCACCGTAATTCCTCCCCCCAGCATTACCAGCCTTACTCCCAGTTCGGGAATTATCGGCAGCTCGGTAACGATCGCAGGCGCCAACTTCGGCACCACTCAGGGAACGAGCACGGTGACCTTTAATGGTGTGGCTGCGGCCGTGAGCAGTTGGAGCAGCACCAGCATCACCGCGACTGTTCCTGCCGCCGCCACCACCGGGAATGTGGTTGTAACCGTGTCTGGCCAGAGCAGCAGTGGCGTGCTGTTCAAGGTGCTGCCTCACATTAATGCTGTAAGTCCTGCATCGCAGCCGGTCGGAAAAGCGGTCAGTATCAGCGGTAACGGATTTGGAACTACGCAGGGAACCAGCACGGTGACCTTTGGCGGCGTCACCGCTGCTGTGAGTTCGTGGAGCGGCACCCAGATTTCCACCACGGTGCCGTCGGGCGTGGTGATTGGTTCGGATCCGATCGTCGTGACGGTCGCCGGATCAGGCGCCAGCAACTCGGCCACATTCACCGTTGTTGCCGCACTGGCAGTCACGGTTTCAGCTTCGCCACAACCAAACGCGAATAACTGGAACAACAGCAACGTCACGCTCAGCTACCAGTGTTCCGGCGGCGTATTGCCGGTGCAGTGCCCAGCTTCGCAAACGATTACTACTGAGGGCGCAAACCAAACCATCAATGCTACTGCGACGGACGCAAATGGGAACACTGCGGTTGCAACGGCAATTCTCAACATAGATAAGACTGCGCCCAGCATCACAGCGGCCGTCGCACCTGTTCCCAATGCGCAAAACGTAGTGACAGCACCGGCCACGATCACTTTCACCTGCTCAGATGCGCTTTCGGGAGTGGCCACCTGTCCGTCACCAATCCAGGTGACCACCGCAGGACTGAACGAAGCTTTCAGTGGGACTGCAACGGACAAAGCAGGGAACTCAGCCACAGCAAACGTAAGAATCAGCGTGCAGACTGCGCCGCTTGCCATCACGGCCACGGCAACGCCCCAGGCCAATGCCAACGGCTGGAACAACACCGCTGTCGCGATCTCTTATGCGTGCAGTGGTGGGGTTGCGCCATTGCAATGCCCGCCTTCCCAGACTGTAAACACGGAAGGACTGGGGCAGGTTATCAGCGCGACGGTAACAGACGCCGCGGGGCAGACGGCGAGCACCAGCACCACGCTGAATATTGATAAGACGCCGCCCACCATCACGGCGGTAGTCACGCCGGTTCCGAACGCGCAGGGGGTGGTGACCGCACCGGCAACGATTACATTCAACTGCTCCGACGCGCTTTCAGGCGTGAATAGTTGTCCATCGCCAATCCAGGTAACAACTGCGGGATTGAACCAGGCCTTCAGCGGAACTGCCACGGATAAAGCAGGGAACTCTGCCAGCGCGAGCGTGACCATCAGCGTGCAGACGGCGCCGCTAGCCATCACGGCCACGGCGGCGCCCCAAGCCAATGCCGCCGGCTGGAACAACTCAGCAGTGACGATCTCTTACACATGCAGCGGTGGAGTCGCGCCGTTGCAGTGTCCGCCGTCACAAACGGTAAGCACGGAAGGATCGGCACAGGTTTTCGCCGCGACGGTAACGGACGCGGCAGGACAGACGGCCAGCACCAGTGTCACACTCAACATCGATACGACACCGCCAATCATTACGGCGACGATCCAGCCTGCGCCTGACGCGAGTGGGACCGTAAC
Organism: Candidatus Angelobacter sp.; assembly: GCA_036518395.1. Lineage (GTDB taxonomy): Bacteria > Acidobacteriota > Terriglobia > Terriglobales > Acidobacteriaceae > Angelobacter. The sequence goes on along the minus strand of DATDNH010000319.1, from coordinate 22,817 downwards.
CGCGGCGAGCGCAACCGTGAGCTTTATGTGCTCGGACGCATTGTCCGGGATACTCTCATGCCCTTCTCCAATCACAGTAACCACGAATGGGCCGCAGGCAATCAGCGGGACCGCGATTGACAAAGCCGGCAACTCCGCTACAGCCACCGCCAACTTTACGCTCCAAAACTTTCCGCCGCTGGCGATTACTGCCGTGGTTTCGCCTCCGGCGAATGCCGCCGGCTGGAACAACAGCCCGATCACAGTTTCGTTCCAGTGCACGGGGGGTGTACCGCCGATTCAATGCCCTGCCTCGCAATCATTCACTACCGAGACAGTCAATCAGCCTGTATCCGGCACAGCCACGGACGCCGCCGGTCACTCCGCGACTGCCACAGTGACAGTGAGCATTGATAAAACTCCTCCACTGATCGGCGGAAGTGTGTCACCTCCCCCCGATGCAAATGGCGTGAACACAGGATCCGCAGTGGTGAGTTTCAACTGCTCAGATGGTTTGTCGGGGATAGTCACCTGTCCATCACCAGTGACTGTCACCACGGTTGGTGCGCAAACGATCACGGGAACCGCCGTAGACAAAGCTGGTAACAGCTCAACCATATCCGTAGCAGTCACGATCCAGAGTATTCAGCCGTTGGTGATCGCGGCCTCAGTATCACCGGCGCCGAACGCTGCGGGCTGGAACAATACGCCAGTTACTGTCAACTTTTTGTGCTCGGGTGGCGTGCCTCCTCTTTCCTGCCCGGCAGCGCGAACCATAAGCACGGATGGCGCAAGCCAGTTGGTCAGCGACACGGTAACAGACGCCGCGGGCAGCACCGCCACTGCCAGTGTAACGATCAACCTGGACCAGACGCCGCCTCTTGTGAGCGTGACTGATCCCGCAAATGCAAGTGCGGTCACCTCATCGCAAGTGACGGTGAACGGATTGGTGTCTGATGGTCTTTCCGGTGTTTCGAGTGCAACTTGCAATGGGGTTGCTGCCAGTTTGAGTGGCGGCAGCTTCTCTTGCGCCGTCAGCTTACGTCCCGGAGCCAATGCTGTCGCCGTCCAAGTCACAGATGTTGCCGGCAATGTGGCCTCTGCTGCAATCTCGCTGGTGCTGGCGGGTCCAAAAGTCACCATTAGTTCACCTGAATCGATGGCCCTTTTTGCGACGAGTTCCATTGTGGTTACGGGAACCGTCGACGATCCAAGCGTAACAGTAACGGTCAATGGAGTTGAGGCGACCGTAAGCAGTGGAGCTTTTAGCGCCAGCAACATCATTCTTCGCGAAGGCAACAACTTAATAACGGCGACGGCCACAAACGCTGCGGGCGCTGTCGGAAGTGCCAGCGTGAATGTGGTGGTGGATACCACTCCCCCGACTGTGAGAATTGACTCTCCCAGTGACAGCGCAGTCCTGACTACACCCCAGATCTACGTGACGGGCCTGGTGAATGACATTGTTACTGGGACGGTCAACTCGGCGCAGGTCGGTGTGACTGTGAACGGAGTGAATGCGGTAGTCGGCAATCGCAGCTTCATGGCGGAGGGCGTTCTGCTGGTGCCGGGCAAAAATGTCATTACGGCAGTGGCAAAGGACCGTGCCGGCAATGTCAGCCAGTCTTCCGTCACCGTGACGTTGCAGGATGTTGCAAACCAGCAGAAGATCCTGATGATCTCCGGCAATGATCAGACTGGTCCAGTGGGAACTACGTTACCCCAGCCGCTCGCAGTGGAGGTGGTGAATGCCATCGGCCAGCCGATGCCGAACGTTCCCGTGACATTTACGGTCAACAAAAGTGACGGAGTGATAACTGCGTTTCCTCAACAAGGACGAGTCATTACCATCCAGACTGACGCTAACGGGCAGGCGAGTGTCAATTTTCAATTAGGAACGCGCGTCGGAAAGGGAAATAACCAGGTCATCGTCACTTCACCGGGGTTTATCGCCGAAGTAATGTTTTGCTCCACCGCAATCATTGGCGCTCCCACACAAATTAAGGACATTTCCGGCTCGTCGCAAACCGGCATCATTGGGCAGCCGCTCCCCGAGCCACTGGTGGCGGGTGTATTGGATGCCGGCGGTAATCCCGTCGCGGGAGTCCAGGTACTTTTCCAAGTCGAACAGGGCGGCGGGACACTTGAAGGAGCTGCAACCGTCACTAAAATTACAGATGCAGATGGGCGTGTCGCAGCGGTTTTGTCCCTTGCGCAAGAAGAAGGAATCAACAACAACGTAGTATCTGCTTCATTCAGTGGTCTTTCGAACGCGCCTGCGTTCTTCACGGCTTCAGGAAAAACCCCTGCTGACCCTGGCAAGACTACCGTAACAGGGATCGTGCTGGACGATGCCGACCAGCCGATTGCCAATGCGACTGCCAGTATTCAGGGGACCAATCTCTCCGCGTTGACGGACAGTAACGGCCAATTTACGATCGCGAATGCCCCGGTTGGCAGCATTGTCTTATTTGTAGACGGCGGCACCAGCACCGAACCAGAGCCATATCCATTTCTGGAATTCCCAATGGTTACGGTTGCCGGTCAAGACAATAATCTGGGCCGACCCATTTTTCTGCCAGCGCTCGATGCGGACAATTCCAAGGTTGTCGGCGGAGATGACGATGTAGTTTTGACCATGAAGGGTGTTCCGGGCGTCGCGTACACGGTCTTTGCGCATTCAGTAACTTTTCCGGATGGGACCAAGGTGGGACGCCTGACGCTATCGCAGGTTCACGCTGACAAGGTGCCCATGATTCCCCCCAATGGCACTGCGCCACGGCTGGTGGGCACACTACAACCATCACGAGTCAAGTTTGACCCGCCAATTCGTATGCAATTGCCCAATACGGATGGATTGGCTCCCGGCCAGGTGGTCGAAATTTTCTCTTTCCACCATGACTTGGAGCAATTCGTCTCAGAAGGGACAGCGCGAGTGAGCGAAGACGGGTCTGTCATCGTGTCCGATCCAGGTTTCGGTCTAACGGTTTCAGGTTGGCACGGAGGCGGCGGGCCTCCACCGCCGAACACATGTACTGCCTTCTGCGGATGCTATATCGGTGGCGCCTGTGTGAATGGGCAGTGTCAGGGAACCAGGAAGCAAATCACCAACGTCACGGTAATGGTGGATGGCGAACACAAAGATCTCTCCTACGTTGTGGGGGTTAAAAAAGATGCCCAGTTCGATGTGAACGTGCAATCGAATTGTTCTGATCTCGAGTACCAATGGGATTTTGGAGATGGTACAACCTCCACGGACAAAGCGCCGACCCATCAGTACGCCAATAAAGGCGATTACGTCGCTACAGTGTCCGTCAACTGCAAGGACTGCTTTGACGGGACACTTCAAGTGTCAAGCTTTATTGTGAGCGTCAGAACAGTCGAATTCAATGTCCGAATCAGGGCTTTCATTCCGCTGCCGGTCCTCACCGCGCCGATCCCGTTGACGCCTTGTACATACGATATACAGCCCATACCGGTGGAGCCGGGATTCGTCAATTTATATCGGTCGCTGCTGCTGATGGGCGATGGCCGCGGGTTCTCCTCGTCGCCGGGAGCCAGCTTCCGCATCCAGGACCTGGCGGTTGTGAACACAGAAAAGAAATACTCCAGCGATGGCTTGATATCGGACACTCCGAGCACGGGCCTCTCGCGCAACTTCGCGGAAGATGCGGTGTATGACGGCAGCCTGGGACCGGACGATCTGGATGCTGTGCTGCATGATTGCCATCTGCTGGATGACCAGGGACAGGCGGACACCTCCGGGATCACTGCGACAGTCACGCGGATCAGCGACGACAAGATCAAAGTGCATTTGGAAGGCGAGAAAGCGGATCCATTGTTCCTGATCGCCGCCGATATCGAATGGAGCCTGGACCTGACCATCGACAATTCAGGCACCCAAACCATGTATCAACTTGAGGGCTCAAAAAAGGGCTTCCCCGCATATGAAATGTATATCAATGATCAGTCCATTGACGGATTCAATTCCATGCCTTCCCCGGCAACCGGCACGATACCTTTTCTTGCACCGGATGCTCCGCAAAACGTGAAGGTACTGGATTATACGTATCAGCCATATCTGATTTTGCTAAAACCATTGTTCCTTTTTGGGAGGATTACGCCTGTCTCCGGCACACTGCCATGAAGAGCTCAAAAGTCAAACTCGTTCTTTCGGCGCTGGTGATCGTGTGTCTGTGGGGGCGCACTACGGCCGCGCAGGGCCGTGAGGTGGGTTTGCTGGAGCAGCTTAAACGAGCTGATGCACAGGTAAGAAGGAATGCGGCACGGCAGATCGAAGAGGACCGTTCGTTTTCCGTCAGAGCACATGGGGTCGAGCTGTTTTCCGCGCTGAGCGACTCCGATGATGAAGTCCGGGCGTGGATCGCCTCTGCTTTGATGGAACGCCTGGTTGCTGATCCAAGCCTGAGCGCGGTCATGTTGCAAAACAGCGCGGCGTTGTTAAAAGCGCTGTCAGACCCCAATGATGCGGTTCGGGAACTCGCTGTCAAGATTGTGTATTTCATTAAACCCAATCCACCCTCAGACTTCGCCGGCCCTCTGATTCAGATGCTTTCTGATGGGAAGAATTCGATTCGCAGGTCCGCTCTGGCCGCCATGGCTGAGATACGTCCGGTTGACCCCAAAGTCCGCATGGCTATCTTGTCGCTGATGAGCGCAGAAGGGGAATTAAAAGGGCTTGCCGTGCGTGTGCTGGGTGAAATGCGAGATGCTGACCCGCAGACGGTGACCGCCCTGACGATTGCGTTGAAGGACAAAAACCAGTTCGTACAGAGCGAAGCGATCAAGGCACTGGCCAGAATTGGCCATCCGGCAGCAAGCGCGCAAAGCGCGCTCGAGATTTTATTACGGGATACAGCTGTTGACGAACACGTGAAGAAACTCGCCGAGCAGGCGATCAAGGCAATCCAATGAGCGGCTCAGAAACATTCACCGTGTGCGCTTTGCCCCATGTACTCGGGTGCGGCAATGTCGCCGTAATGCTCAATATCGGTTTGCTGAATCCAGTAGGGTTTATTCAACCAGTAGCTGACTCGATAGCTCACGTGGACCACAGATGGCTTGGTGGAATTCAGGATTCGCTTCAATTCTTCCGAGTAATAGGCCGTGTAGCAGGTTATTCCATTACGGGTGCGGGCGAGAATGACCGTTTTGGGTCTCCCAAACGGGTCCCGGTCAGGCAGATCTTTTCCAATGGTGGTTTCGGAAGCGTTGTACCACTCCATCGGATAGGTCACATAGCGGACATGCCAGACAAAATAAGCCAGGCCCGCAGCCAATACGGCGATCAGAAGCGCAACGACAACAATGCGAAGGATTTTCATCAAGTTATGGTTCAAGAACGTGGGGTCTGTCGTCGGAGCAGTGGCCAAACATTATAGCGAAGAGTCGCACGGGATTCGATCCGGAAATGATTAAGAGTCAACGCAGTTCGAGCAGAGCCGCCATGGTGATATTGGTTGTCCTGGCCTGCCTGGGACCCGCCACATCACAACAGCAGACGTCCGTCCATTTGGATGAAAACTGTACAGCAAACGTTCAGAACCGCAGCGTCCAACTGGACCATAATGGTGATTTTGCCATCGCCAATGTTCCTGTGGACCTGGGGTTGTTTCGTGTGCGGATTTCCTGCAAGGGGGGGACACAGGCGGCCTCGGACTTCTTATCCCTGACGCCAAACGGCTCCACCACGATTGATCACATCCTTTTTGGCGCGGTCGATCCCGCTCCAGTATCCATCAGCATTCAGTCGCCAATCACAGCCTTCACAACTCTCAAGCAGACGACGCAACTGACTGTTACGGGCATCCTTCCTAATGGAAGCAGCAAAGATCTAAGCACGCGAGTCCTGGGAACCCTGTACGTGAGCAGCAATCCCAGCATCGTGTCAGTTACCGGGGACGGACTTCTCACCGCAGTCTCTCGCGGCACGGCCATCATCACTGCGAAGAATGAAGGCGCAACGGCAACCATCCAGATAAAAGTTAACACTATCGTCAGTACCGTGGGGGATGGCATCCCCGATGATTGGAAAATTGCCCATGGCCTGAGCATTACCGATCCCAGCGTGGCCGGCCAGGATCCCGATCATGATGGGCTCACCAACCTTGAGGAATTCCAAAATGGTACCGACCCCAACAATCCGGACACGGACGGTGACGGCATCCTGGACGGAGACGAAGTTCACAAGTATCACACCAATCCACTGAAAGCTGATACCGATGGCGACGGGTTAACAGATGCGGAAGAAATACGGCTCGGAACCGATCCTCTGAATCCGGACACCGACGGCGACGGTATTCCGGACGGCATTGAAGTCAAGCTGGGATTGAATCCGCTGGTGGCCGATCCCACGACCAAAGTGCAAGGTCACGTTGTAGATCAGAGTGGCAACGCGGTTGTCGGCGCGAATGTGGTGGTCTTCAGGTATTTCATAGCGGTCACGGATGCGGCAGGGTTCTTTAGTTTGCCCATTGTGCCCGCTGATTTGGGTCCAATCGCTGCTATCGCGCGCACCACGCGCAATAACCAGATTCTGGAAGGTACGTCACAATCGGTGACTCCTCAGGCGGGCGGCACAACTGACGTCGGCACGATACAAATTGTAGTGCAAGCCGGCGTAATTTCTGGAACCATCACCAACCAACTGAACAAGCTGGTGCTCAATGCCCAGGTGACATTGACATCCGGCGCAGATGTGCGCACCGCAATCACAGACAGCACAGGCTTTTACCAGATCAACGGGGTGGCCCCTGGGCCTTACATCATCACGGCGGTTGATCTTGCCAGCGGATTGCGTGCGCGCTTTGCGAATACGCTGCCGCCCAATCAATCGGCGACTGTAAACCTGGTGCTGGGTCCTTCAGGGACAATCAAGGGAACCGCCTTCAAGGCGGATGGGGTGACTTCAGTGAGCGGCGTTACAGTCACGTTGTCCGGTCCCGAATTCGCGACCACGACTACTGACAGCCAGGGCAAATTCTCATTCGATTTCGTGCCGCTCGGTAATTTCACCATCGAGACCAGCGACAGCACAGGCAACCGCGGACGAACCACAGGTGCACTGACTACTACGAGCCAGGTAGCGATTGCTGATGTGAGCTATCTCGGCAGGGGCACTGCGAACGGCACCGTCACGGATGGAAGCGGCAATCCTGTGGCGAACGCGTCAGTGAGCCTAAGCAGCAATAGCATTTTCGGCGGTACGAAGAACACAACTACTGATGGCGCCGGCCGGTATTCTTTCAGCGGTGTTTTTGTCGGATCATTCAACGTTAATGCTACTTCGCCGATCACGCGCCTGGGTGGGCATTCCGCAAATCGCATCAACTTTGACGGTCAGAGTGTCACCGCAGACATTACTCTCATTGCAACGGGCAGCATTACCGGTACCATCTTCCATTTTGGAGGAAGCACACCTGCACCGGGCGCAATCATCAGTCTCGGGAATGGCCGCAGCACGACGGCAGATTCAACCGGAAAATATCGTCTCGATTTCGTTCCCGTCGGCAGTTACAACCTGAGTATTACCGACCCATCAACCGGGGATCGCGGTCAAGGCGTCGCCACCATTTCCACCCAGGACCAGGTAGTCACGGTAAATATCACGCTCAACGGCGTTGGAAGAGTGGTTATTACCGTGCTTGATGGCGCAAACGCCGCTGTTAGCGGGGCCACCGTCAATGTTGACAGCCAGACAATCTTCGGCGGCCGGCAGACGGGAAGCACTCAGGCAGACGGAACTTTGACTTTCAACAATGTTCTGGCCGGGAACTTCTCAGTTTCCGCGGTCAATCCCAGAACCAGTCTTGCCGGCTTCAATACCGGCAATGTTGCTGTGAACAGTAGCGCGGCTGTGACGGTTCAGTTGCAATCCTCGGGAAGCATACTGGGCCAGGTCTTCGCCTCGGATGGTTCCACGCCTGTGCCGAACATCAGCGTTCAGTTGCGCGGACAGGTTTCCCGCACAACCATCAGCGGCAGTGGCGGGAGCTTCCGCTTTGACGTTGTGCCCAGCAATACCTACGAGTTGGATGCGTTTGACAGCTCCGGCAATCTCCGCGCCAGGGCCGCGAACGTAACGATCACCGCCCAGGGCCAGCAGGTGGTCCAGAACCTTACCTTGACCGGCATTGGAACAGTTACCGGCAGGGTGCTGAATCCTAATGGCACGGCTGCGTCGGGCGCTTCTGTTTTCTTGCAGACGCAAGGAGGTTTTGGCCGGACATTCAGCGCCAGTTCGGACGTCAGTGGCAATTACCAGATTCTGCAGGTACCGGAAGGAAGTTTCACGGTAAGCGCCACGTTGCAAAGCGGGTCGCAGCGGCTGATCGGAGTCAATCAGGGCCAGATCGCAACCGATGGCAGCACAGTCAATGCTGATATCCAACTTGTGGCCAATGTGATTCAGTTACCGGCAACTTTGTATGACGCTAACAACTTCGACTATGACATCCAGCAGACGGGCGCAATTCAGGATGGCAAGAGCCAGATCTTCGGCGGTGACTTTAATTCGAATCGTGGAGGTTTGCTGCTCGATGTGATTGCGAACGGAACGGCGAACCGGTTCACCGGTCAAAGCTCCGCGGTCGAAAATTTTGCCACTACGCAGCTTAACGGGCGCCAGATCGTCATTAGTCAATTGGGCCTGGCAGGATTGGATGTTAGCCGCAAGATTTATGTTCCTAATGATGGATACTTCTCGCGCTACCTCGAACTGCTGAAGAATTCTACCGGATCGCCCATCACGGTGGATGTAAAGCTGACGAGTAATTACCGCTTTGTGCGCAAGTTCCAGAACGGGTTCTCATTCAATCGCGAGCCCCGGATCATTGCCACGTCGAGCGGAGATGCGGTTTTGAGTGTGAGCGATCCCACGGCCCGGGATCACTGGGTGATTGTGGATGACGATGAAGACATCGATCCCTTCCTGGCGTCGTTCCCCAATGCCACCCAACTGCCTTCGACTGCCCATATTTTTGATGGACCGAATGCCACGCTGGGGGTTTCGGACGCACAATACAACATCGATTTCACCAATAACTTTGGACAATTGACCGAGACATGGAAGAGCGTGACCGTACCCGCCGGAAGTACGGTGGCGATCATGCACTTCACCAGTCAACAGACGGTGCGTGCATCGGCGCAGGCGTCCGCTGACCGCCTCGACCAACTTCCACCTGAAGCGCTTGCCGGCCTCTCCAGCGATGAACTGGCTGCCATTCAAAACTTCATTGTTCCCGGCAATGGCGTGAGCCTATTGACGTCCCTGCCGGCCATTAACGGTTCTGTGACGGGTAAGGTTTTGGCGGATGATAACGTTACGCCCATCTCAGGGGTGACTGTCAGCTTCAAGAGCAATAATGCGTTCTACGGGAGAACGTACTTTGTAAATTCAGATGCAAGCGGCAACTTCAGTTTCCAACCCAGTCTGAGCAATTCCGGGAACACGCTGGCAGTACCGATCGATGCATTCATGCTGCAGGCCACGGATTTCCAGACAGGATTGCAATCGCCGTCCACACTTGGAAGTTTTCCAGCGGGCTTTATTCAGGCACAACAAAACGTCACTTTCAGCAACAGCGGCCTGGTTACGGGAACTGTGAAACGTGCCAATGGCGATGTGGCCAGCTTTGGCACGGTGCAGATCAGTGGCGGAACCCTGAGCCAACCAGCCAGTACCAACATCGCGATCGATGGGACTTTTAGTTTCGCAGGTATTTCCCCAGGGTTCTACACGCTGCTGGCGACGATCCCCAACTCTGAAGGTACGGCGCTCACCGCGACAACCACGACCACTGTGGTTCTCGATCAGACCAGCTTTGCCGATATAACGTTCGCTCCCACGGGTGGCGTGACCGGAACCGTATCCCGGACAGACGGATCACCGGTAGTCAATGTCGGGGTACAACTGCATGGACAGAACCCGGACGGAAGCAATCTTTTCCGCTCGGTGCAGACCGATACCGGCGGGCACTATACCTTTGTTGACATTCCAGTCGTAACAGTTACCGTCGAAAGCTTTGACGCAGCGACCGATACCGCTGCCAGTGCGCGAGTGACAGTTGTTGCCGATCAGATCACCAATCAGGACCTGACATTGGTGGCAGGTGGGACGGTCACCGGAATTGTCACTAAAAACGGTCAACCGGTTGCCAACGCGCAAGTCACGATCATTGCCAACAACGGAACATTCAATCTCACTACGGGGACTGACGGCCGCTATTTCAAGGATCATGTTGCGCCGGGCAATGTGAATGTGCAGGTCAGCGATCCCGCCACCGGTTTTGCCGGCCGGACTTCAGGAACAATTTCCTTTGCCGGCCAGACGATTGAACTGGATATTCAGCTGGTTGCCTTTGGTACGGTCACCGGCACAATTTTCCGCTCGGATGGCGCGACGATTGTTACCGGAGCGCAAATAACCCTCTCCGGATCCGGCAGCGGCACCACCATGTCGGATGCCCAGGGTCATTACACCTTTAATTTTGTGCCTCTGGGCACTTTCACTCTGGATGTGACCGATCCTGCAACCGGAGACCGGGGCCGAACCAGCAATCAAGTAAGTGCGAACGGAGAGGTTCGCACGGTCAATGTCATTCTTAACGGCGTCGGGAAAGTGGTCGTCACGGTGAAAGATGCTGCCGGGAATCTGATCGGCAACGCGCAAGTTACGCTCTTCGAGCAGAATCAATTTGGCGGGACCCAGAACGGGGCGACCGCCCCGGATGGCACCGTGACCTTTCCTGATGTTCTGGCTGGAGGGATCTTCGTCACGGCCACCGATCCCATCACACAGTTGAGCGGTTCGACGAGCAGCAGTATTTCTTCCGGAAGCAGCACCGCAATCACAGTTCAGCTCCAGCCCGCCGGCTCGGTACTCGGCCAGATATTTGGAGTAGATGGTGTAACGCCTATCGCCGGTGTACCAGTTCGCATTGACGGACCACAGGGCAGACAAGTTAACAGCGCGAGTGACGGCAGCTTCCGCTTTGACGCGCTGCCGCTGGGCACTTATACATTGACAGGCTTTGACGCGAGCGGAAGGATTCGAGCGCGGCAGCCCGGCATCGTGTTGGCCAACAATGGCGATGTGATTACCAGCAGACTGGTGTTTGTCGGACAGGGCATCGTGCAGGGGACGGTGAAAAATCCTGACGGCTCGCTGGCCAGCGGCGTATCGATTTCCTTGCGCAGCGCAAACTCGGAAATTGGCGGCTTCTTCAGTACCACGTCGAACTCGCAAGGGAATTACTCGATTTCCAATGTGCCGGTGGGCAGCTTCAGCATTACCGCCGTCGTGCCTGCACGGCAATTGATTGCTGAGACCTCGGGCACGATTCCGAGTGATGGCGCTACCGCAACAGTCAACATTCAGCTCCTGAACAATGCTGTCAATCTGCCGCTGAACCATTATGACGCGAACGACTTCTTCTTCGACCTCCAGGGGGATGGCTCCATCGCGAGCGGAACCGGATTCATTTATGGAGGAGATTTTGGCGGCAATCGCGGCGGGTTCTTCCTGGATGTGATTAGCAATGGCAGTCCAACACGCTTCACAGGCGCGGATTTCGGCACTACGGAGCAAAATGGCCGCGAAACCGTAATTCGCCAGGACAACGTGTCCGGATTGAGCGTTGTACGCAAAATCTTTATCCCGCAAGATGGCTACTTCGCCCGATATCTGGAAATCCTGACTAACCCCAGTTCCAGTCCCGTGACGGTTGATCTCAGAGTGACGTCCAACGTGCGGCCATTCTTCTCTTCGCCGCAGGTGCGCGCTACCTCGTCAGGCGATGCCGTACTGGATGTCTCCAGCTCCTCCAATCCAGACCGCTGGGTTGTCGTTGGTGATGATCCGGATGCCGATCCATTCCTCAACTTCAGCGTGCCCACGCTGGGATTTGCTTTCGATGGAGTTAATGCCGCCGATCACGTAAGTTCCGCCACGCTGAATTCCATTTCGAATTCGGGCGCCCAGTTGTCCTGGACGTGGAGCAATATCACCATTCCGGCAGGCAGCACCGTGGCCTACATGCATTTCGGCACCCAGCAGGTGACTCGTGCCGTTGCGGCAGCGTCGGCTGACCGCCTGATGCAACTACCCCCCGAAGCGCTTGTCGGGTTGAGCCAGGACGAGATCGCGGAAGTGCGCAACTTCCAGGTTCCGGCAAACGGTGTGAGCTTGCTGAATCCGTTGCCTCCGTTGAATGGACAGGTCAGCGGGCGCGTGCTGGCTGGAGACAGCTCCACGCCCATACCTAACGCGCAGATTACATTCCGCAGCAACACGGTCTTCTATAGCCGCACTCGTTTCCTTAGCAGTGATAACAGCGGCGCCTATAGCTTGAATTCCTTCTTTGACGATTTCGGCAACAGCGTTGCTGTCCCGCTGGATTCGTTTACCGTCCAGGCGATACATCCGTTCACTGGAGTTCGGTCTCCGAACGTAATCGGCAATTTCACGGCCGGCCAGAACACTGCGTCACAGGACATCGCTTTCACCAACACCGGGGTGGTGCGAGGCATCGTGAGCCGCCATACCGGCACGCCTGTCAACAATGGCGCCGTCAATACCATCACCAATGTCTTTGACCAGAGCAATATCAACGCCGACGGTTCATACATTCTGACGGGATTGGCCCCGGGGGTATATGCTCTCCGAGCGAACACATCGGTGGCCCAGGGTGGAACTAATCTCTTCGGAGAAACTTCCGTATCAGTCATTGCTGCTCAGACCAGCACCGCGAATATTACCGTTTCTCCAACAGGGACCGTTACCGGTACGGTGTTCACGGCGAGTGGAGCGCCTGCGCCGAACGTGGGCGTCCGGATAACGGGCACAGTAGTGTTCCATACCGGCACGACGACTGATTTCATCGGCTTTGAACGCGATCTGACCACAGACGCAAACGGCCAGTTCACGTTCTTCGATATACCAGCAGGGAATTTCACGCTGACCGCGTTCGAGCCGACCACCGGCGTTCCTACTAGTGTGCCGATCACTGTCCTGCAAGACCAGACCACAGTGCAGAACGTCACTCTGATCGGCCTGGGCACGGTCCAGGTACAAGTGAACTTCGCCAGTGGAACTCCGGCAGCGAACAGTCAAGTCGATATTCTGGAACAGTTCCGCGGGTTCTACATTTTTGCCGGATTTACTGATGCGAACGGTCGGCTTACGATCCCCAATGTTCCCGTTGGCACATTCACTGTGCTTGCGTTTAATCCCAACAACACTTCATTGAATGCATCGGTGAGCGGCGCTGTCACTCAGGCTGGCCAGGTAGTCCCGGTCACTGTCGTATTGCCTGGCACCGGCGTGGTTTCCGGACGGGTGACGTTTGTGAACGGCACTCCTGTCGCCAACGCTACGGTGGAGATCTTTGGCAATAATGTGCCGTTCGAAGAGACGGTCACGGATTCGAATGGCTTGTACACCATTACACAGATCCCGGTCGGGCGTCCCTTCACGGTTCGGGTATTCGATCCGCGGTTCTTCTTTAGTATTTTCCGCGATGTGCCCAACAATGTGATCAGCCAGGACGGCCAAACTCTCAATGTGAATGTCGTCCTGCCGGCGATCGCAACCGTCCATGTGACGGTGCTGCAGTCCAACAACACCCCGCTGGTCGGAGCCCAGGTTGACATCAAGAACAGCCTGAGTTGCTGCTTCAATTTTGCCGGTAACACCGATTCCAACGGTTCGCTGAGTATTCCAAACGTGCCGGAAGGCGCATTCACGGTGGAGGCATTCGCTCCTAATACATTCATATTCGCGGGAAGCGTGAGTGGGACAGTGAACCCCGCAGATGATGGCGGGACCATTAATGTCACCATCAATGCGCCGCTCTCCGGCAACATCCAGGGACAAGTGTTTGCCGGCGATGGACAGACCTTGTTGGGATCTACCGTACAGGTTTTGGACGCAGCCACCGGTAACCAACTCGCCTCCCAGTTCGCATTCGGCGGTTCTTACTCGTTCTTCAACATCACTACCGGAAACAGCGGATTCACAATCGTGGCGCGGCCGTTCAATGTGTCCACAACCGGCTCGGCCTCCGGCAGCTTCCAAACCTTTGGCCAGACGGTGACCGTCAACGTCACTGTTCCCGTTGGAGTAGTGAAAGGTAATGTCACGTACTCTGATGGCACACCGGTTCGATTCCCGGATGTGTTCGTCACGCAAACCGATCCGGTCACCGGCAATACGCGCACATCTTTTGAGGTCTCTGACGACTTCCAGGGGAACTACGCAGTTGCAGGACCGCAGCCAGGCGACCTGACCGTAACCGTGCAGGACTTCAACTCCGGTCTCACGCAGGTGGTCAAGAGCACACTTACAGACGTCAGCACGCCGCTGGTGTTGAATGTCACCATGCCGCCAACCGGCACGGTTACAGGAACAGTCTTTACGGCCGATGGAAATCCCGCGCCGTTTGGAGAAGTCGGCTTGGGCAGTCCATCCATGTTCCGCGACAACTTTGCAGAAGTGGATGGCTCTGGCAACTTCCTCTTTGAGCATGCTCCGGTGGGCTCGTTCCAGCTCCAGGCGACCGATGAGAACTTCGTCACCTTCGCCACCGTTACTGGAAATCTGGTCAATGAGAACGATACGGTCAACATCAACATTGTGTTGCCCGGCCAGGGGACCATCAGTGGAACGGTCTTCAATACGGATGGGACCACGCCGGTTCCAAACGCGCGGCTCAACATTGAGAACGTTGACAGCACGGGACCAGAGGGCTGGTACTTTGTCCGCGCCACAACTGACGCGAATGGCAATTACCAGGTCGGCAATGTGCAGGTTGGGAATGTGCGGGTGTCTTCAGCCGATCCCAACAATACTGACGCGAATGGCTTTGCCATGGGCCAGGTTACGGTAAACCAGAATACCGTCATCAATGTTGTGCTGGGCCAGGGATTCAACTTCTTCCGGCCTAACTTCTTCAATTTCAACCTTGACGGAACCAACGGCTACAGGTTCGACGTCGATTGCGATGGTGAAATTGACAGCGGCGGGCGCATCGATGGCAGTGTTGGACGCGGCTATTCCGGCGCCGAGATTCTCGAACTGAACGGCCGCAACTTTGACGAGGACTTCCCCTGCGTCAGTGGAGCGCAGGTTGATCTCAACGGGCGCGAGATGGTAATGGGCCCGGCCGGTCTCGGCGGATTGGTCGTCACGCGCAAGATCTTCTCGCCTACGGGTGGTGGCTTTGCGCGCTATCTGGACGTGATCAGCAACCCAACTCAGGAAGCTATACCGGCGACAACCTTTATTCAGAGCTTCCTTGGAGCTTTCGGCAATTCTACGATCGTCACTGATCCGGCAACCACGAGTAATACTTACGCGATCACAGGATCACAGAATAATTGCTGCGGGCCGTTGCTCGGCCATGTGCTTGGCGGGCCCGGAGCGGCTGTCACCGCGGGAGACTTGAAGTTCCTGCAAGGACAGAGCCCGGTTTCTTACGACTACAATTTCACCGTGCCGCCCGGCGAATCTGTAATCCTCATGCGCTTCGCTGTGCAACGCGATCCCGCTGATCTTGCCGGCATGAACAGCCAGATCCAGGCATTGGAAAACCAGACTGACCCGGATGAGTTCACCGGCATGGCGGATGCTGACAAGGCGCGCGTCATCAACTTCAATCTCATTGGCGGTGGCGGCACAGTTCCGAACACCGCCACGGTGAATGTCACCGCCTTGCAACCGGACAACACGCCGCTGGTGGGAGCTGAAATCGTGCTGAAATCAGGTTCCATGTCGCGTATTGGCGGCTTCACCAACAGTCAGGGTCAGGTTGCCATTGCCAACGTTCCCGTAGGCGCCTTCACGGTGGCAGCTTTCAGCAGCGGGTTTGTTGGCGAAGCCAGCGGCACTGTGCAAACCACTGATATTGGCGGCATTGTCAATATCACCATCAACACGGGAATTTCCGGCACGGTGCAGGGAACCGTATTCGCAGCCGACGGTCAGACTCCGGTCTCAGCCACCGAAGTTTCGTTATTTGATGTTGCCAGCGGAGAGCAACTGGGATTCGTCGGCACAGACGCGAACGGCACGTACAAGTTCCACAACGTTAAAGTCGGACCACAAGGCTTCTATGTGGTCGCCCAGTCGATCCTCAATCCGAGCCTCTCAGCGCAGGATAGAGGTAACTTTGTTGCGAACGGCGATGTGGTGACCATCAACTTCACCCTGGCGCTTTCCGTTCTCAAGGGTACCGTGGCGTACTCTGACGCCACAGTGGTGAGTTTCCCGACCGTCATTGTTTCCACCACGGATGCCAACGGAAATGTGAAGACGTTCCTGCCCACTACTGATGTCAACGGCAATTTCGGCGTGGTCGGACTGCCTTTGGGTACCTTTAGTGTGAGCGCTCAGGATCCGAATTTCGGCGTTACTGCCACAGCCACCGTCAACATTGTGGATGTGAACCAGCCGGTCGTGTTGAGCATGATTCTGAAGAGCGGCACCGTAACCGGCACGGTAAAGGACAGCAACGGCAATCCAGTAGCATTCGCTGAAGTCGCGCTTTCCAGCAGTGCCATCGGCTTCGACCGTTTCACGTCTACTAATAACCTGGGAATTTATACGTTCGACCGTGTGGCGCTTGGTCCGTTCTCAGTCCAGGCCGCGGTGTTCGGAACTCTCTCCACCACAAGCGGCGTGGTTACGGCGGATGGGCAAATCGTAACTGCGGATATCTCCATGCCTCAGCTCAGCAGTGCCTTTGGCACGGTATTCAAGTCAGACGGCACCACCCCGCTTACTTTTGCCACTGTAGGCCTGGTCAACCTGGATAGTTTTGGGCCGATGGGCAGCTTCCAACTGCAATCTTCCACCGATAGCTTCGGCAATTATCAATTCAATCCTGTTCAGGTTGGCAACATCCAGATCTGGTCTGTGGATCCCTCGGATCGGAACTCCGCGGGCATTGCAACGGCGGCGCTTACAGCCAATTCGCCGTTGAATTTGAACGTTGTGCTGGGCAACGCATACACGTTCTTTGTGCCGTTCTTCCAGACGTTCAATCTGGACGGCGCGGATGGTTTCCGCTATGACGTCTACTGCACTGGTGAATTGCTCGATGGCGGCACCGTAGACCGACATTTGAATGATGCCTATGACGGCGCCTACCTGCTGAACGTTAACGGAGATTCCTTTGGCCGGCGATTCCCATGTCTGAATGCGGGCACTCTTGACGTTGCACGCCGCCAGATTTCTCTCGGCTATGTGACCATCAATAACCTGCAGGTCACCCGCAAGATCTATTCGCCGGATACGGGCGGCTTCGTCCGCTATCTTGAAGTGCTGACAAATGCGGGGACGGCCCCCATTACGACCTCGGTCAATGTGAACAGTAATCTGGGATCTGATTCGGAAACCCGGATCGTAGTTTCGCCTTCGCAAACCAACTCGACCTATGCAGTCACGGACCAGAGCGGCATCTGCTGCGATCCGCTCCTCGCCCACGTCTTTAGCGGAACATCGCCGCCGGTCCCGGTTGCGACCCAGTTTATTCCCAACAACGACAATATCTTTTATCGCTGGGACAACATCACGATTCAACCGGGGCAGACGGCCATCATCATGCACTTCGCCGTGCAGCGTGATCCGTCAGATCTTTCGGGAACGCAGTCACAGGCCACCAGTTTGGTGAACCTTACGGATGCGAACGCTCTTGCCGGCATGACCGATGCTGAAAAGGCGGAGGTGGTAAACTTCCGGATTCCATGAACCAGGGAGCTGATTGGTATATGACGATAAAACTTTATAGGCACAGAGTCATCATTCTTGTAATGCTCTCACTGCTGGTTTCACTGGCCGTGGCCGTGGAGCCCGTGCCATTACCTGCCTTTCAACTGACGGCCGGCGATGGCACGACCGTGAAGAGCGCCGATTTGCCGTCGAAAGGGAACTGGGTGCTCATCTACGTCCAGCCGAAGAGCCAGTTCAGTGACAGCCTGCTGAAGGCGCTAAAGCGGGAGCAATATCCCAATTTAGAACAACATGCCGTTATCATAGTTGGCGGGAACGTGGACGACCTCAAGAGCATTCAGTCTAAGTATACTGATTTGACCCAGGCAACCTGGTATGCAGACGCAGACAAAAGCGCCTATACACAATTGAAACTACATGGCGCGCCGGTAGTTCTTGGGATCAAGCAGCAAATCATCCAGTGGAGCTTGAACGGCGTTCTTCCTGACACCAATGTATCGCGCTCGGTGTTGAATAGCTGGATTAACCCGTAGCGCTACACTGACCGCAGCGACAAGTGCTCTCTCGGCTTCCGGAAACCACAAGGTCTCTGAATTTCCGTTTGGCGGAGATTCTTCGAGGTGGCCGGCTTGCTCGAGCAAGCCTGAACTGGGGGGAAGTCCTATTCCTCTCAACGGAATTCTCAGATCTTCAACTTTTCTTCAACTGTATTTTCGTGACCTGAAGAACGTCGTTTGTTTTTGTGCCTTGGACCACTACGCGCAGGTGGCCAGTTTGATTTGTCTGCTGGAGCAGGGCGCGAACCCTGATGTTTCCGTTTTCATCGAAAGGCAGCAGATCATTCGCGTCAGTCAGCAAGCCAAAGCCACTGCGGTCACAGGCCGGCATCTGCATACATTTCTTTGTATGTTTCGGCCCCAGATCAGGCTCATCGTCTTTGCGTTCGCGAGCACAGGCCAGGTCAATCAGATATCCGCTCCAGGATCTGACTGCCGACCTCGGAGGGTTAGCCACAACGGGATTACAAAACGAGAGCAAAACAAGAAAAGCGCAGATAAGCCTGAGATTACGCGGCATTGATCACCAAATGTATTAAGAATACTGAGAGTAGCACCAGCATTTTGCCACAAAGAAGACGAAAAACGGAATATGACACAATGGCGGTAAGGCCTTAGTGTCTCTAATGCACCAAATCAGCTGAGTTCGCCCGTAAGGTACCGGTGAGTTCTTTGGCAAGGATATCTTCAATGGTTTTCTGCGACTGAAGTCCATCCACTCTTACCGAGTTTATAAACAACACGGGTGTTCCCTGCACGGCGCGGCGCTTTGCCTCATCCAGGTCGCGCTCAATTACCAGCCGGTATTTGTCGTTCTCCAGATCTTTCTGAAAACGATTTAAGTCAAGACCGATCCGCGAAGCGTATGACAGGAGAGTTTCTTTATCATCTCTTTGCGGATTAGCGACAATCAGGTCGTGCATCTGCCAGAACTTCCCCTGGGCATTGGCGGCCAGCGCGGCTTCGTGCAGTCTCATCGCCCCAGAGTGGGTTTCCAGCGGCCGGTTACGGAAGATGACCTTGATTTTTCCAGGATGACTTCTCATTAGCTCTCGAATCTGAAGAGTGGCTCTTAGAGTCAGATCACTTTGCAGGTCGGAAAACCAGGTCAGTGTGACTGACGCATTCGCGTTACCCATAGTCACTTCATCTGCCTTGTCTGCATTGGCGGTGGCAGCCGCGTTCGTTCCTGCCGAGGCCAGCGCATCGTCCACAATCCCGCGGAACTGAACCAGGGGCATGGTTCCGCTATATCGCTTGCCATTGACGAAAAATGTCGGCGTGCCGGACACGCCTAATCTGATTCCCTCTGCCCTGTCAGCCTCCACGTTGTGCTTCAGTTTGTCGCTATTAAGGTCCGCGGTAAAACGGGCGATGTCCAGATCCAGACTGCGTGCTTTCTGGAACAAGTCTTCGCGTCTTATGTTGGGTTGATCTGCGAATACGAGATCGTGCATTTCCCAGAATTTCCCCTGTTCGCCCGCAGCCAGCACCGCCCTGTGGGCCAGCTCTGAATCGTGGTGAAAACTCAGGGGAAAGTTCTTGAATACCCATCGGATCTGGTCCGGGTACTGCGTCATCAGCTCTCGTAAAGTAGGGCTGACACGGGCGCAGAAAGGGCACTGCATGTCAGAGAATTCAATGATGGTGACCGGAGCGTCTTTTTTGCCTCGCACCGGTGAATAAGAAAGGTCCAATTCCCCCACGGCAGCGACAGGCTGTGCCGTGCTTGCGGCGGCACGAACGCTGGCGGGATTCAAGGCAACGTCAATCGTGCGCTTGAAGCGTTCAACCGTTTGTCTCCCTTCCAGCCGGTGGCCATTGATGAAAAATGTGGGTGTACCCAATACACCCAGCGCCTCTGCCAACACGCGGTCCTCTTCCACCGCTGCTTTGTAATAACCGCTCTGCAGACGGTCCTGAAAGCGCGCGACATCGAGATTGAGTTGGCGGGCATATTGCAAAAGATCTGCGAGCTTAAGTTTTTTCTGGTTCTGGAAAAGGAGCGCGTGCATCTCCCAGAATTTCCCTTGCTCGCCTGCTGCTAGGGCCGCTTGATGGGCCAACATGGAATCGGGATGAATAGCGAGTGGGGTGTTCTTCAAAATAAACTGTATTTTTCCGGGGTAACTCCGCAGCGCTTCTTCCAGGGCCGGAATGGTTGCGGCGCAAAAGGGACACTGGTAATCAAAAAACTCCAGAATTTTTACGGGCGCAGCAGGATTGTTCGCCAATTCTGCGTACCCGGTGGCAGATTGATTCTGCGAAACGGTTCGCCCGCTGCTCTGCGCCATGGCCGGTGACAACAACAACCAGAGAACTGCAAGGCACAGGACAGCGTCACGGGTTATTTTCAATTTGAACATCGATTCCTGCAATTTCAAATGTAATCTAAGTAGCGGAATGAAGCGCGGCTATCACTTGCTGGGGGGTAGTATTGGTTCCCCAAACAGGATTCCCGAAAACTTTGTTGGCGGTTTCCCTGGAAGCTTTCCAGGAAGGGCGGGTGCGTTTCCGTCATGCACATGGTACGGCTCACTCTCGTGGTTAACATCGGGATGCTTGTAACGAAAATCCAGCGCCATGAGTCCTGCTCCCGGATCATCCTTGTGCTCGGAATAGATGGCCCCTTCGCGCGCCGCCTCCTGTTTCATACCTAAAGACGCGTAGATGATGGAAAGGTAGTAGTGGGCGGTCAAGTCATCAGGATTGATTGCCTGCAAGGCTTCAAACTGAGCGCGCGCGGGCGCATTCTGTTTCTTCAGAAAATAAGCGTATCCAAGCTCCTGCCGAGCCTGCCGGAACCGCGGATAGGCTGCAACTACCGGCTCCAGGCACTGCACGGCTTCATCAAGCCGGTTCTGGAGCCTGTAAATATGACCTTTATAATAGGCTGCCCGCAGGCTTTTTGGATTTTTGGCTAATGCCTGGTCGAGATATTTGAGGGCCGGCTCGTATTTTTCATACGATATGTTGGCGATGGCCATGTTGCCCGTACCATCGGGTTGTACGGTGGTATCGAAAAGTCGCGAGTAGCTTGCGATGGCCAGGTTAATGTAGCCGTCAGCATAATCAGGATTAATTTCAACCACTTTGTGGAAGGCATCCGCGGCCTTCCAGTACTGCTGTTGGCGGAGCAGGGCGATGCCGTAATTGTTCCAGCGCAACATCTGGTCTTTGTCCGGCGGCGGCCAGGTTCCTTCCGTGCGTCCCAGCCGCAGCGGCACGGATTTCGACATCATTTCTATGACTGGGTAGTCCACGCTTTTCTCGAGAATGAAATTGGTGAAACCGCGGCGGAACCTGCGGTAATTGACTTTAGCCGTGAGAGTAATTGGCCCCGTTGCCCCGGGAGGTATGCGGAATTTGAAGCGAACCAGATCAGATTGACCGGGTGGAATCGTGTTGTCGTAAGCTCGAACTTTGGTGAGCCACACCTGGTGCAGGTCCAGCAGTTTTCCATCCTTGCCGACGAGCCGGTTGGTATAAGTGTGGGCGTTCTCCTCGAGGAAACCATCCGGCTTCAGGAAACCGCTCTGAAAGACCGTCTTTCCAGTGTTGTCAGTTGCGGTAAACTGCACCCAGCTTTCGTAGAAGTCTCTTTGTTCGGGAACCATGCTGTGCCCGATTTTTTTGTTCTGGATCACCACCTCAGCCGTGACCGTCTCGCCAGCGAGAAGCGTAAATTTGGAGCGGTCCAGTGGAGCGATCAACTTTTCTTTGCCCGCTTCCATTTTGCTCAGGGCAAAGATATCAATGTTCAGGGCATCCTTAAGAAACGCCTCGGTAACTTTCATCTGCTCGCCATATCCATAAAAGAAAGGTATCGCGGTATTAGCTCCGGGCCAGCGATGCGAAGCAAGTTGCTGGTTCTTGGCGCCGTAATCGGAGTTGCCGGGAACCTTCGGCATATGGCAGGTCTGGCAGAGATAGTCGGCATCCTTCTGGTAGAAGGGAAGGGGCGACTGCCTGGACCAGGAGGACTGCTGCCACTCGTCATATACGGCAAAGGCACGCAGCCACTTATATTCGTTCAGCATTTTGGGCACATAAGCCTTGTGGCAGACGGAACAAAATTCTGAAGTGCGATAGAAATCCCGCATCACCGCCCGGCTGTGGAGCTTGGGATTGGAGAGGATCTCGTCATAGGTTACCGGCCGCGTCACCGGGGTTCCGTCTGGATTCAGCATTACCGCCGGGGTGCCCATCACATAGCTGCCCGTGCCGCTGGTGTTCTGGATTTTCTGGATGGAATGGCAGACCATGCAGGTAATGCCATCTTCATCAAACCGGCGGTCAATGGGTGAATTCCTGGTCAACGCCCCGGAAAACAGGGCGATG
Source organism: Candidatus Angelobacter sp. (assembly GCA_036518395.1). Classification (GTDB taxonomy): domain Bacteria; phylum Acidobacteriota; class Terriglobia; order Terriglobales; family Acidobacteriaceae; genus Angelobacter. The sequence goes on along the minus strand of DATDNH010000319.1, from coordinate 191 downwards.
GGATTATGGCAACCTTCACAATGGCGGGTGAACTCGATTCCTTTCGAGTTGATCAGGAGATCAACATTCTTGCGGTAAAAAGGCGCGCGAAATGAATTGGCGTGGGCCGACTCGCGCCACTGGCGGTGCGCCTCCTCATGACATTTCTGGCAGTAGCTCGCGGTCGGAAACTCCTCCGGAGCGATGAATCC
>DATDNH010000318.1:0-19294 GCA_036518395.1 Candidatus Angelobacter sp. | reverse complement strand
AGCGACCGCCGTCAGCATAATTTTGAAAGGGAAAAGTTGTGGTACTCTGTATCACAACTCCGCTTCACAAGCAGTGGCGCAAACGCGAAAATCCGGTTTTCAAATCTCCTACATCACCATCACCTACCGCAGCGTTTTCCTGTCTATATTCGGCCTGTTCGCGTTGATAGCGCTGGTGATGTATTTCGCCTTTCCGGAGCGCACCAACAAAATTGTGGACAGCGGGGAGCGATTTGTGGAGAAGCTTTTGGCCAAGGTAGGGCTGATGAACAACCCCAGCGCAAATGCTTCCACAGGCGAGGCAGGACCGCAACAAGCGCACTTCACCAATATTGACGGCACGGTGCGAGTAAAAAAGATCAGCACGAATTCGTGGATCACTGCCGATTACAACGTTGGGCTGGAAAAAGGTGATGTGATCCAGACGTCCTCCCAGGGCATTGCCAAGGTGGTGTTTGGTGATGGAACCAACTACACGGTCAAGCCCGACTCGCTGATTGTGGTGCAGGAAAACTCGATGAACTCGGCACAGCAGACCAAGGTGGCTGTCGAGGTTACGACCGGCACCGTTGACCTGGCCACCTCCACACTCGGTCAGGGATCGAAGTCGCAGGTGATTGTGGCCGGAGCCACGGCCACGCTGGGCGCGGAAACCTCAGCCGAAGTGCAGAACGATCCGCGCAAAGATGATCACGAAATCGTGGTGAAGAAAGGCGCTGCCGATGTGTCCCGCAATGGAGAAACGGTGAAGCTGGGAACGTTTGAACGCGTTACGTTCGCTGCTGACGCGCCGCAGATGTCCAAGACCAGGGAAATTGGTCCGCCCACGTTGATTTCGCCGCCGAACATGATGCCTGTTTTTGTGGACAGCGACGTAAAGCCGGTGGAATTCTCCTGGGCTCCAGTGGACGGAGTGCAGAAGTACCGTATAAAAATCTCCAGAAATCCTTATTTCACATCGCTCGTGATTCCTCCGGCCGTGGTTGAAAGCACAGAGGTGCAGCTTACGCATCTGCCCGAAGGCCCTTATTACTGGTCCGTTCAATCCATCGGGCCGAATGGCAAGGAATCCATTGAGAGCGAAAAGAACAGGTTTACAGTGATTCCCAAGGGAGTGGACAGCGTGAACATCGGCCTGGCGCTGGAGGAATTTTCGCAGCACGGGCATGTGATTGAAGTGAAGGGAAGAACGGAGCCGAGCGCGCGGGTCATGGTGAACGGGCAGGAAGTAGCGCTGATTGCCGGAGACGGCACGTTCCATCATTTCACCGCCCCACTGCCATCAGGAGAAAACGTGATTACTGTTACGGCACAAAATGCCAAAGGCGGAGTCAATACAATCACGAAAAAGGTGATAATCCAGTAGAATCTCTTATTGCTGTGGGCTGATTTTTGTTTCAAACTAAGAAGTTCATTCCCGTACAGGTCACAGGGTCGGTCCGCTGAGAGGGAGTTGAGGCGGTTCAATCGCCGGTGAATTGTGTCGCCGGGCAACAGGGTCTCTCACGAGTACAGAAGAAAGAAGAAGGTATGTCGTCAAACGGTTTTAAGTCGGAGAGTTCGCGGATCCACAATCTGCGTTCACTCTTCAGCATGTTTTCCAGCGATCTCGCCATTGACCTGGGTACGGCCAACACGCTGGTCTACGCCAAAGGCAAAGGCATTGTGGTGAATGAGCCTTCGATTGTGGCCATCAATAAAAACACCGGAGAAGTTGAGGCCGTGGGCAAAGAGGCCAAAGAGATGCTGGGCCGCACCCCGGGAAATATTGTGGCCATCAAGCCCATGAAAGATGGAGTGATTGCGGACTTCAAAGTCACGGAGAAGATGCTGAACTACTTCATCCAGAAGGCGCACAATCGCAAAATGCTGGTGCATCCCCGGATCGTGATTGGCGTGCCTTCTGAAATCACGCAGGTGGAAAAGCGGGCGGTGATGGATTCCGCCTATCGCGCCAAAGCCAGCGAAGTGCACCTGGTGGAGCAGGCGATGGTGGCCGCCATCGGCGCGGGCCTGCCGATCACTGAGCCCAGCGGCAACATGGTAGTGGACATTGGCGGCGGCACCACCGACATTGCGGTGATTTCACTGAGCGGCATTGTTTACTCGCGTTCCGTGCGCATGGCAGGCAATCAGATGGATGAAGCCATCATGAATTACCTCAAGCGCAAATATAATCTGCTGATTGGCGAACGGACGGCAGAACAGATCAAAATTGAAATCGGCTCCGCGTATCCCCTGGACAAGCCGCTCACCATGGAAATCAAAGGCCGCAACCTGATTGAAGGCGTGCCCAAGACGATCACGATTGACGACAGCGAGATTCGCGAAGCCTTGAGCGAATGCATCAGCACCATCATGAATGCGATTCGCGTGGCCCTGGAGCGCACACCGCCGGAACTGAGCGCGGACATCAGTGACCGCGGTATCGTACTGACGGGCGGCGGCGCACTGTTGAAGAATCTGGACAAGCGGATTCGCGAAGAGACCGGTCTGCCCGTCTCGATTGCTGATGATCCGCTGGCCAGCGTGGTGCTGGGCACGGGAAAAATGCTCAGTGACTTCAAACTCTTGCGGAAGATTTCAATTGAATAGAAGCTTCCTAGCTGCTAGCTAGTAGCTGCTAGCTTTGACATCAGAAATACAAGGTTCCTCCACCTCTTCATTTTGTGGTGAGGTTTCGGGATGACGGCACGATAAAGTCAAAACTGGCGGAACATCATGGAAAGTTTTTTTGGCCGGTACAAGAACCCGCTGGTGTTGATGGGGGTGCTGTTCATTCAAATCATCGCTCTCGCCACCCAGGTGAAGCGTCCCGCCGACCCCCGTGTCCCGAATTCTCCCGGCACCCGTCTGATCCGAGTTTGGACTGTAACCGCTTTTACCCCTATCGAGCGAGCCGTGGTCGGCACTGGACATTTCTTCAGCAATGCGTGGCATAACTGGATCGATCTGCACGGCGTGCGCAAGCAGAACCAGGAGTTGCAGGCGGAAGTCGAGCGCATGCGAATGGAGCAGGTGCGTTTGAGGCAGGATGCCGAGCAGGCGCGCCGGTTGCAGGTGCTGCTTGGTTTTCGGGAAAAATTTATTTCGCAAACCGTGGCTGCCCAGGTGATTGGCACCAGCGGGAGCGAACAGTCGCGCGTGGTTTATATAGATAGAGGTTCACATGACGGAATGAAGACAGACATGGCCGTCATCACGCCCGATGGCATCGTGGGAAAAATAAAAGAAGCGCTGCCGCTGAGTTCGCAGGTGTTGCTGATCAATGATCGCGACAGTGGCGCGGGCGTGATTCTGGAGAAGTCGCGATTGCAGGGGGTACTGAAGGGCGCCAGCCTGGGCGAAATGCACGTGGATGGCGTGATGGCGGATGAGAAGGTTGAGGTTGGCGAAAACATTATTTCCAGCGGCGGAGATCGGATATTCCCCAAAGGTCTGCCGGTGGGAACAGTAACCAGTGCTACGCCGGACCGCGACAGCGGCGCCTTCCTGGTCATAAAAGTGAAACCCGCCGCAGATCTCAACCGTTTAGAAGAAGTTCTGGTGGTTACGAAAATGGCGGACCAGGCGCCGGCGACAGCGGAAGATCAGGGCCACGTCCGAGCTGCGGACATACTGGCGCAGCGGTTGCCCAGTGTGCCCAAGAGTGATCAGCAGCAGCCCGCTACGGCGGGCCCAGGGACTGGCTCTGCGAACGACAATAAAAAGAAGAAGGTTGCTACAGGCCTAACAACTCAGCCAGGCACGGCCACCGATCAGACAGCCAAAGCAAAGCCGAATAAATCAGTGCAAACCTCGCAGCCAAAGCCTGATGAAACCGCTCCGCCGAAAAAGGCGGTAGCCACGCCGCCCGAAGAACAAAACAGCCAAAAGCCTGTGACTAAGCCTCAGCCGCCCAGCACGACGGAGAATCCTCCTCGATGAGTGTGGCTGTTTCTTACACATCGCGCGAAGAAATAGAAGTCCACAAATTCAGTTGGGCTGTTTCCATCGGCATTCCGTTGCTGGCCATCTTTGTGCAGGTATTTTTTCCCATCCGCTTGCGCTTCCTGATGGTCTTTGACCTCCCGCTGCTGGTAACCATTTACTTTGCCGTCGCCCGCAGGCGGCCCATTCCGGGCCTGATTACCGGCGCGCTGATCGGCACGGTCCAGGACGCCTTCGACCACCGCTACATTGGATTGAACGGCATAGCGAAGACCATTATTGGATTTCTGGCGTCGTCTCTGGGCGTCAGGATCGACGTTGAAAACCCCGGCTCACGTTTTCTTATGACTGTGGGCTTCTATCTCCTGCATCAGATCATCCGCGTAGTGATTGATCTTCTGCTGGTCGGCGTGAGAGAACCGTGGTACTGGGGCCACATGCTGGTAGCCTCTGTTGCAAATGGCTTGCTGGCCGTGGTGCTGTTTGCGGCCCTGGACAGGCTGAAGCTGCGCAACTAGGGAACAGGCGACAGGTGACAGCCGCAGGAGACCAACCAGCAACGGCACAGGCAATTCTTAAAGCCGGAAGTCCTTTCGTAACCGTTCAGGCCTTTGTCCTAGCTTCGATCAGGCAAAAATGTTGTACTCTAAATAGGATTCCTCTGGCACAATCCATTCCAGGCAGTCATGCTCGGTCGCAACGAAAAACTTCCGCAAACTAAATTTACCGCAGTGCAGTATTTCACCCTGCTGGTGTTTCTGGTGTTGTCGTACGGTTTATGGAGCCTGCAAATCCGCAAGAGCGATGAATATACGGAGCGGGCGGAACAAAACCGGGTTCGCAGCGTTCCCATCCTTGCGCCTCGGGGAAAGATACTGGATCGCGAAGGCCGCCTCATCGTCGATAACTATCCATCTTTTTCCGCGCTACTGCTGCGCGACCAGATGCGCGATCTCTCCGCAGATTCCGACAAGATAGGCGAGGGCTTGCACATTCCGGCGGAAGAGATTCGCGACAAGGTGCGCAAATATCAATTGGCGCACAAACCCGCATTCCAGCCCATCATTATTAAGGACGACATCACACCGGATGAGCGCGCCTTTATCGAATCGCACAAAGATGAGTTTCCAGAGCTGGAGATTCTTCCAATACACCGCCGGCTTTATCCCAAGAATGGTTTTATGGCCCACCTGATCGGTTACGTGGGTGAGGTCAGCGGGGAAATGCTGAATTCTCCCAAGTACGACATGTATGAGGCTGGAGATATCGTCGGGCAGTCCGGCATTGAGGCCCAGTATAACGATCTGCTCATGGGGAAGAACGGATCGCGGCGCGTCCTGGTGGACAGCAAGGGAAGAGAGGTGGGCAAGCAGAGCACAGAGCCCGCGGTTGTGGGAAAAACGCTCAAGCTCACGATCGACCTCGACATACAAATCGCTGCAGAGCAGGCGCTTGAAGGACGAAACGGGGCTGTCGTGGCCATGGATCCGCGCACTGGAGAGATTCTGGCGATGGTAAGCCGCCCGATTTTTGATCCCAATGATTTTGCCGTGCGCATCTCCCGTAATGAATGGAATCAGCTGGTCAATGATCCGGCGCACCCGCTGATGAACAAAGCCATACAGGCGCAATTGGCGCCAGGATCGACTTTCAAAATCATCATGTCCGTTGCCGGTCTGCAGGAAGGCATTGCGCAGAAGCTGAAGGTGAATTGTCCCGGAGGCGGCACGTTCTACGGCCGCTATTTCAAATGCTGGATTTCAGACAGACACCAGGCCCATGGTGCGGTAGATATCTCCAAGGGCATTTACCAATCTTGTGACACATTCTTCTACACCCTGGCGGAGCGCCTGGGAATTGAGAAGATCGCCAAATGGGCCATGATGCTGGGTTTGGGAAAGAAGACCGGCATCGATCTGCCCAATGAAGTTACGGGCGTGATGCCGTCAGAAGAATGGAAGATCAGGACGTTCCGCCAGAAATGGTATGCCGGTGAAGTGATTTCTGTGGGAATCGGGCAGGGCGCGGTGGCAGTCACTCCGATCCAGTTGGCGCATGCCATTGCAGCAATCACGACTGGCGGAACAATGTTTCGTCCGCACGTGGTCGCAAGCGATCAACTGCCGGAAGGCTACAAGAATGCATCGGCGGAAGATATGCCTGCGGTGACGCACCTTCCCATCGATCCTCAGAACTGGATCACCATTACAGACGCCATGGCCGGGGTAGTAAACCCGATAGGGACGGCTGCCGCGGCGCACTTGCAAGGCGTGGACTTTGCCGGGAAAACCGGCAGCGCGCAGGTTGTGAGCAACGCTTTCCGCAAGAGCAAAGCGGGCGCCAGCAGCATTTTCAAGGACAATGGATGGTTCGTCGGCGTCACTCCTCGCCGCAATCCGGAAATCGTTGTGGCGTTGCTGATTGAGCAGGGTGAGCACGGACCGATCGCCGCTCAGCTTGCTTCCAAGGTCATCAAGGCTTTTGTAGAGAAACAGCGACGGGTCCACAACAATCCCATGCTGTTCAGCGATAAGTCCGATCCCGGTTCAGTGCCCCTGGCCGCTGTCTGGAACAATACTGTTTCCAACGATCATGAAGGTGAGTCTGCCGAAGCCAGTAATTCTGTGGAAGATCAGCTCCAGGGCGGAACCCTATTGCTGAAGATGGACAAATCGCGGAGTTCTGATCTCAGACGTTCCTCGCGCTCACTTGCAACCATACTTCCGGGTGGCCAGTAATGCGCCGGATGATTTCGTTTCGGGATTTTGACTGGGTCCTGCTCACATTTGTTCTGATCATCTGCGCGTGCAGTGTAATTGAAGTTTATTCCACCACCTACGGCACCAAGTTTGCCGGCGCACACATCAAGCAAGTCTACTGGGTTCTCGGCGGTTTATTGGTCATGTTTCTCATGAGCATGGTCAATTATCAGGTACTGGTCGAAAACTCTCATTGGCTGTATGGCGCCGCCATCCTGTCATTGTTGGCGGTCACTATTTTCGGCAAGACATACCTCGGCGCAAAGCGCTGGGTGCAGTTGCCCGGAGGTCAGCATTTCCAGCCTTCGGAATGGGTCAAGCTCGTCCTGATCATCGCTCTGGCCAAGTACTTCAGCGAAGTGCACGAACGGGCATCGCTATCAGACATCGTCAAGGCAGGATTGATAGCCGCCCTCCCCATGGCCCTGGTTCTCAAGCAACCTGATTTGGGGACAGCTCTCACATATATTCCAGTCGCCATTATGGCTTTGTTTCTGGGTGGTATTCAGTTTCGCCATGCTGCTGTGATCCTGATTGTGGCGGGAGTGCTCATGCCGGCGGTCTGGGTCAAAGGCCTCAAACCTTACCAGAAAGAACGTCTGACCACCTTTCTTCACCCGGATGCTGATTCGCAAAAGAAGGGGTATCAACTTGAGCAATCCAAGATTGCGGTAGGGTCAGGAGGCATCTGGGGCAAGGGAATTCGCAAGGGAACACAGACTCAGGGCCAGTTTTTGCCCGAGCAGCACACCGATTTTATTCTGGCGGCATGGGCAGAGGAGCACGGTTTTGTGGGTGCGATCACCTTACTACTGCTATACTTTATGGTGCTGGTGCGATTGATCCAGAATGCCCAGACAGCGCCGGATCGCGCTGGAGGTTTTCTGGTGATGGGTGTGGTGGCCGTGTTGCTGTTCCACATCCTGGTGAACGCCGGCATGGTGGTCGGATATATGCCGGTCACCGGAATTCCATTACCGTTGATGAGCTATGGTGGCTCGTCATTGTTGTTTACGTTTCTCGCGCTGGGAATCGTAATGAACATTCGCATGCGCCGTTTCGTGAATTGAGCGGCGTTTTAGAACAGCGCAGTTTAAAAAGATTAACGTTCGCCCTGACGGTTAAAAGGGCAGCCGGCCATCAAGGAGATCGCCGGAGAAGTATTCAGAGAGAGCATTTCCGGGCGGGTAACGGCCCCGCAACTCTGCTCAGCACGCGTCGAAAAGCGTCTGAGGCCCCTGCTGAGTGGCCACAAACCCGGTCATGCGAAGGTGCAAAGATTTTTCAAAAAAGTGATACGCAGATTCCAGAAGCCTCTGGCGGGGGAATCGTCCATGAGGCCAGCCTATTTTTCTGCATAAAACCCAGATTGAATATCTCCGCACCAGAGATCAGCGCCGCAGTGTATTCCGGCTGATGCTCTGAATCTTTCCTCCATCTCCTGGCCGGTCAAAACCGGAGAAATCCATGGCAAAAGAATTATTTGTCTCTTCCACACCGCATGAGACCAAGGTTGCGGTTGTCGAAGACGATCAGTTAGCAGAAGTTTATTTCGAGCGTGAAAATGAATACACGCTTGCCGGCTCCATTTACAAGGGCCGCGTAACCCGCGTGCTTCCAGGAATGCAGTCCGCGTTTGTGAACATCGGGCTCGAGCGCGACGCCTTCCTGTACGTTTCTGATTTCCTGCTGGAAGAGGATGAAGACGCAGACGTTTTGGAGCAAGTTGTAGCTCGGACGCCTGCCGTAGTTGAGATTCCAGAGGCGCGAACGGAAGCCGAGCAGGAACCAATCGAAGCGCAGGAAGTTTTTCCCGCGGCAGACCAGGTTGAAGGCAATGGGCATGCGCCCGCGGAAGCGAGTGTTGAGGAGCGCGACACAGAAGAGGTTGACCGCGAAGGTGCTCGCAGATGGCGTGGACGACGTCGCCGGGGCGGGCGTGGGCGTGACCGCTTTCAGGAACACGGAACACGCGATGATCGCGAGCAGCCAGAACAGCGCGGTTCCCAAACTGGGCATGATCAGCGGGCCGAGGCCCCTTCCGTCCAGCCTGGACTGGTGTTGCCGGGTGAGTCGATTTCCAAATACCAGCCACATGCTGCGGTTCAGGCGCCTCCACGAGCGCAGACAGCGCCTGTGCCTCAACCCACCGTGAGACCTTCAACGGAATACTCGATCGACTCAAAACAGTTTTCGGCCAACTCCAACGTTCTTCCGGGTGAGTCGCTGGCGAAGTATCGCAATGCTCCTGCCTCCGCTGCTGCCGCGCCTATACCGGTGGAGGTTGAGCCGCAAGTTCAGGAACCACACGTGAGCAGGCAACCTGAAACGCCGGCAGAAACACAGGTCCAGACGCAAGAGCAGCATGCAGAGCTGTCAGTCGCGGCTACACCGGAATCAGTTGAGATAGAAAGACGCGAGACGGAAGCGAACCACGTCGTAGAAGAAACTGAGCAGCGACAGCGCTTCGACAGCATGAATGTGGCCAGCATATTTGGGGGCGGAGCAGTTGAAGTTCCTGAAGAAGAAGAGTCTGCACAAGCGGCGCAATCAGTGGAAGAACTTACGGATTCGAGCCAGGAAGTGCCGCGGAGTGGTGAATCACTGTACGCAGATGCGCCCGGCCGCGAATTAGTTGAAGAAGAAGAGATTGAGGAAGAAGAGACTGAGATGCCCGACCTGGATGAGGAGCATCTTGACCTGGCCGATTATGACGAACTGGAAGAGGAGGAACTCGCGCCTCTGGATGACCAGATGGTCCCGCTGGGCAGGGAACTCACTGAGGCTGTGCGCGATGCCCACGTGAACGAACATGCCACAGGACAGTACGAAGCTGAGGGACTTGCCGGCGAAGAAGAGGATGATGAGGACGAATACGGCAACGGTTCTGCAATTGAAAGCCTGCAAGCACAAGCCGAAGAGATGGAAGCAGGCGAGCATGAAGAGCACGGTGAAGTAGCGGAAACGGAAGGCCCGGAGCAGGGTCGCGCCGAGCTGCGGGCTGCCGCCGGCACTGCCGGATATCAGCAGCGCACAGAGAGGACTCCAGAACGCCGGACTCGCAGGTTTGGCAGACGCATGCGCGGACGTCCACGTCACTACGTTCAGCGCCAGCTTCCTGCCATCTCTGATCTGCTGAAGGAAGGCCAGGAAATCCTGGTGCAGATTGCCAAGGAACCTATTGCCAAAAAGGGCGCACGCATTACCAGTCACATTGCTCTGCCGGGCAGGTTCCTGGTCTACATGCCGACGGTCCACCACACGGGCGTGTCACGCAAGATTGCTTCGGAAGAGGAACGGCATCGGCTGAAGCGGATCGTTCTGAGCGAACGTGGCGAAGCCCATGGCGGTTTCATCGTCCGTACAGCCGCAGCGGGCGCGAATGAAGAAGACCTGCGCGCCGACATTCGTTTCCTCATCAACCTGTGGAACGAAATTCGCGGCCGGGCAGAAAAATCCAAGGCTCCGGCACTGATCTATCACGATCTGAATCTGGTAGAACGCATTCTGCGTGACCAGGTTACGGTCAGCTTTTCATCGATCATGGTGGATAGCGAGCAGGAGTATGAGCGTATTCTGCGCTTCGTGAGCCGCTTTCAGCCTTCGCTGGTCAAGCGCGTGAAGCTCTATACCAAAGAGACTCCGCTGTTCGAGCAGTTCAATATTTCTGATGAGATCAACAAGGCTCTCAAGTCGAAAGTGTGGCTCAAGAGCGGCGGGTACATCGTGATCAATCAGACGGAGGCGCTGGTGGCGATTGACGTCAATACCGGAAAGTATGTCGGCAAGACCGCGCGCCTGGAGGACACGATCGTCAAGACCAATATTGACGCCATCAGGGAAATCGTGCGGCAGATCCGGCTGCGCGACCTGGGCGGCATCATTGTGATTGATTTCATCGACATGGATGAGCGCAAGAATCGCCAGCGCGTGATGCAGGCGCTGGAAGAGGCCCTCAAGGCTGACCGCGCGCCCTCCAAGGTGCTTCAGTTCAACGACTTTGGGCTGGTAGCCATCACGCGCAAGCGAGTCAAGCAGTCGCTGGAGCGCACCCTGGGCCAGCAGTGCCCCATCTGTACCGGAACGGGAATGATCAAGTCTGTCAGCACCGTTTGCAATGAGATCTATGTGGAGATGCGCAAGATGGCGCGGCACTTCGATCACGACATCATGCTGCGCGTGAATCCCGAGGTGGGCAAGGCGCTCAAGTCAAACGGCGCGCGCTGGCTCCAGGAGATGGAGGAACTCACCAAGCGGACGATCCTGGTGAAATCCGATCCGCTGCTGCATCCTGAGCAGTTTGATATTCAGTAGGGGCTGCCGGCTCACAGCAGTCCGTCATCCCGAAGCTTCTCCACGCCAGTGGAGAAGCAGAGGGACCTTGTGCCGCGGACTCACACTGTTCTTACAACCTATCTCTTTGCCGCTCGCTTGATTCATGTCTGCCACGCGAATCCGTGTTCCATTTAAGTAGAGCCGCGCAGAATTCTTGAAGTGCTCTCTCACCTTTTGCCAGTAACCTATTCTTGGTGTTCATTCTGATTCCGTTTTCTGGCCCGCAATTTGTCCGAAAATAAGAAAATTTTAATCTTGCAACTCGCGCAATTGCCGAAATAACTTTGCAGATTTTCACATCGCATTTGCAATTTTTTACTTGACCTCAAACGCAGACGGTCGTATTGTCTAACCAATTTTTTTCGTCACCCAAGTCCTTTGGTCGGTTGTTGTGAATGTCAACAGATAGTCCAGGGGAAATTCTCTCCAACACTTTCCTCTCGCCACTTCTTTAACTCGTAAGCTGCTGTTCGGGCCCCGTTCTGGAACTTTTCGGGAGCGGCCGGCACCGTGATCACGGACCGTTTCGGGAAAGTCGTCCGCCAAATCGGCATCACTCCTATTCCCGTGGACAGGCCGCCATTCCCGCTGCCTGCCGGGGTCCAGGTGCCCATTTATTTCACCATTCAACCGGGTGGCGCATACATTAAAGGCCCCGGCGCACGTTTGATCTATCCCAATGGCTTCAATTACAAGCCGGGCACGCCATTTGATTTCTGGAACTACGATGCTGATGTAAAAGGCTGGTTCGTCTATGGCCACGGCAAAGTCAGCGCCGATGCTCGCAACATACTTCCTGATCCGGGCGTTCTCATTTACGAATTTACAGGCGCCATGGTGGGAAGCACTGGGGCCGGTAAGCAGGCATGTCTGGCCAGTTGGAGAAACCTGGGAGGGCTGCTGTGTCCGAAGGCCGGTGACCCTGTAAGCCTGAACACTGGCGACTTCACCTATGAAAAAACTGATCTGGTTCTTCCCGATACCATTCCTATCAACTTCAGCCGCACCTACCGCAGCAATGACAGCGTCGTCCGCTCCTTCGGCATCGGCGCGACCGACAATTACGACATTTTCACCATAGGCGACAAAGCGCCCTATACCTATCAGGAGTTAGTGCTGGCAGATGGCGGCCGGGTACGTTTCGACCGCATTTCGTCTGGCACCAGTTACGGTGACGCGGTCTATGTGCACGCAACCGCTCACGATGCTTTCTATGGCGCGAAAATTAGCTGGACAGGAATCGCGCCGGGAAAGTGGTCGCTCACCCTCGTCGACGGCACAGTGCTCTCCTTTCCTGAGAGCGACGGCGCCACCAGCGCATACTGTGAGGCGCTGGTGGGAATCAAAGACCGCTATGGCAATCAGGTCCGCCTCGATCGTGCGCCTTCTACCTGCTATCTGACGAAGATCACCTCCCCCAATGGCCGCTACATCAGCCTAACCCGGGACTCGCAGGGCCGTGTTACCCAGGCCCAGGACAACGCCGGCCGCACTGTAACTTATACCTACGATGGCGCCGGCAGGCTGTCGACCGTAACCGATGTTAATAGCGGAATAACCACCTACACCTACGACGACCAGAACCGGATGCTGACTATCAAGGATGCTCGCGGCATCGTCTACCTGACCAATCAATATGACTCCAGCGGGCGAGTAAGCCAGCAAACCAATGCCGACGGTGGCACTTATCTGTACAGCTGGACGTCGAGTGGCAACACCGTCCAGTCAATTACGTTTTGGCGGACAGGTAGTGACCAACGGCAGCATGTTCGTAGCCAGCGGCTGCTGGATGGAAAACAACATCAACAGCTTCAACCGTTATTCGTCAGCCTGTGCAGAAGGTTACCTGCCGCTGGTGGCGCAGGTGGATGTCACTGATCCTCGAGGCTACGTGCGCCGCGTCCAATTCGGGGCGACCGGGTATATGACCAGTGACACTCACGCGGTGGGCCAGCCCGAACAGCAAACTGCGACCTACAGCTACTACTCGGATAATTTGTTGAAGTCGGTTACGGACGCTTTGGGACGCGTCACCAGCTTTGATTACGATGCATGGGGCCACACAACCCGCGTGACTCGGCTGGACGGCACTCCCAACGCTGTAACCACCACTATGGCCTACAACGGTCCGTTCGTTGCGTTGAGCAGCGTGACCGACCCACTGGGGCACACCACCAGTTTCAGCTACGATGCCAGCGGAAACATGACAACGGCCACCGATGCGCTCAATCACCAGACCACTTCGGCTATAACGGCGTCGGACAAACCGCCTCGGTCATAGACGCGCTGAACAACACGACGCAGTTCGGGTACTTTGGTGGCGATCTGGTGGGCGTCACAGACCCGCTCGGCAACGCGAGCACCAGTGTTTACGATTCTGCGGGGCGAATCGTTTCCTCGTCTGACGCGCTGGGCAACACCGTCGCCTATCAGTACAATCCCTTGAACCTGCCCACCCAGGTGACTGACGCGCGGGGAAACAACACAACGTTCTCCTACGATGGCAACGGCAACCTGCTGAGTCTCACGGATGCGCGCAATAACGCCACTACTTATACCTATGACAGCATGGACCGCGTGCAGACGCGGCTTGATCCGCTGCTGCGACAGGAGAGCTACACCTACGACCTGAACGGGAACATAGTCAGCGCCACGGATCGCAAAGGCCAGGTAACTACATTCACCTACGATCCACTGAATCGGCTGAAATTCGTCGGCTTCAACACCGTGGTGAACGGCGGCAATACCACCTACGACAGCACTATCAGCTACACCTATGATGCCGGAAGCCGGATGACGCAGGCGGTGGACAGCGTCGCTGGCACAATCACCCGCACCTACGACAATCTTGATCGCCTGACCAGCGAGACCACGCCCCAGGGCTCTATTACCTATGGCTACGACAATGCAGGCCGGCTAACCAGTATGCAGGTGGCGGGCCAGCCCGCTGTCTCCTACACTTACGACAACGCCAACCGTCTCACGCAGATCACTCAGGGAACATCCACCACTACCATTGTCTATGACGTCGCCAATCGTCGCGCCTCCGTGACACTATCCAACAATGTTGTTATGAACTATACCTATGACAACGCCTCGCAGCTCACCGGGATCACGTACCAGTTGGGGAGCAATACTCTCGGGAATTTGACCTACGCCTATGACTCGCTTGGGTGTCGCATCCAGGTCGGCGGCGCCTTTGCCCGCACCGGACTGCCAGCCCAAGTGAGTTCTGCCACTTACGATACGGCAAACGAGCTCACGAACTGGAATGGCACTGCGATTTCCTTCGATGCCAACGGGAACATGCTCAGTGATGGGATCAACACCTTCACGTGGAATGCGCGAAGCCAAGTTGCCACGCTGAACAATGTTGCTCTCCAATACGACGCGTTTGGACGGAGGACCAAGAATTCTGCTGGGACTTCTTTTCTTTACAATGGCGGCAATGCCGTGCAGGAACTCTCGGGCAGTTCAGTTACGGCGAACCTACTGAGCGGGGGGATTGACGAGGTCTTCACTCGTGCCGATTCCAGTGGTTCGTTTGCGCCTTTGAAAGATGCTTTGGGCAGTATGATTGCGCTCACGGACACCAGCGGCAACGTGCAAACCTCGTACACGTACGATCCTTTCGGCAACACCTCCGTAGCTGGAACCGCTAACGGGAATGAGTTTCAATACACCGGCCGCGAGAATGAAGGAAACGGATTGTACTACTACCGAGCGAGATATTACAGCCCGGTATTACACCGATTCATTAGCGAAGATCCTCTGGGATTTGGCCAAGGCGTGAACTTCTATGTTTATGTCGACAACAATCCTACGAATATCACTGACCCATCAGGCATGGGAAAAGGATCCATCATGCTGCCGAAGCCGCACTCCAGCCGGGGCGATACGTTCGATTGGTGGGGTTACTATTGGTATGAGGTCTTTATCGGCCATAATAAAACAAAATTAAACGACATCCGAACCTGCTACTCGTATGGATTTACGCATATTCCTGGTTCTGCAGATTTGCTTTGCAACGGCTATGGCCAGGTTGTGGGCCTTATGCCAGGAGCCATCTCTGACAACACGATGAATGGGCTTATTGTTTTTGGTGGGGGCGGCCTGATGACGCGCGCTGCTGATGGACTCGCTGGAGCGGAATCGCAAAACTTTCTGCCGCAGGAGTATTACGACAACAGAATGCGAACCGCCCCGGGTCAGAGTTCACCTTATGCAATATACGAAAAACTGGATGAAGCCGGGAATCCAGTACAATACACGATATACGATGAATTCGGCGACCGCCTGAGGCAATTCGACATTGGCCAGGGGGTGCGCCATGGAGAGGGTTATCATGAGTTTACTTATAGCCCGATAAATCCGCGGCAAGCTCCCGGAGGTGGTATTCGCAGTCCTCACAACCCATTCTAGGACAGTAAGGTCGGATATTCGTCGTTTTCACAAAAGGGAAATAGAAATGAACTCCAGCACTTGGAAAGAGATTAAGAGTGAATCACAGTGGCGGTCCTTAGAAGCTCAAGTACACGGCTTCCACGATGGTTTCATAAAGAGGCTTACTTGGGACAATCCTGATTTCGTCGATAAAAAGAATATGGATTTGCATTTCGAAGGCGCACCAGAAGTTCGAGTGCTCATACAAATGCAGAATCCCGAATTCTGTCAAGTGGAACTACTATTCTCGGACGTTGCGAAATGCTTAATATCCGCGAGGGCCGACGCTACGCCGCAGTGCCAATTTGACAAAGGTCAAGTCGTAGCCAAGTTTTTGCAAATCGAGAACGTCGAAGCAAAAGCCTTTAGTTATCGAGTGCCAAACGGGAACGAAAGTGAATCAGCGTGATTTCTTTGTTTGTGTCTTCGACGGTCCAATCCCAGCTATTTTGTTTTTTAGAGGACAAGGGTTTCATGGCGGATTTAACGCATTGGCAAAGGCGACCTTTCCGAAGCAGTGATGAGCCATGGATAACACATCTTCTACCGACAACCATTTCTTAGCTATGGTTGAGCAATGGCTCCAGAGCCAACCAGAGATTCTGGTGCTCATCTGTTATTCCCATGCGGCGGGGACAAAATCGTTCGAGTTTTTTCACTCATTTGAGACATTGTCCCGGAGGCTATCTCAGTTACCTCCTCGTGCTAGGGTCACGGCATTCAGGCGGCGGCAGCTTCCGCTCCGTGGCACAGTTGACGACGAATTCATTGGCAAGTGCCTGAATCACATCCAGGACGGTGTAGAGTTCCTCATGGTGGAGACTGTGCCAAGAACTGCTGGTGGGACTTCCTGGTTTCACATGGCGGCGGGAGAATCGCACGGAGAACTGACGGAAGCGCTTGACCAATCTCGCGGCCAGTCCGTAGCAGTGGGTAGCTATCCGCCTTGGCTTGCAGACAATGCTGATGTGATCTCCGCCATCGTCCCAGACGAACACGGCAACGTAAAACCAGGAATTTATTGAAAAAGGAGACAGGCTCCTCTCTGAACTGCGCCAATTTTCTGTGCGAAAAGCCTGCTACTTCGCTCGTCCCAGAATAATAGTTATATCGTCAGACTGCTTGCCCGCGCTGAACGTGCGTACTTCACCCAAAACTCGACTGAGCAGATCGGAAGCACTCAGGTCAGGTCCTGACTTCAGCGCGTGTTGCAACCTCATTTCGCCGAACTCCTCATCTCGGTCATTCATTGCCTCAGTTACACCGTCGCTATACAGCGCCAGAATGTCACCGGGACTGAGCTGCACCTCGTTCACTTCGCATTCCCATTCGGGAAACATGCCGAGCACCGTAGCAGTGGCCCCCAGGTGTTCGACCGCTCCGCCGTGGCGGAGGACCAGCGGTGGATTGTGCCCGCAATTGACATACGCCAGACGCCTGGATTCATCGTCGTAGCAGCCGAAGAACATCGTGGTGTAGTGATTGGGCTCGGTGTTTTCGTAAAACAGACGATTCACCCGTTGCAGCAGCCTTCCCTGATCTTCCAGAGCCAGGCCGTATTGGCTTCTGAGATTGGCCTGCAGATTTGCCATGAGCAACGCCGCTGAAATTCCTTTACCGGCAACATCAGCCAGCACCAGGCCCAGCCGCCCCGGACCAAGCTCGACGAAGTCGTAGTAATCTCCGCCAACAGCTTTTGCCTGAGAGCAGGTTCCTGCAATCTCCAGCGTTTTCATTTGCGGCAACGTTTGCGGGAACAATTTGCTTTGCACCTGGCGCGCAATGTCCATTTCCCGCAGCGCATTTCTCTCCGCCTCCAGCCGCTCCGCAATGTCTTCCGCCAGCCGCAGGTTCTCCAGCGCGACTCCTGCCTGGCTGGCCACGGAACGCAGCAGCATTTTGTCTTCGCCCGAATATGGCTCTTCGGAAAGCCTGCTCCCCAGCACCAGCAAGCCAAGCATTTCGCCGGAGCGCGCAGGAAACGCTACCAGACATTCAGGCTGAAGCGGCGCAAACATTTGCGAGAGAGCAGCAGCCGAGTCAGGGTGCACGTAGGAATCCCACGGTTCACCGGAACGGTCCAGCGATTCGAGCAGAGGAGAATCCCTGCGAATCCGTTTGAGCGGCGCCGGGAGCTTTTCTCCTTCGGCTTCCAGAAAATCCGGCGCCGACTCCACATAAACTGCGAGCCATGTAGGATGCAGCGCTTCATCCACTCGCCGCGCCAGTTCGTTGGCAAGATCTCTGCGCGTGTTGAAACGCGGCGCTTTCTGCGCCAATTCCTGAAGAATGATGCGCGCATCGTAAGCCCCGCGAAAGAAGGCGCGGTCAATACGATTCGTGACTCGCCTCAGGCCGGGTGTAGAGACTGAAGCGAGGGCAATTCCGAAAATGACTCCTGTCGCCATCGCGGCCTTGGATCCAATAGGGAAGAAAAGCGAGAATGCCACCGTGAACAGCGCAATCAAACAGGCAGCAAGCGCGACGATGAAGACCACCAGTCCCCGCCTTACAAACAAGTAGCGAGCGCTCCGTTTGAGCAAGACGGGAATTTCCAGCACGCGATGTTTGACTACGGCATAGGCAAAAGACAAAGGAAAGACCCAGAGCAGAACGACTGTAGAAAAGTCCAACCAGAACGGCACGGGCCAATGGAAGAAGTCCATGGATGCGTGTACCACAACCACTGGCAAGACGCCCACAGCCGTGCCCCAGAGCACGATCTTCAACTTCCGCCGGGCGTCAGCCGACGGCGCTTGCATCACATTCAAAGCCAGTGAAGTAAGCCCGATAAAAATTGTGCTGTACAGGAAACTCAGCACAGTCCATTCGGCGAACCTGGCCCCCATGACTGTATTCATGATCGGCCAGGGTTGAGGCTTACCCGTTTTGAACCCCGCAATGGCAAAAGAAATTCCCAGTAGAGTCAAAACCCACTTCAGACTCGGGAAGCGCCGGTTGATCCCGGAACAGACCGGAAAAACGGCAAAGAAAAAATAGAACAAGGGAGCGATCAACGACAAAAAGATTGCACGATAAGCAAGTGTGAATGCGTGCCAGTCTGCTGGCAACGCGGCAAAGGATTTTGGCTGATCAGAGGCGGCGATAAATGCCGCGAACAGCAGCGCCAGCAGCCACGCGTTCTGGTGGTCCAATCTCACAAACAGCACCGCAAGTCCGACGACCAGAAAGAAAATTGGATAGACGGACATAATTTGTTCTGCGATGCGGCGAACTAAAGATCTTTCAGGTCCGAACGCCCTGAACTGCGCCTGTAAGATAAGAGGCGCAGCCACTCCCGGCCTTTGAACGGTCAAAACCACGGTGTCACCTGGCCGCGCATGCGTCCATTCCGGAGCCACTGAAAGATCTGCAATGTCCTGAGGAGCAAGCTTCTTTCCATTGACGGCCAGAATGTGATCATGGAGTCTCAAGCCGGCCCCCTCGGCTGGACTGTCTTTCTGAATTTCAGTGATCTCCAGATCGGTTTTGGAAGGACCAGCCTGGCTCACAAAACCTAGTTCCACCCGCTGGCGAATATGAATGTAGTACATCCAGATGGCCGTGTAGGTTACGGTCGCGAACGCAAACACCAGCGCCAGCGGCAGCAGGACTGTCATCCTTGTCCTGCGAGAAACTCCGCTCGAAATCGTCACCAGCTGTTGCGGCTGAAGACCTTGAGCCGCATGATTCGTTGCGCTGGCGGGGAGGGAAGACGGCATAGAGCGATTATATTCGCGATAACTTAGCGTCTTCGCCGCGCAGTTTTGGACTGCCTGCGTTCATGTTTTCATTGGGTACTCAAGTACATAGAGATCACTTGCAAG
>DATDNH010000317.1:0-2758 GCA_036518395.1 Candidatus Angelobacter sp. | reverse complement strand
CACTCGAAAGTTAGCGATTATCATACTTCGCGCAAAGTCGAATCGTCTCAAGGACCTATTGCCGCTAGCATCCCTTTGCCTCGACCTCTTCAAATCGCTTGAGCCGGGTATAGTCATTCGCGTTGACGCATCCAGTGAAGGTGGCGGCGAATAACAATTCGCGGTCGGGCTCTTGTAGTATGTCGGGCATGGGCAAGGGGCGCCTTGAAGCTTTCAGCGACGGCGTGTTCGCGATCATCATCACCATCATGGTGCTGGAAATGAAGGTGCCACAGGGCGAAAGCGCTGCGGTGTTGCGTCCGCTGCTTCCGGTTTTCCTCAGCTATGTGCTGAGCTTCCTGTATGTGGGGATCTACTGGAACAATCACCATCACATGTTGCATGCCACGACTCGCGTCACGGGGTCGATTCTATGGGCGAATCTGCACTTGCTGTTCTGGCTGTCCCTTTTTCCGTTTGCCACGGGTTGGTTGGGCCAGAATCACTTTGCGCTTCCGCCCACGGCGCTCTACGGCTGCGTTTTGTTGATGGCGGGCATTGCCTATTTCATCCTGCAACAGGCGATCATCGCTTCCCAGGGACCAAGCTCGGTGCTCCGCAAGGCGATTGGAAGGGATTGGAAGGGAAAGCTCTCGCCGGTGTTGTATGTGACCGGGATAGTCAGCAGTCTTTATTCTTCCTGGGCGGCACAGGCGATCTACGTCGTCGTCGCGGTTCTCTGGCTCATCCCCGACCGGCGCATTGAGCAGGCCTTGCGACAGATGGAGAGCTGATTTCAGGAGCATCGTTCGTGTGCTAGGGGCTACTTCGCAAATGCGGTAGCCTGCGGAAGTTGGAAGAAGTGCCAGAGCAATTCTCCTGAAATCCATCCCCACACAAAGCCTATCGAGATGAACCGGAGTGGTAAAAGCGCCAGGAAGCCACCCGGCAAAAGCAGCACACACGCAAGCAAAGTGACAAAAAGGCCAGCAATAATCGAATCGCGAATGGCGCCGGCTCGGCTCGCTGGCGCGCGGCGCGTGAGCGGAAAACACAGCAAGATGCAAACGAGTGCCGTTGCCAGTTGCGGGGCAGCGAGTAGGTAACCGAGGCTGAGCATCATGATCGGGATGCTATAGAGAACCACCCACAGAACCCATAAATCCAAGATCAATTCCGAACGTTTGCCTGGCCGCCATTCGAAAACGCGCTGTTGCGGAGACCACCGTGCGGCCAGCTCGCCGCCTAGAATGCCAAAATAGGCAACGCCAGAAATGACGAAGCTGCGTGCAAATTCGATTCTGCTGCTCAGCGTTCCCGGATAGTAGCCAGAGCCATATGGTTTTCGGCCAAAAATGAAATCCTGATCCCCGGAAGCAAGCGTCAGCTGGTCAAACAAACGCCACCAGGCGACGGAAACTAAGGTTCCGAGAAGAATACCGAAGACAATCAGAATACCCCGTGGTGCTGGCCGCGGTGATTCGGTTCCTCCGGCCTTGCCGCGCGTGAGCCGCGAACGCAGAAGGAACAACGCCGGAAGAACCACGATTGCCACCACGAAAGGTCCCAGGTTTGGAAAGAGTAGCCAGCCCATGTATTTATCTTGTTGAACGGTTGGGAACCACTTCAGGAAGGCCCACGGAATCGCAGGCAGAAGGTAAACCAGAATCGGCAATGTGCGACCGAGTTTCATTCTGCTAATTCCCTCACCCCATAATGGCACGCGCGAGCATGCAGCAACCTGCCTGATCCTGGCGTGGTCTCCAAAGCTGCAATGGCGTGCGAGGAGTTCTTGCTGGAGGGAGGGCAAGTGTGTTACCTAAACACAGATCTCGAAAGCAGAAAGTAGAGCGACGATGAGAGCGGAATTGCTCCGATTCAACGGCGCGCTCGAGCGGGATCCCGCCATCGATGCGTGGATGAAAAAGCATGCGGGCGAATTGGGAGCCATTGCGCATCAGTGGTTTGAAGTGATGCGAAAATGTGGGGACGAAGTCCGCGAGGTTTTTCATGACGGCTGCCCGAATGCGTGTTTGGGGGATGCGCCCTTCGGTTACGTCAACGTTTTCACTTCGCACGTCAACGTGGGATTCTTTCACGGCGCGGCGCTGCCGGATCCGGCGCGCTTGTTGCAAGGTAACGGCAAGTTCATGCGCCACGTGAAGCTGACACCGGGAACGTCCACCAACGCCGCAGCGCTCAGCAGGCTCATCGAGGCGGCGTATTCGGATATCAAGGCGCGGGTCGAAAACGGCTAGCTCAGCGAAACACCTTGACCACGGCGCCGGCTTTCATCACCCAACGCACATTGTTGATGGCCACGTTGATGTCGGTGAGCGGATCGCCTTCGACGGCGACCAGGTCGGCAAAGTAGCCGGGAGCGACGGCGCCGAGCTCTTTTTCTTTGCCCAGCAGTTCCGCGGCATTGGTGGTGGCGGTGCGCAACGCCTGCTCCGGTGTCATTCCGGCCTTCACGAACCAGCCAAGCTCCCGCGTGTTCTCACCAAACATCGTGTAAATTGCATCCGAGCCCATGGCGAATTTCACGCCCGCCTTGTGCGCCCTGCGGGCCGTCTCCAGATTGCGCTCGATGAACGCCTTGGTCTTCTCCTGAAAACCATCCGCGTAGCCAATCTTCTGCCAGTTGTCCAGGTAATAGCGGTTGTGATCAATCGTCGGGACGTAAAACGTGCCGCGCTTCGCCATTTCAGCGATCGTTGCGTCGTCCATATCAGTGGCATGCTCAAGGGAATCGGTTCCTGCGCGCACGGCGTCGCGA
>DATDNH010000316.1:0-13609 GCA_036518395.1 Candidatus Angelobacter sp. | reverse complement strand
GCTTACCCGCTGACCAAGTACTCCATGTATGGCGCCGTTCCTCTACGCGCCATCAAGAAGGCATTGCTTGACCTGAAGGCGGAAGGGAAGCTCGACCGCGCGAAAATGCTGGTTCTCACCAATTGCACATTCGATGGCCAGATTTATAACGTTGAGCGGGTGATGGAGGAGTGCCTTGCCATCAAGCCGGATCTCATATTCCTGTGGGATGAAGCGTGGTTTGGCTTTGCTCGCTGGAGTCCTTTCTATCGCCGGCGCACAGCCATGGGGGCCGCAGCGGCTCTGGAACGCAAGTTCAAAGACCCGGCTTATCGCGCTGCCTATGCCGAACAGGCAAAGAAGCTCGGCAGTGATCTGAATCCTGAGGATCAGAGCCTGCTGGACACGCGGCTGCTGGCCAACCCTGATAAGGTACGCCTCCGCGTTTACCAGACGAATTCCACGCACAAATCGATGTCGTCATTGCGCCAGGGTTCGATGGTACTGGTGAAAGACCAGGATTATCACACTGTCGAAGAACAGTTTCACGAAGCCGTGTTTACCCATGCATCCACTTCACCCAACCTGCAAATTATTGCCTCTCTCGATGTTGCCCGCCGTCAGATGGAACTGGAAGGCTATGAACTTGTCAACCGCGCGATCCAGCTGGCCCTCGACTTGCGCCGCGAGGTCAATTCTCATCCACTGATTTCCAGGTACTTTCACATCCTCGGGGCCGACGAAATGGTCCCCTCGCAGTTCCGCAACTCCGGCTTTGTGGATTACTTGACGCCCGGAGCCAACTGGGCCAGGGCGGTAAAGGCGCTGCGCGAGGACGAGTTCGCACTGGATGTAACTCGCCTTACCCTGCTCTGCGGTACCGCCGGATATGACGGCACCCAATTCAAGAACCTGCTGGCTTCGCAATATGACATCCAGCTCAATAAGACTTCGCGCAACAGCATATTGCTGCAAACCAACATTAATAACACGCGCAGCGATGTTGCCCATTTGATTAAGGTTTTAGTCGATATCTCACAGGAAATAGAAAAGAGACTTGAGCAGGGAGGCGAGGAAGAACTTCAGGCATTTAAGGCGCGGGTAAAGTCCCTAATGGAGGATGTGCCTGATCTTCCTAATTTCAGCAGCTTCCATGACAGCTTCCGTGAGAATCCAGACAGCACCACCAGTGAGGGAGACGTGCGTGCAGGTTTCTTTGGCGCGTACCGGGAAGAACAATGCGAACACCTGAAGCTCTTTAGTCCGGAGATCGACCGCCGGCTCAAGGAAGGGCCTGCGCTGGTTTCAGCCAATTTTGTGATTCCATATCCGCCGGGGTTCCCGATTATGGTGCCGGGGCAGGTCATTAATCAGGAGACGATAGACTTCATGCGCAAGCTCGACGTGAAAGAGATTCACGGATTCTCCGCCGCGCTGGGGTTGAAGCTTCTAAGGCCAGATTTTCTCGAGGCGGCACAAAAGCAGGCTGCTCGCGCGCGCCCTGAACAAAAACGGACCAGGCAAAAATCTGCGGCGTAGACCACAGGCCAGGGTTCGACGTTCACCCGAACTTGATCGGAAGCATGTTTGAGACGGACTCTACCCAGGAATGTCCTGGACGCTTAGACGCTGCCAGTAAAGACCTCAATGTTCCCATCCAGAGCCATCAGGCCGGTGACAACCTCAAGGGTGGGGTGAAGGCGATTCACCTCTTTTTGGAATTCCGCCAGGACGCGCTTGTGTGTAGCCGTCTCTGCGGCAGGATCGGCGATGCTCTTATCCCCATAGGCCAGCTTCGCAGCGCCACAATCGCGGTGATCAATTGCAATCACCTTCTTGATCTTGTGCAACGAGATGGAAGCATCCAGATTTTCCCAAAACGCTACGTGCCAGGCTTTGAATTTGGGGGCCATGACTCCCACGGCAGCGCCGGCGATTACGAATTGGCTGTACTTGCACCTCTTCTTATTGAGGATGTCCATGTAGTAATGGACCTGATCAATCATCCGCGGATCGATGCAGGAAAGCACCATCGCATCGTAGGGTCCATGGCCTTCGCACGCGGCTGGGCGTTCTTGCCCCCATCCAATCAGCGGCGACAGGGTGGCGCCCAGTCCGGCCACGCTCGCCATTCGAAGAAATCTACGCCGTGACCTCATTCCAGTGGTCGCATTGGTTAATGAAAGTGTTGAATGATCCCGCATGCACATGAAGGATAACGATCACTGAGCGGGAGAAAAACTGTAAAAATTTACGGCTGGGCGAGCGGGAATTCGGCGAGAAATTCACCCACAAGAGACCACTCATCTGCCGCCAATCACCTGCTTAAGCGTCCCGCCCTGGGAGACTGCGGGAACTTCCTCTTGTGCCATCGCATCAACACTGCGAATACGAAGGTCTCTTTGCGGGTAGGGAATTTCGATTCCAGCATTGCGTAACGCGCGAAGGACCTCCAGACCAATCTCGCTCTTCAAGTCGAACCATACGGCCTGGGCAGCCCAGAAGGTCAGCTCGAAATTCAAGGCGCTTTCGCCAAACCCAAGGAATGATGTTTGTGGGGGTGGATAGGTCAGGACGCGGGAATTGGAAGTGGCAATCTCTGTCAGGAGCTTGATCACCAACTCGGGGTCCGCTCCGTATGAAACGCCGATCGAAACTTCTACTCGGCGGCGGGTGGAGGACAGGGTCCAGTTCGTGACCTTGTTGGAAAGCAGATCGCTGTTCGGAATAATTACTTCCGCGCCCTGAGCCGTCAGGACTGTGCTCGACCGCGCGCCAATCCGCCTTACGGTGCCCGTGACGCCCGCAACTTCCACAGTGTCGCTGATTCGAATCGGGCGTTCGAAGAGAATGATGAGACCGGAGGCAAAATTGTTTACGATGTTCTGCAAACCGAATCCGACGCCGACTCCCAGCGCGCCTGTGATTACGGTGAACTTATTGAGTTCCAGCCCTGCACTGGCCAAAGCGGCAAAAAACAGGCCAACCAGGAGGATGTAGTAGGTCACCCGGGAAATAGCGTAGGCCATTCCGCCTTTTAACGAAACCCTGGGCAGCAGAACACTTCCCAGAATGAAACTTGCGACGTTGGCGACAGCGTAGCCCAGTAACAGTAAAAAGACCAGGCTCAAGGTGCCGCCCAGCGTTACGTGAAGCTTGCCAAAGCCGACCTGATACCGGAGCACACTCTCGAGCGCCGGGATTACGCTGTCACGAATGGCAAAAACGGACAGACTGATATTGAGCCACAAAAGCGCCGCACCGATGACCAGGAAGCGATGCCCCCACCGCTCCAGCGCTTCGCTGCGCGCCTCAGGCAAAGAACGGAACCAGACACTGTTCACCAGTGTGGCGATGGCGAGTTGCAGGACCCGCACCATCATGTAAAGCAGTACGACTCCGAAAGCAGAAAACAGGGTCCCTACCCCGAGAACCTGGGACAGCGATACAAAACCCAGAATGTTGGCAATGAGCGAAGCCGCCAGCAACGCCAGTCCAATCCTGATTCCGGCCATTAAAATGTGGCGGCGCCCGCTGGGAAGCGCCTGCGCCGTCAGGCGCGAAGGACGTGTCAGCCAGGCAAAAATTGTCAAAGCAAGAAAAATGACGGCAGCGAACAGTTCGCGCTTGAAAACCGCTGGCAATTGCAAAACCAGGTGCGTCCATTCGAGCACATAAAAAACGCATACCGCGTACAAAGCTTTCCTTATTCGCGGCTCTGTAAGCGCGGGGAGCAGGCGAAACACCGGAACAACATAAAGAAGACACACAACAAATGACACCCCTGGGGGGGCCGAGTGCGTAATTCCTATGGTCGCGAGCAATGTCACCAACAGGGCGACGGAAAAAGGACGGGCAAAAGTCATCGCTGCCTCAGGCATCAAACCTGGGCGCTCTCCAGTGCCCAGATGGTTCCTGAACTGAAAGGCTGTGATCAACAAGACCAGATACAGTACAGCCGTCCAGATGAATTGGACCTTGCTTGCGCGCAGGAAATTGCTCGCGCCACCGAAACCGCGATCGGCTGACGCGTAAAGCAGCATGGTGATGGATTGATCGGAAAACCGGAGTTCCCGGGTTGCCCACAATGGGTAGCTGTCTCTTTCGAACAGTTTTCCACGCTGCCGTTCGCGAGCCTCAGCGACCTTCCGCAGCACCTCGGAGATTTGGGCGTCCTGTTCGTAGATGCGGTTTTGCAGGGTCAGGATCTGATTCAGTTGTTCCTGGGCTTCTGAGCGAAATCGTTGTATCGAATCCAGTTCCTGCTGCACTCGCTGCTGCACCACTTCGGGTCCGGATTGAGCCCGCACCGCGTCCATCGTCGCCTGCCACCGCTTTTGCTCGGTGTCAAGCCAGCGCACCTTTTCTTCGATCTCCGCTGCGCGGGCGGTCAACAATTTACGTTGAACGTTGTATTCCTCATCGAAGGCACGCCAGTAGCGATCTTCTTCTTGTAGCTGCATCACGTTTGGAATGCTGTCCAGCAAATCTTCTGTCTCCCGCGCCCGCTGAACGATCTCTTGAGCGCGAGCTGTCGCTTCATGGTCGGAAATTATCTTTTTGGGAACAGACTCAAGGGTTTTGGAGACTTCGCGCAGCATTCGCTCCAATTGTTCGGCCTGGTCTGCAATTTGCGGCAATGCGACCGCCTGGATCGGAGGAGGATTCGAGGCCGGTGATGGTGCTTGTTCCGCCGGCGCGGGTTTGGATTTCGGCGCCAGGATGGTCTGGATTGGCGTTTGCGCACGCAACATCAGGGTCGCGAGGCAGACTGTAAATGTGGCGAGAAACCAGTGAAAACGCGGTGGGGAGTAGGACATGAAAGGATCGAGGTTTGATGGGCCGGCGCGCATTTCCAGGAGGGGCGCAGATGAGATTTTGGCTGGCTACTGTTCCCATCCTCCTCCCAGAGCGTTGTAAACCTGGACCAACGCCAGTCTTTCATTGAGTTCGGCCTGTGCCAGGGCAAGCTGGGCGGAAAAGTAGCGCGTGTCGCTATCGAGTACTTCCAGATAGCTGGTCGCGCCGCCGCTATAGCGCACCCTGGAGAGGCTGGTTGCGTTTTCGGCGGATCTGGTAAGCAATTCCTGCTGCTGGCGAAATTCCTGGTTCTTGGTGTATGCAACCAGCGAATCAGAAACCTCACGAAAGGCCTCCTGGATCGTCCTTCGGTAAAAGAGCGCTGCCTCTTCTTGCTGCGCTTCGGACAATCGCACGCCGGAACGGATTCTGCCGCCGGTAAAGAGCGGCTGCGTCAATTGCGCGCCGAAGTTCCATGCCCCGGCTGGCCCGGAAAACAGCTCAGTCAGGGCCGAACTCCGGGTGCCGGCTGAACCTGTAAGAACGATCTGCGGGAAATATGCGGCTTTGGCTACGCCGATGCGCGCGTTTGCCGCAACCAGTTGCTGTTCGGCGGCTTGAATGTCAGGCCGCCGCTCCAGCAGCGCCGACGGCAAGCCCGCAGGCACGGTTGCAGGAATTGCATTCTCTATAAGCTTTCTCCCGCGAACGACAGGGCCGGGGTTTTTGCCGATCAGCACACTTATAAAGTTTTCCTGTTGTTCGATCCGGCGTTCCAGATCGGGAATATTGGCGGAGGCAAAATACACCAGTTGCTCAGATTGATAGACGTCCATCTTCGAGGTGACGCCTCCCTGCTGGCGAACTTTCACCAGACGCAAGGACTCCTGCCGCGTGGTGAGTGTTTGTCTGGAAATCTCCATCTCCAGATCGAGTTCCCGCAACTGGAAATAGGCGGTAGCAACGTTGCTGACCAGCGTGGTCATCACCACGCGCTGGCCCCATTCCGTCGCCAGCAGATTGGCCCGTGCTGCCTCCGTGGCGCGCCGGAACTTGCCCCAGAAGTCGAGTTCCCAAAACAGCGAGAGGCTTAGCTCATTGCCGCTGGTATCCACCGCGGGAAGCTGTTTGGTCTGTGGGATGCGGATGTCGCTGGCACTTGCTCCGGCGGTAATGGTCGGGAACTGATCGGCCCGCGTGATGCCGAGTAGGGCCTGCGCTTCCAACACCCGGGCAGCCGCGATCCGCACGTCGTAATTCTCGGCCAGCGCCGTGCGGATCAACTGCTGCAACTGCGGGTCCTGGAAGACCGTCCACCACTTCTCATCGCCCAGAGAGGGGGCGTTCGGCGCCCCTGCTTGAGTGGCGCCGCGATACGTTGGAGGAGTGTCCACCGGCGGCCGCTTGTAATTCGGCCCTAACCGGCACCCTGCCAGCGACAGCAATGCTATGAGAATCGCTGAATAACCCGACTTCATAATTACCTCACGCTTGAGCCGGCGGTTTTACAGGCGAGGGCTCTTTTGCCTTCCCTCGATGTACCAGGCGTTCAACCACGTCGAAGCTCACAGGGATCAGGAAGATAGCGATCACAGATGCTGCCAGCATGCCGCCGATGACGGCGCTGCCTAACACGCGCCGGGAAATACCTCCGGCGCCCGTCGCCGCCCACAAAGGCACGCATCCCAGAATGAAGGCAAAGGCCGTCATTAATATAGGTCGCAGGCGCAGCCGGGCTGCGTTCAGGGCGGATTCTTCGATGGATTTTCCGCGCTCGAATTCCATTTTTGCGAATTCGACAATCAGAATTGCATTTTTGGCAGCCAGGCCAATCAGCATGACCAGCCCGATTTGCGCGTACACGTTGTTCTCCAGTCCTCTCATCCAGAGAAACAGGAACGCGCCAAAGACCGCAATCGGGGTTCCCAGCAATACGCTGAAGGGCAGGGACCAGCTTTCATATTGCGCAGCCAGGATCAGGAACACAAAGAGAAAAGACATTCCGAAAATTACGCTCGGCGGGACACCCTCGGCGGCCCTTTTTTCCTGAAAGGACATTCCCAGATAGTCATAGCCCATCTCGTGCGGCATTTTCTGCGCAAACACCTCTTCCATGGCTTTCATGGCCTGCCCTGAGCTGTACCCGGGCGCAGCGCTGCCATTGATCTGCACACAGCGGTAGAGGTTGTAACGCATGGTGAACTCGGGTCCCATGGTGGACTTAATGCTGGTCAGGGCGCTCATTGGGACTGGTTGTCCCTCACTATTGGTGACGTAAAACTGGCCCAGGTTTTCAGCGCGCGTCCGATAATCGCCCTCCGCCTGCACATAGACCTGCCATTGCCGCCCAAACTGGTTGAAGTAATTCACCAGCACGCCGCCCATGAACATTTGCAGCGTCTTGTAAACGTCAGAGAGCTGGACTCCCTGCGCGATTACCCTGGGACGATCCACGTTAACAAACACCTGCGGGATGCTGGGCAAAGCCGTCGTGGAAAGCCCCGTCAACTCGGGACGCTGCCGTGCCGCCGTCATAAAATCAGCGGCGTTCTTGTTCAGGAATTCAGGATCTTTCCCCGAGCGGTCCTCCAGCAGAAAGCTGAAGCCCCCCGAGGTTCCCACACCGGGAATGGCAGGCGGAGGAAATGAAAACGCGACTCCTTCATTAAGCTTCGAGAGTTCCCGGTTAAGATGCTTCTTGATCGCTTCGTATTGTTCCTCCGGCGCCTTGCGCTCTGCCCACTCTTTCAATGTCACGAAGTAGAAAGAGTTGTACGTATTCTGGACCCCGCTGAGCATGTTGAATCCCAGCACTGAAGTCACGCCCTCAACTCCCGGCGTCTTCGTGATCATCTCCTCAATTTTGCGCGATGCATCATCATTGCGCTGGAGCGACGCGGCATTGGGCAATTGCATGCCGGCGTAAACGAAGCCCTGATCTTCATCGGGCAGAAAGCTTTTGGGCAAGCGTGAACCGAAAAATCCAGCGAGCAACGCGAGGCCCACAAGAGCCAGCATGCTCAAGCCGGCTTTTCGGATCAATCCGCCGCAGACCGTCACGTATCCGTCCGTGGTTCGTCCAAACACACGGTTGAACCAGCGGAAGAATTTGCCCAGAAGCCCGCGACCCTCTTTCTTAGGCCGCAACAACAACGCGGAGAGCGCCGGGCTGAGTGACAATGCATTAAACGCAGAGATGAGCACCGAGATGGCGATCGTGATGGCGAACTGCTGGTACAAGCGGCCGGTAATGCCGGGGATGAATGCAGTCGGCACGAATACTGCGGCAAGAATCAGGCCAATGGCGATTACCGGTCCGGAGACCTCTTCCATGGCTTTGAAGGCGGCGTCTTTGGGAGAAAGTCCGTGCTCAATGTGATGCTCGACCGCTTCCACCACCACGATGGCATCATCTACTACCAGGCCGATGGCCAGCACCAGTCCAAACAACGACAGTGTATTGATGGAGAATCCCAGGAGCGGAAACACAACAAAAGTGGCTACCAGCGAGACCGGGACTGCCAAAAGAGGAATCAGCGTTGCTCGCCATCCTTGCAGAAATATGTAAACCACAATGATGACCAGGACGATGGCTTCGAAGAGCGTTTTTTGGATTTCACGCAAGCCTTCCGTGACCGCCAGAGTCGTGTCCAGCGCAATTACATAATCAAGGTCCTGGGGAAAACGGCCCTTTGCTTCCGCCATCAGCTTGCGAACGCCGGCAGCGGCCTGCACCGCATTGGTTCCCGGCAACTGGTAGATGGCCAGTACGGCAGCGGGCTTCCCGTTGTACCGTCCGATGATGTTGTAAGTCTGGGCCCCCAGCTCGATGCGGGCAACATCCTTCATATAAAGGACCGAGCCATCGGCATTTCCGCGTACCACAATGTTGCCGAATTCTTCCGGCGACGGCAGCCGGCCCTCGGCGCGGACGGCGTAGGTGAAATCCTGACCCTTCGGCACCGGCTCACCGCCGATCTGGCCCGCGGGATTCACCGTGTTCTGCGTCTGGATTGCCTTGATGATCTCGGGCACTGTCACGCCCAGTTTGGCCAGGCGATCAGGTTTCACCCAGCAACGCATGGCATATTGTCCGGCGCCAAATACGGTCACGCTGGCAATCCCCGGCACGCGAGTCAGCTGGTCATTGAGATTGATATAGGCAAAATTGGCCAGAAAGATATTGTCGTAACTCCCTTTGGGAGAAAACAGATTCACCAGCATCAGAGGCGCCGCCGTGGATTTCTGCACGGTGACGCCGTAGTTGACGACGTCTGTCGGTAACTGGGAGTTTGCCTGGTTGGTCCGCATCTGCGCCAGAATCTGATCGGTATTTGGATCTGTCTTGATGTCGAAGTTCACCGTCAACGTCATCGCGCCGTTGTTGGCATTGCTGGAGTACATGTAGTTCATGTTGTCCACGCCGCTCATCTGCTGCTCGATTGGTGTAGCAGTGGACTGCTCAACTGTCTGTGCGTCTGCTCCGGGGTAAGTGGCCTTCACCTGAATTTCGGGAGGCGCGATGTTGGGAAACTGTGCTGTGGGCAGGCGAAGCATGGAGATCACCCCAATGATCACCATGAGGATGGAGATGACCATGGCCACAATGGGACGACGTATAAAAAAATTTGCCATAACTATTTGGCTTGTCCGGTGGATTGGAATGGCTTGGCGCTCACCGGAGTTCCTTCTTTCACCTTCTGAAACCCTTCAACAATGACCCTGTCCGTGGGCTGAATGCCTTCGCGAATGATCCACATGTCTCCAACTCGTTCCCCGACTTTCACCGGACGAATGGCGGCCTTATTGTCCTGAGTTACCACCGCAACCTGGTACGCGCCCTGGGTTTGTATCACTGCGCGCTGCGGCACCAGCAGCGCGGCGTTAGCAACAGAGACGGGGAATCGCACGCGCGCGAACTGTCCCGGGCGCAGCACTAGACGAGGATTATCGAAGGCGGCGGCAAAACGGATCGTTCCCGTTTTAGGATCGACCTGCCGATCGGCTATCACAATCGATCCTTTGCTGGGATAGATGCTGCCATCGGCCAGAATCAACTCCAGAGATTTTTGCTTTCCGGCGGCGCGTTTGCCGGTGGCAATTTCGCCGATGGTGGAAGCAAACGGAAGATATTCCTGCTCACTGATCGAGAAATAGGCCTTGACAGGCTGCACCTGCGACACCGTGGTGAGGACTGTGGTAGGGCTGACAAGATCGCCAATCTGCCCTTTCGCTATGCCGGCAATGCCGCCCACGAGCGAGCGCACCTTCGTAAACTCCAGGTTCAGTCTGGCTTGTTCTACCTGCGCTTTGTTGGCTTTGAGGACAGCCACGGCGGCGGCACGCGCCTGAATGTCATTGTCCAGTTGTGCCTGGGGTATGGCGCTCTGTTTCGCCAGCGGTGTGTCGCGCTCCACATCCATCGTTGTCTTGCTGAGTTGCGCCTCAGCCTGCGCCTGCTGGCCTTGCGCCTGCTCCAGTGCGGCTTGGAAGGGACGTGGATCGATTTCGAACAGCAACTGGCCCTTTTGCACCATGGTGCCCTCACGATAATTCTGCTTCATGAGGTAGCCCGTCACTTGCGGCCGGATGTCGGCATTCACATAGCCATCCAGGGTCGCAACCCATTCGCCATAAATGGGCACGTTTTTCTGCTGCACCTCGACAACCTGCACTTCAGGGGGAGCCGCAGGCGCTGCCTGAGTTTTTTCGCCGCAGCCGGTCAACGGCAACAATGCGCCCACAGCTATAGCGCTGATTATCCAGAGCTGAGACCGGGAAGCTCTCGCACGTAAATTTGCAAGCACTTCGTCCCCCAGAACCATGAACTGCTGAGGCCTTGATTGCAGCCGCAACTGTCGGCCCAGCTTCGTTCGAGCGTCAACGCTGATTCTTAAGGGTCTGCACTCATAACTGAACTGGCAAAATTAACGGTTCTGCAAGACTGCTGTACGGACAGACAGTAGTACCATCGCGGATTTCTGTCCCGCTCAGGAACGGACAAGTATCCAGGCCTTTGCGGGGGAGGGAAGTATGCATTGGCTTGGGCATCTGTTCGAGAAATATCCAGAAATGGCGGTTTATCTTGCGATCGGAGTGGGATACCTGATCGGCGCGGTGAAGTTTCGTGGCGCAGGGCTCGGCGCCGTAACCGGATCGTTGCTGGGAGGAATCCTGGTCGGAAATTTCTTTCATGTCCCCGTCTCGGACACGGCTAAGTCAATTCTCTTTCTCATGTTTCTCTTTGGCATCGGATACTCCGTTGGGCCCAGCTTTTTCCGCAGTATTAAAGGAGATGGATGGCGCTGGGCTGTGCTGGGTATCTTCGTCCCCTTTGTTGGACTCATGACGGCTTACGTTGTGGCGCGGTTTCTCAAGCTTGACCTCGGATTTGCAGGTGGCCTGCTCTCCGGAGCTTTAACGGAGTCACCCGCTATCGGCACTGCGAGTGAGGCCATCAAGAATCTCGGGCTACCTGATGCGCAGACGCAACAGTTAGTTAGCCACATCGCGGTGGCCGATGCGCTCTGCTATGTCTTCGGAACCGTAGGGCTGATCTGGTTTTGCAGCAGTGTGGGACCTAAACTGCTCAGAATTAACTTGCGCGATGAAGCAGAGAAACTTGAATCAACACTTGGGATCAAGCGCACCAAGCTTGGAGTTATTCCAGCCTGGCAGCCCATCGCAATGCGCGCCTACACGATTCCCGGAGGAGCCAAGGTCATAGGCAAGACCGTGGCGGAAGCGGAACGGGGAGTTCAAGGGGCCCGCATTTTTGCTGAGCGTATTCGGCGCAACGGTGAGCTTTTTCAGCCCGCGCCCGCCACCGTGTTTCAGGCCGGAGACCACGTTGCGCTGCTGGGACGCACTGAGGTTCTCGTCAACCTCGTTGGGGTTGCTGCCCCGGAAGTGGCCGACCCGGAACTGCTGGATATCCCCGTGGCGTCGTATGACGTTTACGTGACCGGCAATCGGGTGGTGGGAAACACACTCCAGGAACTTGTGGATACCGTCGATGAAACAAGAGGCGTGCTGCTTCGCGGAATTTCACGCAACTCCCAACCCATTCCGATTGGCGACAACACGGTCCTCGAACGCGGTGA
Organism: Candidatus Angelobacter sp.; assembly: GCA_036518395.1. Taxonomy (GTDB): domain Bacteria; phylum Acidobacteriota; class Terriglobia; order Terriglobales; family Acidobacteriaceae; genus Angelobacter. The sequence continues at coordinate 1,727 of DATDNH010000316.1, read as the reverse complement.
TATTGTCCAGGTGACCGGCACTGAGCCGGCGGTACAAAGATTAGCGGAGGTCGCCGGCGTTGTCCTGAGCCCTATTAAAGAAAGCGACCTTGCGACCCTCGGACTGGCAATATTTGCCGGCGTGCTGCTGGGAGCAATTATCACCATACCTGTGGGACATCTGAAAATCACTCTCGGCACAAGTGTAGGAACGCTGCTGGCTGGTTTGCTCGTGGGTTGGTTCAGGTCCGTGGTCCCTTGGTTTGCCAGGATTCCGGAAGAAGCGGTTCTGTTTATGAGGTCGATTGGGCTTGCCGGCTTTGTTGCCATGGTTGGCCTCAAAGCCGGACCTGTATTCGTCTCGGCCCTGAAAGAGGTTGGCTGGGTGCTTCTTTTAGGCGGAGTCGTCGTCACTCTCATGCCGCTGGTGACAGGCTTGTTCTTCGGCCGCTATGTGCTAAAGCTCAACCCGGTTCTTCTGCTCGGAGGATTGGCCGGCGCACAGACCATGACCCCGGGCCTGGCTGCCGTCCAGGAAAAATCAGAAAGCCAGGTAGCCGTACTGGGATATTCGGGAACGGTTGCCTTCGGGCACATTCTGCTTACCACCTGCGGAACGCTGATTATCGTGCTCTTGAGGTGAGTTCCATGGCCACGTTCACAAGACGTCGTGCTCCATCTTCGGCGCGCAATTGGCAGTCAGGAAAAGCATTCGCGGCACGGCTTTGCAGCACGCGCAAATTGCTGATGGCGCAAATTGTCTTGGCAGGGCTGATAATGATCAGTTGCGGCACGGTCACCGTAAGATTTGTATCCAATCCGCAAGTTCCTCCTTCAAGCACTACGGGCACGATCATCACTGTCTCCCTGGGATCTGTAACCGACATCCACGGCAACCCTCTGACCATTACTACCGTGAACCTCGTCAATGCAGGACTTTCAAGCACCCTGAATTTCTGCAGCGATCAGCTGGATCGCTTCCCGATCGGGTCGGTGGTGCGGGTTGACTTCACGCCCGATACCCCGTGTTTCATTTTGGTAAACGTTTTCATCCTGGGATGATTAGAGGTCGCGCGGACTGTCAGTGAATGCCTTCCGGATTCCACAATACTGAAAACATGAACACGAGTCATTCCGAAGTGCCCGTAAAGCGAACGCGCGTTTCCTTCAGCGCGTTCGTAGGGTCGAGGGATCTGATCCGCTGCACTCGAAGGCGAGAAGCCTGCTTGTGCTTCCGCAAAAAATCACTCGTGTAGTGAACAACAAAAGGGCCGCGCCGGGTGTAGCTTTCGTCGCGGCCCTTCTGTCAGGAGTACGCTTCTGCGATGCAGTTGCGTGGGCTATTGTCTGTCTACTTGCTTGCCAGACCTCGATTGACCAGCACTTTCACTTCGACTCGCTGGTTCTTTAATCTGTCTTCTTCCGTCTCGTTCCCCGCGACCGGGCTTGTCGTTCCCATCGCCCCGGGATTTACAATATTTTTCAAGGGGACGCCCTGCTGGTGCAGGTAAGCCACCACGGTATCAGCCCGCTCGTCGCTCAACTCCTGGTTCCGTTGCGGATTCCCGCTGGTGCTGGCATATCCCTTCACCTCGATCAGGTAACCCTTCATGCCCTTTGCTTGCGTGGCCACGTCGGTCAGCTGCTTCTTCCCCTCCTCCGATATCGTTGATTGACCGGTAGCAAAGTTCAGCGACACGTCCTTCTTCACGTCAAATTCGGAAAGATCGTCAAAGCGTTTTTCTGCC
>DATDNH010000315.1:0-6043 GCA_036518395.1 Candidatus Angelobacter sp. | reverse complement strand
AATTTATGCAATCCACGGGTGAATCTGAAGCAAAATCACTGGCCCACTTGGATTAAGCAGGTGGTAAGAAGATCGGTGAAAGACAGGCGGCGATTGTTGCAATGATTAAACGCGGCGGAGCACTACGACGTGGCTGGCTCTATAATTGTGAACCGATTTTGTTAGTGGGACTCCGGCGAGGAGTAAACTTTCGTCGCGTGTGCAAGCAGTGTCGGCAGCCAACAAGCTGTGCGCCACAAACTTCTAAGAAAAAAGACGTGCGTCTGCGTATCCAAATCGCCATTTTCATTTTGCTGACAGCGTTGCCTTCGCTTGCGCAGATGGACGGAAGAAGCAGAGTTACGCTCCAGCTCACCGTCATGCTCGAGGGCGAGAGGATGCCGACACAGGAGCAATTGACGATCACGGTGATGGATGGCTGGGGAAACGTGGTTATTGCCCAGGACACAAGAAGTGGGTTCGTGCAGTTCGAGGTCTCCGCAGGCCTGCACCGTCTCACCATCACCGGCCCCGGCATTGAGACTTATTTCACCGAACTCACAATTGGCAATACTCCCACGTGGTCGGAAACCATCCAGATCCAGCGCAAGAGAACCTCTCTGGTCCGTAAGGAGTCCGCGCAACCAATTCCAGCGGTGCGCCTGAAGATTCCGGGTAAGGCCAAAGACGAATATCACAAAGCCGAAAAAGCGTTGAAGAAAAATGATGTCGCATCAGCGAAGCTGCATCTGAAGCAGGCAATTGCGCTATACGCTGACTACGATCTGGCTTACTTTGAGCTAGCGAAACTGGAGATCGCCGGTGGTGATCGCGGCGCCGCTAAAGCCGATTTCGAACATGCCGTGAAATTAAATGACAATTTCGGCGAAGCACAACGAGAGCTCGCCAAGATCCTGCTGGCAGACAAGGATTACAGGGATGCCGAGCCGGCACTCCTGGCTTCGCTACGCAGCGATCCCGCCGATTTGTGGACGCTCTCCTTCACCGCGCTCACCGAATTGGAGCTGGGAAAGTACTCTGAGGCGATCGCGTGTGCTTCGCGTGTACATGAGAAACAGCATCAGGGCTATGCCAGCGTGCACCTGATTGCGGCACAGAGCCTGGAATCCCTGGGCCGCCTGCAGGAAGCCCGCGGCGAGTATCAGCAATACCTTTCCGAAGATCCCAACGGCAGCAATGCAGCCCGCGCCCGCCAGGGCCTCGCGCGATTGAGCGCGATGCAGAAGTAGGGGACAAACATTTAACGGGTCTGCTATTTTCCTGACTGCAGGCTCTGAATCTGCTGTTTTGCCACTGCGCCCCTTGGATCGCTGGGGTCTTCTGACAGGAATTGTTTGTATTCTTTGATGGCTTCGTCGTGTTTACCCAGGGATTGCAGGGCGGTTCCGGCGATCATGTGAACGTAGGCGTAGCCCTTGTGGTCCTTAAAGCTATGCACGCGCTGTGCTGTCAGAATGGCAGCTTCCTGCTGCTGCGTGAGCGCCTGGCAATATGCCAGCAGAGTCAGCGTTTTCAGATCGTCGGGCTTCAGGCGGTTGGCGGTCTGCAATGGATCGATGGCAGCACTCAAGTCCTGTTGCTGAATCTCCAGCACGCCGAGATTCTGATATGCGGAAGTCATCTGCGGGTCGCTCTTGATCGCGGCCTGAAGTTCGCCGCGCGCGTGGTCTGGATCCTTCAGGTTCAGTTCCGCCACTGCAAGATTGTGGTGTGCGAGCGCAAACTCCGGATACTCGGCAATAGCGCCTTCGTATAGCCCTTTAGCTTTGCCGTAATCCTTGTGGTTCAATGCCTCGTTGCCTTTCTCGAAATCCGATCGCGCCTTTTTAGGAACTTTGGAATACTGCTCGACTTCATACGGCATAGGTGTGAACAGGGTGTCCCGCATGGTGGCCATATCGACGGCTCTGCCGAATTGCTTAATGGCGCGGAGATTCTCGAAGCGACCGTTATTGTCTTGCGGTTCCGGCTGACCACCACGAGTGTCGTCCTGAGCGCAGGCGAACCCAGAGATCAGCAGAGAAAACATGAGCGAGAGAATCGAAGAGGAGCGACGCATAAGTTACCTCCACAGCGGAACATTATCGCACTTTAGGGCAGTGAGCGGGTTTTAGTCGCGGCTAAAGCTGACAAGCTATTGCAGTGCTATTTTCGCGCAGGGTGAAAGATCTGATTTCATTGGGCATTCGCCCTGAGACAGCATCGTTGTTGGTAGGGATTCCTTCCCGCGGCGCGGGATCGGGATAAACTTCTAACACCTCTATTGCTTTCCCGACTCAAGGCTCTGAATCTGCTGTTTTGCAACTGCACTGCGGGGGTCGCTGGGGTCTTCTGTCAGAAATTGCTTGTATTCCTTGATGGCTTCATCGTGTTTGCCCAGGGATTGCAGGGCGGTTGCCGCAATCATGTGGACGTAGGCGTAGCCGCTGTGGTCCTGGAAACTGTGCACGCGTCGGGCGGTGAGCACCGCCGCCTCCGGCTGATGGCTGAGCGCCTGGCAATAGGCCAGCAGGGTAAGCGTCTTCAAATTCGTGGGCCGGAGGCGATTGGCGGTCTGCAAAGGTTCCAAAGCTCCCCTGAAGTTCTGTTGCTGAATTTCCAGCACACCAAGGTTGAGATACGCGGATGTCATCTGCGGATCACTCTTTGCGGCAGCTTCGAACTCTGCGCGAGCACGCTGAATATCCTTCAGATCCAGGGCGACGACCGCCAGATTGTGATGCGCAAGCGCAAATTCCGGATATTCGGTGATCGCTGATTCGTACTGTTCTTTCGCTCTATCGTACTCGCCGCGTTTCAATGCTGCGTTACCCTTCTCAAAACCCGATCGCGCCTTTTTGGGAACCTTGGAATATTGTTGGACTTCATACGGCAAAGGCGTGAAGAGGGTGTCCCGCATGGTGCCAGTATCCAGGCTTCTGCCGAAGCGCTGAATGGCGCGGAGATTCTCGAACCGCTGGTTTATCACGTTTGGATCCGGGCCAGGTCCATAATCCTGCTGTGCGCATGCGAAAACACAGGTGAGCAAAAGGCAGGCGAGAGGAAGAGAAGGGTTTCGCATATTACCTCCGTTGCGGGCAATATCGCAGTTCGGGAGAGCTGCTGAAGAACTTTAGATGCAACCTGCATAAAAAAGGGCTGGGCTTGCGCCCAGCCCCCAAGTTTATTCTCGCCTCTAGAAGTCGAGACGGATGTTCAGGTTCAGGAACCGGTTGGACGAGTACTGCGTGCTCGTCAAGCCAAAGTTCTTCGACGTAACGTCAAGGTTCGGATCCGCAAACTCCATATGGTTGAACACGTTGATGGCCTGCATTCCAATTCCCAGCTTGAAGCGCTCGGTAATCGGGATGCTCTTGCTGATGGCCGCATCCATGTTCCACCGCGGGAAGCTGCGAACGAAGCCGTGACCGGTCCTCAGGTCAGCAAACAACAACCCCCTGAACAACGCGGGATTCGGCGAGGTAAATGCCGAAACCGTGCCGTTGGAATTGTAGTGGTAGGACGAGCTGCTGGGAGCGCCCGTGAGCGGGAGGTAGGCGCTGAGAATACCGGATTGGTCGCCGGAACCAAACTCCTCGCCACCGTTTCCGTTAACCACGTCCAGCGGAATGCCGGAAGCAGCTATGAACTGGCCGGAGAAGGTCCATCCGCCGATGATCTTGTCCAGGATGCCATTGCTGCCACCGAGGTAGTGGCCTTTCCCGAAGGGAAGATCATAGACGTAGAACAGGTTCAGGGTGTGACGCCGGTCAAACTGCGATGGACCGTAGTCGCGGTGGATGTTGAAGTTATCCGAAGGCGTGATGAACACGTTCTCCTGGGTGAAACCAATGGTGTCCATGGAGTGCGACCACGTGTAGTTGGCCTGGAACAGCAATCCACGGCTGAACTGCTTGCGAATGGACACGTATCCAGCGTGATAGTTGGAGTTGCCATTCGAGGTTGTTGTCTGGAAGTTATCTACCTGGTTGTCCAGATAAGGAAGCCCAATCTGGTCATCGAAGATTGTGGTAGGAAGGCCAGTGATGAAGTTGTCACTCTCAGCAGCGACCACACTCGCGGTACCGCCTGGGCCTAACTGAGCTTCCCAGAAGGGCTGCGGCGCAACGGGTTTACCAGCGCGTAGCGCTGAAGCAATCGCGTCATACGCTGCGGCAAAGGTTTGTCCGCCCTTGGTATACATGTACGGCACCTGGTTCATGTCCTGCGCCGTGTAGAGGTGGTGCGCCATTCGGCCGACGTAACCAATCTCCAGCAGCATATTGCCCTTCAACTGCCTTTGAACGCTCAAGTCCCAGGTATCCTCCACTCCAACCTTGCGGTGTGGATCGATGCGGAAGTCGAGCAATTCGAACGGGCTGTTAGTACCGGGAATCAGCGGGGGAGTAACAGTGGACAGTGATGGCAAGGGGATGCTGCTGCCGTCAACGCCGATGCGGAAGGCATCTGCCGGAGTGGTCTTCCCCAAGGTGCCGCAACCATCAGTGGTTGTAACCCTGCGGCAGATCACGGTATTACCGAAGCCGATGCCCAGCGCGGGAGTCATGACGAGCCCGACGCCGTTCAGGCGGTCGTGGAAGCGTCCGTAGCCGCCACGAATTACAGTCTTCCGATCACCCAAAATCCCCTTCAGAAAGCCTGAGGGATTCCAGGCAAAAGACAGCCGTGGCTCGAAATCATTCCACTCGGGGTTGTAGGGGTACTTCATTCCGAGCGACTTGATCGAGGCAAAGCCGATCTGCGGCTGAAAAACATTGCCCTGCAACGCCTGGGCTGCCGACTGGGCCAGGAAGTCGTTGTAGACGATTGGCTTCCCGGTAGCGGTGTCAATCATGATGGTCTGCAGGCCTGAATTCTCGAAGGGAGGCGTCTGCGCACCCCATCCCAGACCCAAGGTCACCGTGAGGGTGTTCGTCATGCGCCAACTATCAGCAAAATACAAGCTGTACCAGTCCACAATGGTGTCCTGGTGAAGAGGTGTGCCGGCCGGGTTGGGGCTGAAATCGGAAGCACGCGTCAAGAGTTGTGAGGCGTGTGAAATCATGCCCGTGGTCGCGACGTAAGCGTTCTGCCAAGTAGTTTGACAACCCGTAACAGCCGTGCAGTTCGGCGGCACGAAATTCGAATTGAAGGTAGCGATATCCGAGGTCTTATCCGCGAAGTACACGGGGTTGGTCAGGGCACCGACGACTTTATCGTCACGGGTGTGGGTGAAATGCTCGTGCCTGAGTTCACCGCCAAAGCTGAGGATATGTTTACCTTTCAGCCAGGTAGTGCCGTCGCCCCAGGCGAAGTCTTTGCCATTCCAGGTACGGCTGCGAGCGTTTTGGGTGTCAATGTTCATCGGCACCAAACCGGAAAGGTTGCTTTCGGCAAAGATTTGAACCGCCGCCGCCGTTCCTGAAACCTGCGGGAAGGGGGAGACGGGCTTCCATGCCCACCAGTGCCGCAAGAGGTTGAAGTGGGCTTCGGTAGTGAGATTAGGGCCGAGGTGTCCAGTTGCACCGAAGGTCAGGTAACGTGGTTGCGTCGGCAAGGTGCGCGTGGCCACTGGGCTGCCCGAGGTGTGACCGGGGAGCAGGCCGCCGATATCGGTTTGGCCGGAGCCTACGCCATCGCTAACCGCATAGTGATAGGAGGTATTCAGCGTCCAATCTTTGTTGAGGTTATAGTCGAATTTAGCCACACCGAAATTGTCCTTCACGATCACTGGCACGGAGGAGTCAAACCCGATGGTGTTGAGCCCATCGCCCTCAGCCGGGTTGTTGCCATGGGGCATCTTTGCCCAGATGGAGGAGATTACAGGACTAATGCCCTTACCCCGTGGATCGCATGGAAGCACGCCAGTCGGGCCGCAGCCAGTGGCGCTAAGCAAATTGACCTGGTGCACGATTCCGGAATCGTCCTTGTACTGGATGATTCCCTGCCGCATCAGATCGCTTGGTACCAGCCTGCCAACAAGAGGATTGGCCTTCTTAAAGTCGTGTCCTTCATACATGACGAAGAAGAAGGCTTTGTCTTTCATGATCGGTCCGCCCAGGCG
>DATDNH010000314.1:0-11564 GCA_036518395.1 Candidatus Angelobacter sp. | reverse complement strand
TGCAAGATTCTGGAGGGTGCTCCGTTCTATTGGAGGGTCGCACAACAAACGTCTGCCTAAAGGCACGCGATTCGCAAGCGAACGTCCGCCTAAAGGCACGTTCCGCCTGCAGCGGAACTGGACGCTAATACGCGGTGTTTCAGCCGCTGACGCGGCTTAAACATCTGACGCTGATACTGTTCGTGGGTCAGTTTACTGACCCACGAGCGGGGAAAGCGGCCTGATCAGGCGGCTTGCTCGGTAAAGTCGTGATCGCAAGCCAGGGGTTCTGTGTTCGAGAGGCGGAAAGAGACACGTTCGCCGCACTTATTGCAGGCAGGGAAGCTCTCGCCCTGCCGCATCAGTACTTCATGGGGCATTCGGTGCTGGTAGTGAAACACACGATAGAGACTGGTTTGCGGCACTTTCTGCCCGGCATGAAACGTCTTTTCCCCCGACATACACTCAACCCCCGGGCTTTCCTCCGGGTTTAGAAAGCTGGAACGATTAGATGTGCTAGAGTGGAGTCACCGTTGTCCGACGTAGCTCATGTGCAACAAACTGATGGCTGCCTGTGTCCGGGTAAGTGGCGCATCAGCAGTGGCTTCCGTATAATCATGATTTCCCGAAACATGCTCTGAGGTAGGCATATTGCGGTCTTTTAAGGAAGTTAGCCCAAAGCACACTTTGAGGGTCCGCGTGGCCGCGATTATGGGCCTCCTCCTCTTCTGCCTTGCTGTGCCCGCCTTCACTGCTGCCCAGACCGGCCAGGTCATCGAGTCCATTGAGATCAAAGGAAACCGCAGGATTCCCAAAGAGACCATCATGGCGAAGATATACACCCATCCGGGTGATATCTATGATGACGCCTCATTGCAGCGTGACCTGCGTTCGGTGTGGACAACGGGCTACTTTGAAGATGTGCGCGTGGAACGGGAGCAGACTTCCAAGGGCTGGAACGTGATCTTCTATGTGCGCGAGAAGCCGACCATCCGCGACATTCAATACCATGGTCTCAGTTCTGTTTCGGAGAGCGATGTGCTTGAGCGCTTTAAGAAGGTCAAGGTACCGCTTTCGCGGGAAAGCCCGTACGATCCGGCCAAGGTGATTCGAGCGGAGGTCGCGCTGAAAGAACTGCTGTCAGAACACGGGCGGCAGTTTGCCAACATCACGGTTCAGGTGCAGCAGATTCCGCCTGCGGCGGTCGCCGTCATATTTAATGTAAAAGAAGGCCCGAAGATCAAAGTAGGGAAGATCCGTTTTCAGGGCAACAAGCATGTTTCTGCGCTCGAACTGCGAAGGGCGATGAAGAACCTGCACCCGATCGGCATTCCGAAATCCATCTTCCTGGAAGGGCTGTTTGCAAAGACTTTTGACGCTTCGAAGCTGCAAGAGGACGCGGAGCGCGTGCGCCAGGCGTACCAGGAGCACGGTTATTTCAAAGCCATTGTCGAGGACCCGAAGACCACGTTACGCGATAAGCCTGGGGGGTTCACACCCATTCCTCCGTTCCATAAAGGCTCCGGGAAAGCGATGGACATCACCATGTCCATCGAAGAAGGCGAAAGATTCAAGCTCAAGGCCATCAATTTCAAGAACAATAAAGCGATCCTGAACACGGCGCTTTTGCGCAGCCTCTTCCCGATCAAAGATGGCGACATTTTTGACACGCGCAAGATCGGCAAAGGAATTGAGAACCTGCGCAAGGCGTACGGGGAGATCGGATACATCAACTTCACTGCCGTGCCTGAAACGGAAATTGACGATCAGCATCGCCTGTTGACATTGAATGTTGATATGGAAGAAGGCAAGCCGTTTTTTGTGCGGCGAATCGAATTCCAGGGCAACACCACGACACGAGACCGCGTGATCCGGCGCGAACTGATGGTGCAGGAAGGCCAGGTTTTCAACAGCCGGTTGTGGGACTTGAGCGTGCTGCGGCTCAACCAGCTCAATTACTTCGAACAGCTCAAGCCGGAAGACGATACGGAAAAGAAGATTGACGAAAAGAACGGAACCGTGGACCTGACGGTCAAGGTTAAAGAAAAAGGGAAAAACAGCATCGGTTTGACTGGGGGCGTGAGCGGGCTTTCCGGATCGTTTATCGGACTGAACTACCAGACCAACAACTTTCTTGGCCTGGGCGAAACTCTCACCATCGCCGGAAACGTGGGAGATCGTTCCCGTGATGTTCTGTTCGGTTTCACAGAGCCTTACGTTTTTGATCGTCCAATCCAGTTAGGATTTACGGTCTATTACCGCAAATACGATTTCAACCAGGCGCAGCAGACGGAGCTGGTCACCGGGCAGAAGCTGAATCTTTCGCAGAACATTCTCAATCAGCTCCAGAACTTCAGCCAGTCCAGCACAGGATTCACGGGCTCAGTGAACTATGTACTGCGCAGCTTCAAGCGGGTCGGCATTACGTATTCCTGGGACAATTCCAGCATCAAGACGTTCAGCGACGCTTCCACTATTTATTTCCAGACTCTGGCCTTCCGCAACATTTCCGGGCCGAATTCGCTGACGGGCATCATCACCAGCAAAATAGTGCCGGTGTTCGGGTTTAATACCATCGACAATCCCATTCGTCCTTACAAGGGCCACAGTTTCTATATTTCGAGTGATATCGCCGCCCTGGGTGGAAATGTGAAGTTCTATCGCCCGGTCGTGAGCTACATCAAGTGGAAGCCGCTGTATCACCAGAACACCCTGGGAATCCATTTGCAAGGGAGCTTCATCAGTGGACTCGGAGCGAGTGTAGCGCCGCCGTATGAGCGTTTCTACATGGGTGGTGAGAACGATTTGCGCGGTTTTGACATCCGCACCGTCTCGCCTTACGTATTCGTAACGGCCGTACAGAATATTACGTTGACGAATCCCGATGGAACTACCGTGCCGGTTGATCCGACGAATCCGCGGCGCGGGAGCATCACCATTCCCGTTCCGACCAGCAACATTATTTACACCGGAGGCGATACGAGTGCGCTGGCGAACATTGAATACCGCATCAAGCTGATTGGCCCTGTGGCGCTGGCGCCCTTTGCCGATGTTGGAATGAACATGGCGCTGCAGCAGTCGCAGTTGAAGATCAACTCGCAATCGCTCAACCAGTTGAATACCACGCAGTTTGGCTGTCCGGGGATTAACAATTTTGTGTGCACCGGAGGGATCTCGATCCCGTTCAGCGGCGATCTAAAGACCATCTCCGGAACCAATTTTGTGCCGCGGATGTCCACCGGGCTTGAGCTCCAGGTGTTGTTGCCGATCGTGCAGGCGCCGTTCCGAATTTATTACGCTTACAATCCGTTGATTCTCGACCATACCGCGACCACCCCGAACCTGATTACGCGAAGCATGTTTCCGCCAGGCGGGGCAGGCGATTTCACCTTCCAGCAAACCCTCTCAACCTTTGCGCCGATTATTACGCTCAAAGAACCGAGGAAAACTTTCCGGTTCACCATCAGCACCACGTTTTGAGCGCGTGAGTGTTTGACGATGCCGGAAACCACAACTTATAATCGAAGCATTCGTCCCCTCTACCGATTTCCCGGATCCTGCGAGCGGTTGACCAAAAGCGTCGCGACGAATGAGTCAAAAGGATTGAAGGAGTCCACCATTTCCATGTCAGGCAAGTCAAAGTTGCACATTTTCGCCCTCAGCCTCGGGCTGAGCATAGTTTTAACCGCCAGCGCGCTGGCGCAGGCGCCGCAGACTGCAGCGGCAAACAACAGCCCCACCGCCGCATCTTCGGCTACTGGCGCTACACTCAATGCCAAGATCGGTATTGTCAACATACAGGATGCGATTATTGCCACCAATGAAGGCAAGAAAGAGTTCGATGCCCTGCAGGCGCGCTTTGCCCCGAAGCAGAACGAACTCAAGGGCCTGAACGATGAAGTAGAGAACATGAAGAAGGACCTGCAGGCCAAGGGCGACAAGCTTAATGAAGACGAGCGCAATAAGCAGGTGAAGAACCTGGAAGTCAAGCAGAAGACGCTGCAACGGAATTATGAAGACGCGCAGAATGAGTTCCAGCAGGCGGAGCAGGAAGTGGTGAACCGCATTGGCGGAAAAATGCTGAACGTGCTGGAAAAGTACGCCAAGACGAATGGCTATGCCGTGATCCTGGACGTTTCCAACCCTCAGACTCCGGTGCTGTGGGCGAGCCAGGGAACCAACATCACCAAGGACCTGGTGGATGCTTACAATTCTGAGTCGGGTGTTCCGGCAGCGCCCGGGGCCAAGCCCGCAGCGCCTGGGACCAAACCGTCAGGAGCGGCTGCCAGCCGTCCTCCGGCCACGGGCGGCGCAACGACACCGAAAAAGCCCTAAGAGTTCCAGAAAAGTCTGCAATGGCCGCCGTGCTGGCGGCCATTCTCTTTTTGTGTTCTTTTTCAGAAACAAGGAACTTTCCCTCCTGTCTGCGGTGTCTGTTTCTGCAACAGGAGGGAATTATGTTTCAGGACGCTCTGCTTGAATCTTCGCCAATAATGCGGAAGCGCAGCCGATGGTCCATGGCGATGGCATTTACGCTGGAGGTGATTGTGGCCGGCGCGCTAGTGCTCTTGCCGCTGATTACTACGGGGGTGATTCCGCTGCAAACGCATGCAGCAGTGATCATGCCAGCACCATACAGAACACCAACAGAAACTGTTCCACCCCATCCATCGTCCGGAGGAAGCGGTCCTACGTTTAGGAATGCGCCGACTGTCGTGGTGAACAGTCCGCACAGCATTATTGATCGGGACCTCCAGCCCGCCGGGCCCGCTGATAATCCAGATCCCACGCTGCCGGTGCAGACCGGTCCAGGGCCGAGCGGCCGGATAGCGAACCTGTTCCCCAACGCGCAGCCAATCCCTGTGAGACCGCCTGAAAGGCGGCGCATCGTCATTTCTCAGCCCAGTGAGGCGATGCTGCTCAAGAAAGTAGTACCGGAGTATCCGAGGATCGCCCAACTCAGCGGAGTCCAGGGAGATGTGAAACTGCACGCGATCATTGCCAAGGATGGAACCATCCAGAGCCTCACTGTTACCAGCGGCCATCCGATGCTTATCACGGCGGCTAAAGAAGCTGTAGAGCAGTGGAGATACCGGCCTTACATGCTGAATGGCGAGCCAGTGGAAGTGGAGACCATCATCACAGTGGTGTTCAAGAAGTACTGAGCTCCAGTGTTATACGGCAACATGGCATCGAGGTTGCCGGTTGGCGCCGAGACGGTGCTCGCCCACCGTCTCGGGTTTCTTATCTGTGGAAAATCCTGTGCAATTTTGTGAGGAGCGCGCCACCGGGTGCGCCGTTTTCAGTTACTTAGAGCCATTTGCCCCAGCGATGCTGCAATTTGTAAGCTGCTGATTTTAAAGCTCCTTATATAACAAGCACATTTGCACCAAAAGCTTTGCAGCAGTAACTGTAAAGCCAACTCTTGAAAACAGGGATTTGCACATTTGGCACTAGCAACTTTCGAGTTCTGAGCATCATCACGCGTTTTCGCCGACTTTGAGGACAGCCAGAAAAGCCTCCTGGGGAATATCCACGCGGCCAATGCGTTTCATGCGTTTTTTGCCCTCTTTTTGTTTCTCCAGCAGCTTGCGTTTGCGGGTGATGTCGCCGCCGTAGCATTTGGCCAGCACATTCTTACGCATCGCAGGCACGGTTTCGCGGGCAATGATTTTTGCCCCGATGGAAGCCTGGATCGCCACTTCAAACATCTGCCGGGGGATCAGTTGTTTCATTTTGGCCGCCAGCGCGCGGCCACGCTCATAAGCGAAGTCGCGATGCACGATGATAGAGAGGGCGTCCACCGGATCGCCGGCCACGAGAATGTCGAGTTTCACCATGGGCGACTCCCAATACCCGGCCAGGTGATAATCCAGCGAGGCATAGCCACGGGAAATGGACTTGAGCCGGTCATAGAAGTCGAGGACGATTTCATTCAGGGGTAGTTCATAGGTGAGCATCACGCGGTTGGCGCTGACGTATTCAAATCCTTTTTGTTTGCCGCGTTTCTCTTCCACCAGCTTCAGGATGCCGCCAACAAATTCTTCATTGGTGAGAATGGTGGCCAGGATTACGGGTTCTTCCACCTTCGCGAGTTCGCTCTGCGCCGGCCAGCGGGAAGGATTATCAACTTCCACCACGCTGCCATCGGTCTTTGTAACCTTGAAACGCACTCCGGGCGCAGTGGTGATCAATTCCAGGCCGAACTCGCGCTCCAGACGTTCCTGGATGATCTCCATGTGCAGCAGGCCGAGAAAGCCACAACGAAAACCGAAGCCCAGCGCGGCAGAGCTTTCCGGCTCGAAGAAAAACGATGAATCGTTGAGCCGCAGTTTCTCCAGCGCTTCGCGCAACGCTGTGTGCTCGTGCGCGTCCACGGTGTAGAGGCCGGCAAACACCATGGGCTTGATTTCCTCGAATCCGGGAAGCGGCTCGATCGCGGGACGATCCTCGTCAGTGATGGTGTCGCCGATCTTGGTATCGGCCACGTTCTTGAGGTTGGCGATCATGAAACCGACCTCACCCGCCGCAAGTTCATCGACTTCCACCGGCTTCGGCGTGAGGACTCCCAGTGTCTCCACTTCAAATGTTTTTCCGTTGGACCAGAGGCGAATCTTCATCTGCTTGCGCAGAGTGCCATGAAAGACGCGGGTAAGAACGATCACTCCACGATAAGGGTCGAACCAGGAATCGAAGATCAAGGCCTGCAGGCGCGAAGCTGGATTGCCTCTGGGAGCGGGAAGGCGTTTCACAATGGCTTCCAGAACCTCAGGAACGCCCTGGCCGGTTTTAGCGCTGACCAGAAGAGCGTCTTTGGTATCGAGCCCGACCGCCTGCTCGATCATTTCCTTGGCGCGAGGAACATCGGCGCTTGGAAGATCGATTTTGTTGATGACGGGAATGATTTCCAGGCCGTTGTTGATGGCGAGGTAAGCATTGGCGAGGGTTTGGGCTTCGACCCCTTGCGATGCGTCCACGACGAGCAGAGCGCCTTCGCAGGACGCCAGCGAGCGTGAGACCTCGTAGGAAAAATCAACATGCCCGGGAGTATCGATCAGGTTGAGCTGGTATTCCTGGCCGTCCGGGGCAACGTACTTCATACGCACGGCGTGGGCCTTGATGGTGATGCCGCGCTCGCGCTCCAGGTCCATGGCGTCCAGCACCTGCTCGTGCATTTCCCGCTGGGAGAGAGCGCCGGTCAGTTCCAGCAGGCGGTCCGAGAGCGTGGATTTGCCATGATCAATGTGGGCAATAATCGCAAAATTACGGATGTGCGCGCGATCCATGCGGAAGGGGCTTGAATCTTTCATTCTACTCTAGCCAGGGGACCGCACGCCGTCACGCAGCCTGCCACGGGAGCTGCGCGAATTGCAGCTATTGTATTAGTTCGGAGTGCGGTGTTAATGTCTCGATCTTAAGGGAGTGAACAAACGAATGAAATCGATCAGGGCCGCATGCCTTCTAATGGCTATCGTTTTGTGTTCCGCTGTCTATGGGCAGCACGAGCATCCAGCACCCGAGAAGCTGGGGACAGTATCGTTTCCGATTTCTTGCTCCCCACAAGTGCAGGCTGGCTTCAATCGCGCGGTTGCGTTGCTCCATTCGTTCACCTATGCGCCTGCTGCCGAGGCGTTCACAGCCGTCGCCAGCCAGGATCCGCGTTGCGCGATTGCGCACTGGGGAATCGCGATGAGCTACTACCACCAGCTCTGGCAGCCACAGCTACCCGGAGAAGGATTGCGGAAGGGACACGCGGAGCTGGAACAAGCACAACAGATTGGCGCGGGCAGTGAGCGAGAGAAAGGATTCATAGCCGCAGCCTCTTTTATTTTCGCGCAGGATGGCGGGGCCTATGTGGCGCACGCGGCGAAGTATCGCGATGCAATGGCAGAGCTGGCTCAGCAGAATCGCAATGATCCCGAGGTACAGATTTTCTACGCTTTGGCCTTGCTTGCCACCGCCAGTCCAGAGGACAAAACTCACCAGAACCAGAAAACGGCGGCGGAGATTCTTGAGCCGCTATACCTCAAGTACCCGCAGCACCCCGGCATTTCGCACTATCTGATTCATGCCTACGACAACGCGGAGCTGGCGCAGAAAGGGCTGAAAGCCGCGCGAGAATACGCGCAAATCGCTCCTTCAGCGCCACACGCGCTGCACATGCCGTCTCATATCTTTACCCGTCTCGGCATGTGGAAGGACTCCATGCGTTCGAACGAAGATGCGCGCATAGCGGCCCACCAGCAGGGTGACATCGGCGAGGAGCTGCATGCCATGGATTACCTGGTCTATGCCTCATTGCAGGAAGGCAGGGACGGTGAGTCCGCGGCAATTCTCAAAGACCTGCACAACCTGGGCGAACTGCGCGGGAGCGAATTCAAGGTCGCGTACGCAGCAACGGCCATGCCGGTGCGCTATGCCGTGGAACGAAAACAGTGGACTGAAGCCACTCGCTGCGAAGCGCCTGCGGGTGCGCCGCCGCATGTTGCGGCGCTGGCCGCGTGGGCCCGCGCATTGGGATATGCGCGCAGTGGAAATGTCACAGCAGCACGAACTGAACTAGGTTCACTTGAAGGCATGACGCAGCAACTTCGCGGCACAAATCAATACTGGGCCGGCCAGGTCCACATTCAATCAGAAGAAGCAGCCGCGTGGATCGCTTTTGCCGAGCACAAGCCGGAAGAAGCGGCGACCTTGATGAAAACAGCGGCGGACGAAGAAGACGCCGTGGAGAAGCTTCCCGTAACACCCGGGCCTGTGGTGCCGGCACGAGAACAGCTTGGCGATCTGTTCGCGCTGTCGGGCCATCCTGACGCAGCGCTGGCTGCATACGAAAAGAGCCTGCAGGACGCGCCGGGAAGACGTGGAGCATTGCGCGGAGCGCTGGAAAGCGCTCGTGCTGCGGGGTTGAAATCCAAAAGCAGCTATTACGAGGCTGCGCTGAAGAAACTTGATTAAGAATTCAGCTCCGATTACTTCGGGAGAGCTTGAATTTCGTTTCCCGGCGCAGCATCATAGAACCAGAATAAGCTGGCGAATGGCATGACACGCGCGACGGAAGAAAAGATTCGGCAACTCATCGATGATCCGCCGGAGGGGAGCGCCATTGCTGAAGCCAAGAGATTTGGGGTCGATCTCTACAGCATTCTGGAAAACCTCAAGTTGAGTCCGGCTGAACGCTTGCGCCGCGCCGCAGAGGAAACTGATTTCGTGCGTCGCGTTCGAGGAAAACGGAAGCAGGCCAGTCGGTGAGCGGAGTTGAGCAACTCCTCAAGGCGCTCGTTGAGAACCAGGTTAAATTCATTGTTGTCGGCGCTTATGCCGCGATCATGCAAGGATCAACTCTGCGAACTGACGACCTGGACCTCTGTTTTGAGCGTACTCCAGAAAACTACCAAAGGATCATTCGAGCGATTGCGCCATTTAACCCTCGTCTCAGGGGTGTGCCGCAGAACCTCAAGGCGCCATTTGACGAACATGCGCTTGCACACGGAACGAACTTTACCCTCACCACAGATTTGGGGAGTCTGGACCTGCTAGGCGAGATGTCAGGCGTGGGCGGGTACCGACAAATTGTCAGTGAGGCCAAAACCATCAATCTTGGAGATTTTCTTTGCCAGGTGGCATCGCTTGATACCATCATCCGATCAAAGGAGACAGCCGACCGTCCTAAAGATCGTGCCACCCTTCCCGAATTGAAAGCGCTGAGAATGATTCAGCAAGGTGAAGACAAAGGACGCGAGTGTTGAACCATGGCATACGGGTAATTCGCTGTGAATCTATTGAACTGCAATTGGTCTGATCAGCTCCTCCAGTAGATCCGTCTGCGCTTCGTTGCGGACCAGATGCGGATACCTCTCTCCGCCGTGATAATCCACTTTGTACGTCTCGTAATACTCAGTATTTTCCGCGAGCAGGTTGATGGGCTGGCTGCCTCCGACGGCTTGTCGCAGCGCAGTGCGAATCACATCTTTGGAATACTTGCGGCCGTTGACCGCAATCAACTTCATGCCCGGACCGATTCCGGCAGCGTAGGCGGGCGATCCGGGAATCGCGTCGGTGATGGTGCCCTCTTTGGAAATGACGATGCCGAGAGAAAAAGTAAGATCGAGACGCTCGCCGGTCTTTTCCTGCGCGTCCATAGTGGTATTTTTCTGATCGTTGTAAATCAGCTTCCAGCCGCCATTTTCAATGCCTCCGAGCGGAGCATGGGGAGATTTGGAATCCAGGCGCTCGCGCAGCAGTCCTGCCCAGTTGTACGGGCTCACCTGGTTGAGCGCGGCGACAATATCTTCGAACTTGTATGGCACGACCGTGGGAGGGCCGCTCTTGCCGCCGAAAAACAAGCGGCAAAAATCGTTGAGCGACTTCTGGCCGTTGGTGTGGCGTCGAATCAGGGTATCCATTTCCAGCCAGATCAGAAATCCTTCCGGATAATAGTCGGCGGAGCGGCGCCAGTTGGTCCATTCCGGCGGCGCGGCAAAGAGAATCTGGACCGAGGTAGCGGTGTCCTGCAGCGGACGCCAGGTGCGCCCGGCGCGATGGTCAAGCATAGCGGCGGTGTAGGCAGCGTTCTCCCGCCATTGCTCGGGTGAGCGCAGGCCGCTGCGGGCGGCGAGAATGTCTCCCAGATAATCGGTGAGTCCTTCATACACCCAGAGCAGGTCGCCTTCCATTGGCTTCTGGTAATTGGGCGTGGCCAGCCCTGCAGGACGGCGATATTTGCCATTCCATGAATGCACAAACTCGTGCGGCAACAAGTCGGCCTCGAGATTGTGCCAGCTGGGATCGCTGAACGTGTCTTCAGCGGTGCCGTTGTCGCTGGACTCGTGATGCTCCAGGCCGTGGTGGGCGGTCTCATCACTCAGCGTAACAAGGAAATGATACTTCTCGAAATGATGTGATCCGAAGAGTTTCTCGGCTTCCGCGACAAGCTGCTTGTAGCTGGCCAGGTCCCTTCCAGACATCTGCAGCGCAGCCTCACTCTCCCCGACCATGTCCATGACGTTGAGCGTCTCTCCGGGACGGCTGAGCTGCACCTGGCGATACATTGCGCCGGCAATTAAAGGAGAATCCACAAGACGAGTAAGAGAAACCGGCTGGAAATCTGCTGAGCTGTCAGACTGACGCGCGGGCGTGAGTGCAGTACCAAATTTCCACTCTTTGGGCAGAGTGATCGAGGCTGCGACCTCGACCGCGTCTGTGGCTGCTCCCTGTGGATACATGACTACCTGGTTCCAGTTGAGATCAAGCACTTTGGATGAGGCCGCCGAACTTTTGCCGTTGTAGGTGATGGTGTCGAAGGAGATTTCAAGCTCTGTGACGCCCTTCGGCACTTCCAGATGAAACGCCCACATGTCGATCAGGTCTCGCTGCCATGCAAGCTCCTGTCCGCCCGCCTTGATGTGAAGTCCGGTAACGTTCTGAATGGGCCCAGTGGGGCGGTGATTGCCCGGAATCCACTTGGGATAAACCAGCGTGACCGCGCCGGAATTCACCGGTATCGTCACGGTAGAGTGCAGGATATTGCGTGGCGCGTCGGTGGCATCGACTCGGAGGCGCTCATGGATGAGATTCTGGCCACT
>DATDNH010000313.1:0-52412 GCA_036518395.1 Candidatus Angelobacter sp. | reverse complement strand
TAACTCCAGGTTTGTCCGGGCCTGCCGCTGCGAACCGGTGGATGCCACTCCGATCTGGCTCATGCGCCAGGCCGGCCGCTACATGGCTGAATATCGCGCCGTACGCAAGCACCATTCTATTTTAGAAATCTGCAAGACGCCTGCATTGGCCGCGGAGGTCACCATCACAGCGGCGGAAAAGCTGGAAGTCGATGCAGCCATCATCTTTGCCGATCTTCTGCTGCCCCTGGAAGTGATGGGATTGCCATTTCGATTTTCCGCCGGCGAAGGACCGGTGATCGACCAGCCCCTGCGCTCACGCAAAGCGATTGACGCGCTCCAGACCAACCGCAGCTCCGAGCTGGGCTACGTAGCTGAATCGATCCGGCAGGTAGTAAAGCATTTCGGCAGCAAGCTGCCGGTGATCGGATTTTGCGGAGCGCCGTTTACGCTGGCCAGCTACATGATCGAGGGTGGCGGCTCGCGCAATTATATTCACACAAAAAAAATGATGTACACCGATGCCTCAGCCTGGCAGGCGCTCATGCAGAAACTGGTTGAGGTTCTGGCAGCATATTCGCTCGACCAGGTGAAAGCGGGCGCTGATGCTCTGCAGATTTTTGATAGCTGGGTGGGCTGCTTGAGCGTTGAAGACTACCGGCGTTCCGTGCTACGTCACGCGCGCGATCTTATCGAGCGACTTAAACCTGCCGGTGTTCCCATCATATATTTTGGTACCGACACAGCAACTCTGCTGCCCGCGATGAAAGAGACTGGAGCGCAGGTCATTGGCGTGGATTGGCGAATCCCGCTCGATCAGGCATGGCAGAGCCTGCACTTTGAAGGCGCGGTGCAGGGAAATCTTGATCCTGTGGTTTTGTTTGCCGATCAGAAAGAGCTGCGGGCCCGCGCCTCGGCCATTCTGCAGCAGGCAGGCGGCAGGCCAGGTCACATCTTTAATCTTGGACACGGAATTCTGCCGGAGACGCCGGTAGACAATGTTCGTGCTCTGGTCGATTTTGTAAGAGAATTAAGTTCCCGGCAATCTACGATCGGAGCTGTCCGATGAGCCAAAACAAAACCGCCGTTCTGCTCCTCGCACATGGCAGCCCGGATTCGCCCGCAGACGTTCCGGAGTTCATCAAGTACGTTACCGGTGGCCGGCCGGTTCCGGAAACCACCGTGGAAGAAATACGTCACCGCTACTCTCTCATCGGTAAATCACCGCTGACGGAAATCACCATGGCGCAAGCTGACGCCACGCAGCGCGAGCTTGGTTTGCCGGTATATGTGGGAATGCGCAACTGGAAACCGTTTATCGCTGACGTGGTGCGGCAGATGATGGACGCCGGAATCGAGCAGGTGCTGGCCGTCTGCCTCGCGCCTCAGAATTCTTCCTCCAGTGTGGGTCTATACAAACGCGCCCTCTTCGCCGAGATGAAGCCGGAAATTTCCACGCAGTTCGTCGAGGAATGGCACGACCATCCCGGATTGATAAACGCATTTGCGGAAAAGCTGGAGCCGGTCTGGCGCGCGGCCAGTGCAGAGCTGGGTTCGCCGGCGCCAGTAATCTTTACCGCGCACAGCGTGCCTACCCGCACCATACAGGCGGGCGATCCCTACGAGCAGCAGGCAAAAGAGACGGCAAAGCTCGTGGGCGAAAAAATCGCAGGGTTCATGCCTGAGCTGCAGCACTTTGCTTTTCAGAGCCAGGGGATGTCCGGCGGGCCATGGCTTGGGCCCACGGTCGAGAGAGTCGTTCTTGATTTGAAAAAGCAAGGCCATGGTGGCGTGGTGATTGCTCCCATCGGATTCTTATGTGATCACGTCGAGGTGCTTTACGACGTTGATATCGGGTTCAGGCAATTTGCTTCCGAGCAGGGCATGAAAATGTGGCGGACGGAATCCCTGAATACCTCACCGGCTTTTATTTCCGCCCTGGCCAGCCTGGCTACTGAAAAACTCTCCGTTCCTTCCGGTCGCAGTGCATGAAACGTGTTGCCATTATTGGCGGCGGCATTGCGGGATTGAGCGCGGCCTACTACCTGGAAAAAGCGCGACAGAGCGGGGTGGCGCTCGACTGGCTGCTATTTGAAAAATCCGAGCGTCTGGGCGGGGTGATCCGCACCGAATACCGGGATGGCTGCATTTTGGAAGCCGGACCGGACTCATTTTTGAGTGTCAAGCCGGATGCCGCCGCTCTTTGCCGCGAACTGGGGCTGGGCAGCGAGATCATCCATTCCAATGATTTCCTGCGCAAGACTTACATCGTGGCAAAAGGCCGGCTGGTACCTATTCCTGACGGCTTGCAGTTCATGGTTCCGACGCGCGTGCTGCCCATGGTTACAACGCCGCTGTTTTCTTTCGGAACCAAGCTTCGCATGGCGCGGGAAATTCTTGGCGGAGCAAGAAACCATGATCAGGACGAATCAGTGGCCGACTTCGTTCGCCGCCACTTTGGCCAGGAAATGGTGGATCGCGTGGCCGAGCCGCTGCTGGCCGGCGTCTATGGCGGAAATGCCAACACGCTGAGCGTGCGCGCCGTGCTGCCCCGGTTCGTCGAGATGGAACACCAGCACGGAAGCCTGGTGCGCGCTACGTTGAAAGCGCGCAAGCAATCGTCAGGTGGGCCGCCACAACCGTTGTTCACCTCGCTGCGCCGGGGAATGCAGGAGTTGGTGGACACACTTGTGGCGCGGCTGCCGGCAGATTCGCTGCGATTGAAAGAGGCGGCGGTTTCGCTTCGGTGTCTCAATGGTTCATGGCGACTCGAAACCTCCGAGGCCGCCAGCATGGATTTTGACGCGGTAATTCTGGCGATTCCAGCGCCGTTTGCCGGCGCACTCCTGCTCAATGTAAGCCCGGAAGCTGCGTCCATTCTGGCAAATATTGAATACACATCGTCTGCCGCCGTCCTGCTGGGATACTCGAACCCGCAACTGCCGCCCGGATTCGGCTTTCTTGTGCCTGCATCGGAACACAAGAAGATGCTGGCCTGCACCTTTGTCCATAACAAGTTTTCCCATCGCGCGCCGCAAGGAACGGCGTTGCTGCGCTGCTTTTTTTCCAGCGCGCGGATGCCGGAGCTGTTGAATCGCAGAGAGGAAGACCTGAAGGAGTATGCACAGCAAGAAGTCAAAGAAATCCTTGGGCTTGACGCGAAGCCGCAGTTTGCTCTGGCTTTTCGCTGGCGTTATGGACTGCCGCAATACGAAACCGGACATCTGGAGCGCGCGGCGCAGATTGAAGGACAGATCAGGCAATTGCCGGGATTGCATCTGATCGGCAATTCGCTGCACGGAATCGGTGTGCCCGATTGCATTCGTTCCGCGCGGCAGGCAGTAGAACAACTCGTGGCATCAGTGTGATCATTTGTCATCCGTGGTAAATTCTTACCCGCTTCGTGGAGGCCCAGCATGAAACGTCGCTTATCCATTCTGCTTGTCATTTTTGCCTCGATGTGTGCGGCGGCGCAGAACGCCGCGCCACAGCAGCAGCAGGCATTCATCCGCCCCGGCGACAACCTGGTGACGGAAAACATTCCGCCGATTCCGGCTTCAGTCGCTGAAAAAGCCAATCAGTATGGAGAGTTCCGTATCGGAGGATTCAATGACTGGAACCCCACGCGGCGGGAAATGCTGATCACCACGCGCTTTGCCGACGTGCCGCAGATTCATCTTGTCAAAATGCCGGGTGGGGCGCGCACGCAGCTCACATTCTTCCCTGACCGCACCGGCGGGGCGCAATATTCGGCCAAAGATGACAGCTTCTTCATCTTCAGCAAGGACGTGGGCGGCGGCGAATGGTTCCAGTTCTACCGCTATGACGTGGCTGACGGGAAGGTCACTCTGCTCACAGACGGCAAATCGCGCAACCTGGATGCGCGCTTCGCCCATCACGATACGCGTTTTGCCTACAACTCCACGCGTCGCACCGGACAGGACACCGACATCTGGATCATGGATGCCGCCGATCCCGAAACTGATCGCATGCTGCTGCAACTGCAGGGCGGTGGTTGGGGGCCGCTCGACTGGTCGCCCGACAATAAGAAGCTTCTGGTGCTCCAGGAGATTTCAGCGACAGAAAGTTACCTGTGGTTGGTGGATATGGCGTCCGGTGAGAAAAAGCTGCTCACGCCCAAAGTGGAAGGCCGGAAGATTGCCTATGATTCAGCGCGCTTCAGCAAAGACGGGAAGGGCTTTTACGTCACCACCGATCGCGATTCCGAATTTCTTCGGCTCGCTTACATCGATCTCGCGACCATGCAGCCGGCGTATCTGACTACAGACATCAAGTGGGACGTAAGCCAGTTTGATCTCAGTGACGACGGCAAGACCCTGGCTTTTACCACCAATGAAGACGGCATCAGCAAGCTGTATCTGCTGGACACCCGAAACCGCAAGTACCATCCCGTGGCCGGCGTGCCTGTAGGTTTGATTGGAGGGTTGAGATTTCACAAGAACAGCCGCGATCTGGCCTTTGTCAGCACCTCCGCCAGATCACCATCGGATGTTTATTCGCTTGATGTCACCAACGGAAAAATTGAGCGCTGGACATTCAGCGAGACCGGCGGGCTCAATACCGCGACATTCGCCGAGCCGCAACTCATCAAGTGGCAGACCTTTGACGGAAAAACGCTCTCCGGTTTTCTCTACAGCCCGGACCCAAAGAAATTTCCCGGCAAGCGTCCGGTGATCGTCAATATTCATGGAGGCCCGGAGGGGCAATCGCGTCCCGGATTCCAGGGAAGAAACAATTACTACATCACGGAATTGGGCGTGGCCATGTTGTTCCCGAATGTCCGCGGATCAACGGGCTACGGCAAGACCTTTCTTGATTCCGACAACGGAATGCATCGCGACGAGACCTACAAGGACATTGGCGCGCTGCTCGACTGGATTAAACAGAATCCAAATCTCGACGGCGACAAGATCATGATCACGGGCGGCAGCTACGGCGGGCACATGACCTACGCTGTTGCGACCTTCTACAGCGACAAGATCTGCTGCGCGTTGCCGGTGGTGGGCATCACCAACCTTGTTTCCCTGCTGGAACACACCGAGGCATATCGCCGCGATTTGCGCCGCGTTGAGTATGGCGATGAACGCGATCCCCAGACGCGGGCCTACCTCGAGAAGATAGCGCCGCTGAATAATTCAGAAAAAATCCGCAAACCGTTGTTCGCAGTGGTGGGGAAGAACGACCCGCGCGTGCCGTACACGGAGTCGCGCCAGATTCTGGACAAGATGAAGAACAGCGGCGTGACCACCTGGTTCCTCATGGCCAACGACGAAGGCCACGGCTACGCCAAAAAGAAGAACCAGGATTTCCAGTTCTACGCGACCATCATGTTCGTGAGGACGTTCTTGCTGGGCGAGAATCTTGCTGCTTCTAAGTAAAGACAAAAACTCACCACGGAGGCGGAGACGCGGAGAAAAGCGCGGCTCAAAGCGGGTTAGAGGATCGAAGCTCCGGCGTCATGCAAGAGGACATCATGGATTCGGCAAAGAATGACCCGCTGGCAGAATTATCCAACCGGCAAAAACAGGCCTATGCGGCACTTTGCTTGGCACAATTCTGCGCCGCCAAACGCATCGAACATCCTGCGTTGCATCAGTTTATTGAGCAACGTTTGTCGATACTAATAGCATGGAACCTATTCGATTGGAACGATGAATTTGGCTTTTTTGCCGACTTTGATAAACAAGGAAACAGGTATTGGCCGCCATCCCCCAAGACCTTTCTACCAAGCGATATCCCAGAGAAGGACTTCGACCTTTTTGCGGAGTGCGTTGCAGAGGTTGGGTCAAGTGAGACATATGGGCCGGACACAAAGTTGCCGCACCATTATCTTTTGCAGTGCATCGAAACTCTTCGTCGATATGGAGTAGAACCTCCACCATTAGAGATCATTTCTTCGCTGCCCCGGAAATGGTCATGGCAGCCTGATGGGATGCCCTGGGGACGTCCGATCGGGGATGAACAGTTTAAGATCGTGCTGGCGGAGTGTCGAAAGATACTTGCCTCTGCAACGCACTGATACATCCCTCACCCGCTACGCAGGACTCGGAATCAATTTAAAAATGATGCACTCACGACGCATGTACTACTACTTCCGCGCTGAGTTCTCTGAGCAGCCCGCTCACCTGCTCCATGATTGACTCGGGCTTTGTGGACTTGAGCGTGAATTTCAATACGCCGCCGGGAGTGAACTGCGCAGTCCTGTTCTGAGCTACGAACCTGGCCAGGCGCCCGGGATCGACCGCTGCCTGCTCGGTGAACTTGATCGTCACCGTATCGCGTTTGCGGTCAATGTTGGTTACGCCTACACGTTCGCACAACAGCTTCAACGCTGAAGCACTCAGCAGGTAGCGCACGGGCGCGGGAATCGGGCCGTAGCGGTCTTCCAGCTCTCTGCGCACGTCTTCGAGTTGCGCTTCGTTCTCGACTCCGGCAGCGCGCTTATACATGCGCAGGCGCTGATTTTCTTCCGCAATGTACTCCGCGGGAATCCGCAGATCGATGCCCAGGTTCATCTGAGTGCTTGGCTTCTCCGCGACTTCTTCGCCCTTCAGCTCGCGGATGGTGCGCTCCAACATGCTGGTATACATCTCGAATCCTACGGCATCGATGTGGCCGCTCTGCTCCCCGCCCAGCAGATTGCCGGCGCCGCGCAGCTCCAGATCGAGCGCGGCGATTTTGAATCCTGCGCCGAGATCGGAAAATTCCTTTAGCGCCGCCAGACGCCGCCGCGCCACCGGCGTCAGCTCCTGTTCGGCGGGCACAAGCAGATAGGCATAGGCGCGACGATTGGATCGTCCGACGCGCCCGCGCAACTGGTACAGCTCAGAGAGTCCATGGCGGTCGGCGCGGTTCACGATGATGGTGTTGCACAGCGGAATGTCCAGGCCGTTTTCAATGATGGTGGTGGCCACCAGGACGTCTGCTTCGTGGCGCACAAAGGCCATCATCACTTTTTCCAGCTCGCCCTCCGACATCTGACCATGACCCACCAGCACGCGCGCTTTCGGAACCATCTCCTGAATCTTTGCGGCAATCTCGTAGATGCTCTCAACGCGGTTGTGAACAAAATATGCCTGGCCGCTGCGCTCAAGCTCATGCTCCAGCGCCGACCTGATCAGCTTTTCATCGAATGCCGCCACCACCGTCTGAATGGCCATGCGGTCCTTGGGCGGCGTTTCGATCACGCTCATGTCCCGCAGGCCCACCATGGACATGTGCAGCGTACGCGGAATTGGAGTGGCGGACATGGTGAGCACGTCCACTTCTTTCTTCAACTGCTTGAGACGTTCCTTGTGGCGCACGCCGAAGCGCTGCTCCTCATCCACAATCACCAAGCCCAAATCCTGGAATCTCACGTCTTTGGAAAGCAGGCGGTGCGTGCCGATCACGATGTCCACTTTGCCCTGCTCTACGCGCTCGGCAATTTTCTTCTGCTGCTTCGTTGAACGGAAGCGGCTCAGCATTTCCACGATGATGGGGAAAGCAGCAAAGCGGCGCTTGAAATTTTCATAGTGCTGAAAAACCAGTACGGTGGTAGGCGCAAGAACGGCAACCTGCTTGTTGTCCTGCACGGCCTTGAAGGCCGCGCGCATGGCGACTTCAGTCTTGCCATAACCGACGTCGCCGCACAGCAGGCGATCCATAGGAAGCTGCGACTGCATATCTTTTTTGATTTCTTCTGTGGCCTGAAGCTGGTCGTCAGTCTCGTTGAACTCAAACGCATCTTCGAATTCGTGCTGCCATTGCGTATCGGCGGGAAAAGCGTGTCCAGCAGCGGCTTTGCGCTCGGCATAAAGTTTGAGCAGCTCGTCCGCCATGTCCTTCATGGCTTTCTTCACGCGAGCCTTGGTTCTGGCCCAGGCAGTTCCGCCCAGGTGACTGAGCGGCGGACGCACTCCTTCACTGGAACGATATTTCTGGATCAGATCGAGCCGCGTGAGCGGGACATAGAGTTTTGCTCCCTCAGCAAACTCCAGCAGCATGAACTCACCGGTAATTTCGCCCTGCTGGATTTCCTTCAATCCCTGATACATGCCGATCCCGTGCTCCACGTGGACCACGTAATCTCCGATCGCAAGATCGCGAAAGTCAGACATGAAGGCGGCAGTCTTTGATTTCTGCCGCAACGGCTGACTGACGACGACCTCCGATTCATCGAACAGATCGCGAGCGCCGAATAAAACCAGATGTGATTCCGGCAATACCAGGCCATCAGGAATAGGAGCGCGGACGATGGTCGTCGTGGTAAGGTCGCCGGAGAAATATGCGGTCTCTTCCAGGTAAGTCTCGCTGCCCATCGCGGGAGTGCGGCTGCCCAGACGGAACGGCACCTGGTATTCGGTGAAGATGTCTGCCAGGCGCTCCATCTCGCCAGTATTGGGGGCGGCAAAGATCACGCGCTTCCCGTCTGCCGTGAGCTTGTTGACCTCTTCCACCATGGCGGGAATGGAACCGTGAAAGCGCATGGAAGGTTGGGAGAGAATCTCTACGTTGTGTGGAGCGTGGCCGCCCTCGGCCGCGCTCAGCCCAAGATGCTGCAAATCACCACCTGGCAATTTCGCGATGCGCTCGTTCCATTCCTCGGGCGTAAGATACAAATCCGCCGGAGTCGCCAGCTTGCCAACCCCGCTCATTTCGTGGCGCTGGATTACGCGCTCCCACCAGCGCTCGTGTTCAGCGGCGATGTCGGCCGGCTCGTCGGCAAAGACGAGGGCATTCGGCAGGAGATCGAACAACGTGTTCTGCGCGCCGGCATTGGAGTAAAACTCCCATCCTGGAAAAACACTGAGTCCGGTTGCGGCAATGGCCTCGCGCACCGCATCGCCAGCTCCCTGGATGCGCGCTCCTGAGAGCAACGCATGAACATCGGTGAGCACCTCCTCGCGAACGGGCGTCTCAGTGAGCGGCAGCAGAACTACTTCGTCTACCGGTGTTGCTGAGCGCTGCGTGCCGGGATCGAATTTTCGGATCGATTCCACATCGTCGCCAAACAACTCAATGCGCAACGGCCGGTCAGCCTCCGGGGGATAAACATCCAGCAGGCCACCGCGAACGGCATACTGGCCGGGCATCTCCACCACGTCGACGGCGGTATAACCCACGGTATTGAGGTGCTGCACCAGCTCATCCAGGTCGAGCGACTCGGTACGGCGCACAATGCGGGCGAGCCCCGCATAATGCTCGGCCCCGCGCAGCCGCATCGCCGAGGCGGCGACGGGAGCAATCACAATCGAAACTGCGCCCGTGGCAATCTTCCACAGCGCGGTCGCGCGCTCCTCCTGAATCTCAGGATGTGGAGAAAGATTCTCAAACGGCAGCACATCATACGCAGGCAGTTTGACCACTGCGTCTGGAGTGCATGCGCCGCTCAGTTCGCAGAAAGCCTGAACCACCGGGAACAGCGCTTCGGCAGCGCGGTTATCAGGGACAAGGACGATCAGCGGCGCGCCGGCTGCGCGTTGCAGGAGAGGAAGCAACAGAGCTTTTGCGGTTGGTACCAGTCCGGACAGACGAATACGCCCCGTGGAAGGAGTTGACTCCCCCCTACGCTGTTTGAGGACTGGCGCCGCCTGCTGAAATCCAGGGCTCTTTTCCACGTCCGCCAGGACTTCGCGGACGAATGGAAGGATCACTTCTCTATTCTAACAAGAGCATCATGGTGCGCCTTGTATGCAGCCGCACGATTGATGGAAAGAGTGGGAAATCGGGTCATCGGGGTATCGGGTCAGCAGGATTTGGTGATTGGGTAAGTTGGTAAATTGGTAATTGAAAAGCTTTCGAGTGTCCAGGTCCACACTTCTCTCGCGCCTTTTAATCAGTGAAGATCCGTTGAATCTGTGTAATCAGTGGAAAGGTTTTGACTCTCCGAGCAGCTAGAAGCTAGTAGCCAGTAGCTGGAAGAAGAGCGCTAATTCGCGCTCTTCTTCTGATTCGCTTCCTTCAGTTTTTCCGCCAGCGCTGCTGCGATTTGCGGCGGGACCTTGCTGGGGAGAGCGTTGATCTCGCCCTGCATGATGACAATGCTGGAGACGCGGTCGGTAATCGAATAAGGAAAATTGTTGGTGAAGGCAATCCGCTTGATGCTCAGGATCAGGTCTGCATCGTCCTTCTTCTGAACCACGTGCAATTTGTATTCTTCCAGCTCCTTCTGCCGCAGCAGATACTTTTCCATGTCTGCCTTTTTGACGAATACCGAATCGGAAACCACGTAAATGCTCCTGGAGCGCGCCAGCAGCTCGTTGTTGGAAAGCTCCGATGCCGGCACCACGTTCTGGTTGAGCCCGGGATTAACCACCGAACCCAGCGTGGAATCGGGCTGTGGCTTCTTCTGGCCTTTATCAGACTGCGGCTGCTGCTGCGTGCTTTGGGGCAAAGCGGCAAGACTCAGGAACAATAAAGAAAAAAGTAAAAGGGATTTTCTGAACATAAACTCCCCCGGCGCAAAACATTATGGCAGAGTGATTTGCACTATGCTACATCGAAACTACTTCGCCTCTGCGTTAGCTCGTCTTCTGGTTCGTCGCGTAATCCAGATGAACACAGAAAAAAACAGTACAGCAACAACCAGATTGATGGCACTATTATCCCACTGTGGAGTTGGGTGGTATACAAGCACGTCGGTGTGGAATTTTCTGGCCAGCCAATTACCAAACCAGCCGACACCAGCAGCAAGCGGATAATGTATTCCCATCATTACTGCCTGGATACAACCGATCAGGAGAAATGCTGCCAGCGCTGATCTAACGCTTAGGCGAAAACCGGCAGACCGGCCACGCAGATTACTCATGCGGCCCTTCGGGATCATCATCTGGCGGAGGAGCTTCAGGGGCGATAACAGGTTCCGGACTCTTTTTGAGATATAGCCAGTAAAGGAGCAGGAGGGCCGCCAGCAGATGAAGGATGATTGAGATCACGCCCAGGATCAGCTCAGGCCAATTGAAGTTCGTCTGCGAAGCAAAAATGCTTGGTCGTCTGCCGCGGTTTTGAAAGTAAGTGATAAGCGGCTGCAGAATTACGCCAATGACTCCGCCGATTGCCTGGGCAAGAAGAAAGCCAATCGCAATCGCCCCAATGTACTCATCCCGCAGAATTTCCCTGAGTCGTCTCATAGCTTCGGACGGCATTGTAGCACCCGCCATCCAGCATTCTTCGCCGTGCGAGCTTTCTTTGCCGCGATCTGCCGCGCTTTGCCGCTACACGTTTGCCCCCGCAGTTGCCACAATAACTCACGGATCGAGGAGAAGCAGTATGCCGCACAAAACAATTTTGCTCTTGTTCACATTCGTGGGCTGTGCTGCGTTTGCGCAGAGCCCGTCCATTTCTCCATCCCAAAAGGAGATGATCAACCAGTTGGAAAGCCGCCCACCGGCTTCAGCTTCATCCATGCCACCCGCCGCAGACAATGTAACGGCGAAGGAGAAAGAAAAGGCGGCGCCACCCGAGCCAGCCGACAATCGTTCCAAAGACGCGACGCTGGGCAGCATTACTTCCACGGCGCTGAACCAGCGGGTCACGCCGGCAACGGCCTTGTCCAACGATGATCTGCTGGCGCATGGCAAGACGATTTATGTGGTCACCCACAGCTTTTTCGTAAAGAAGGAGCAGCTCGAGCGTGGCCTCATCAATCGCAAGGAACTGGCCGACTGGGGCTTCCACGTGGTGGAGGATGAAAAACATGCCGACTTTGTCCTGAGCGTGAAGCGCGCGCCTTTTCAGAACAATTTTCCGTTCACCCTCACGGACCGTGCGAGTGGAATCGTGCTCCTGGGAGGAACGGTGAATTCTCTTTTTGGCACCGTGCCGGGAAAAATCGCCGGCCGGCTGGCCGACAAATTCAAAGAGGTATACCAAGCACGGGCCACAGGAAAACCAGGGAATAGGGATTAGGGAACAGGGAACAATCAAGAATCGCTGCGATCGCAACGTGATCGCCGTGACCCACACCCATCACGCGCAAAAACAAAAACTGCGCGTGCCGGGGACCCCGGTCATCGGGTCATCGGAAAACCCCCATCCCTTTTCGCTCCGCTCACCCCCGACTAAAGTCACGCGTGCTTTCGCTCGCTGGGGGCTGATACACCCCGATTGCGCAGCTTCGCCGCTCAATCGCGGGGGTGTATAACGATGTTCTATGACCTGCTGTACTCGTTATTGTGCTGCCGAGGCGCAGTTCGGGAGCGAGAGAGCACAGAGCGACCTGCGTCTTTACCGGCGCCGGGGTCCTGTCGGTGTTACCCGAGTGCTGCTGGCAGAACTCCGGCGGCGGCCGCTCGAAGATAAGCAATTGCTCGACGTGGGAGCGGGAATTGGCGTTATCAGCGCGGAGCTGGCCGGCAGCGGGCTTGCGGGCACAACCGTGGCCGAAGCCTCGCCTGCTTATCTTGAAGTGGCGCGCCAGGTCGTAGAGCCGCGCTATAAATCCGGCTCCACCGAATTTGTGCTTGGCGATTTCGCGCTGCTGGCTGAAACTTTGCCGGACGCCGATCTGGTGACACTGGATCGCGTCGTCTGCTGCTACCCGGATGGAAATGCTTTGCTTCAGGCGGCAGCATCGAAGACACGCCAACTGCTCGCCTTCACCTATCCTCGCGATCGCTGGGACGTGCGCGTCACTGTCGCTTTACAGAATTTGTGGCGCCGGCTCAAAGGGAGCACCTTCAAAGTTTTCGTCCATCCTGCGAAAGAAATGTGCGCCAGCGTGGAGAGCAAAGGGTTTGTTCGCGTCGCACGACGCGGAACATTTGTCTGGGTGGTGGATGTTTATGGCCGTGCGCCGGCCTGAAAACCAGCCTGCTGTTGCAGCCCAACTTGCAAAAGCAACTGCGTTACCACATCAGTAGACCTCAAAGATCGGTGATCGAACGATTGAAATTCCGATAAAAAGCCGACGCCGTTAGGCGTCGGCACAGCAACAATTCGCGGAGCGACAGGAACTCTTCAGTGGATCGGTTGCGGATTCGTGTTACGAGGTGTGATGACGACCCGCATCCAGGGGTGGACGCAGCACTGGTAGTTGACAACCACGTCGTCCTTCCCAAGCGGATGGCTGACCGTTGTCCCTGGGTCGATGAACTGATTATCCGGGCCGGGCGGCTGCGGTACAAGCTGGCCGTTCACAACCTGAGCGCATTCCGGAGCCGGGGTGGGGTTGCCGGAAGCACCATTAAGAAAATCAACAAAGCCGCCACCGAATCGCTTCACCTGCGTGAAGGTATGCGTTTCCCCGCCCAGGTTGTGCAATTGCAGAACCGTCCCTTGATTGACAGCCAGTTCATTGGGCGCAAACCGCCATGCGCCAACGGATTCTTCGGCGGAGACTTCGGCCACGAAACCGTCGAAGGTGATAGCGCCATTCACGGTCGAGCGGTTGCAGGTACCGGGGCCTACTGCGTTATTGAAACTTGTGGGATCACAATAATCCCAGATGTCGATGTTAACGTTTGCGCTTCTGGCGTCTTGAGCAAATGCCTGGGGAACCCTGGGCAGCAAAACAACCGCAGCTGCAACGAACAACACACAACAGCACACGACTGCTGTCTTACTTTTCATTGTCTCTCCTTGTCTGGGAAAAGCTCAGTGCTGAACTGAGCCTGACAAAAACCTCGGAAGTATAACACCTCTGACCGCTTCACCTATACGCGCTGATGTGCTCGACCACATAAGCGTGAATAAACATTGATGAAAAACAGCTTCTAGCTTTACCCCGGGCAACAGGCAATAGGCAACAGGCCACAGCAAAACCAGGGAATAGGGACTAGGGAACAGGGACTAGCAAAAACCGACCTGAAAGCGCCCGAAACCAAACCTCACGAGCGGTTGATACGTTGATACCATCCGCATAAACATTGATGAAAGTCAGCTTCTAGCTGCTAGCTACTGGCTTCTAGTGAACCCAACTGCAAACCCACAACCTTTGCCACAACGACCGCTGAATTCGGCAGACAGATGTTGGGTAAAAGCGTCAATGCAGAAACTATGCGAGCGGTTGATACGTTGATACCATCCGCATAAATATTGATGAAAGTCAGCTTCTAGCTGCTAGCTACTGGCTTCTAGTGAACCCAACTGCAAACCCACAACCTTTGCCACAACGACCGCTGAATTCGGCGGACAGATGTTGGGTAAAAGCGTCAATGCAGAAACTATGCGAGTGGTTGATACGTTGATACTACCCGCATAAACACTGGAGGAAAATGCAGGCAACAGGCAATAGGCAACAGGCCACAGGAAACCAGGGAATAGGGAATAGGGAATAGAAAAAACCGAACCTGAGAGCGCCCGAAACCAAAACCTCGCGAGCGGTTGATACGTTGATACCACCCGCATAAACATTGATTAAAAGCGCTACTAGCTGCCAGCTACTAGCTGCTGGGAAACCCAAGTGCAAACCCACAAACCTCGCCGCTGATACCAAATATCCAAAAATGCGAGCGATTCCGCGATTCCGCGCGTCGGCCCGTCGTTATTGACGAAAGCTGCTCGCGGAATGCCTCGCGGAAGCTTTTTCCTCGCGCGAGGAGCCAGCCACCACGGCAAGCGGGACAGGTTTAAGCGGATCGGGCACACTGGTCTTGCTGCGCCATTGCGCTCGCGTCAGGCGAGCGCAAGGACACCAATACTGTGGCGTACGCTTGCGCGTCCGCAGGCGTGGAACCGGTGAACAGCAGATCCTTCGCTACGCTCAGGATTTCGCCCGCGGACTCCCGCTTCGGCTGACGCCTCGCTCACGCCCGCAAAACGGCTCAAATTGTCAAAGATCGAGACGCACTCACGCAGCGAGTGCGGTCACCCTGGGGCGACTGGTTCGCATTTCACACCTGGGAAACGCGAGCCGTAACAGAATGGCATGCATTGGACGGCTTGAGAAGCGGGTAGCGTCAAAGTGCTGTCACTTTCCGATAAAGGCAGCCGGATCAGTTAGTTAGGCCGTGGGAAAATTGGAACGATTTGCCGCTCTCCGGGTTCGATCTGGCGGCGACGGCTGCGGTTATGATGCACATGGATCTCATCGTGAGCTGCGATATATCCATCGCTCACCTTGCCGGTGCTCTGGGACGGCCGGTTTGGCTTGCGCTTTCCTGCACGCCGCATTGGCGCTGGCTTCTCCACCGGCAGGATACTCCCTGGTACCCCGCCATGCGCCTCTTCCGGCAATCCGCTCCTGGCGACTGGAACTCCCTTTTTCAACTTATGGCTCTGCATCTGGTACAGAAGCCTTTGTTTCGGGTGGAACGACCTTCTCCTTAAAGTATTCATTGAACCGGATGCGATTCCCGAAGGGATCGATCACTTCCATTACCGTGGCGTTCCACGGGGCCTTTCTCAAACCCGGCAGCATGTACTTATATCTTCGCGAGCCGACGTCACGGCGGAACTCCTCAATTCCCTCCATAATCACGAAGACGTTTGAGCCAGGCGTGCAATCGCCATGGTGCTCGGTCAGATGCAGCACCAGGCCACCGCGCGAGACTTGCATGTACATGGGCGCGCGGCCATCGCCATCATTTTGCCAGTCCAGTTTGAAGCCGAGAAAATGCAGATAGAAATCGCGCGCTTTTTCCACGTTGAAAATCCGGAGCATGGGAATGACTCTTATGAATTCCGCTGACATCGTGTCTCCTTGGCCGGCACGCCCGTTCTGCTGGTTTTGTCTGCCGGACTATTCTATGCGACTGTGATGCGGTGACGGTCGCTCCAAAATTGCACCATCCTTCGGCTACGGTCGCCTTCCGGCAACCTTACCTCGAGGACAGGCTACACGGCGCGGAGACGCGGAGATTGCACGGAGAAAACGATTGGGGAAAAGCAAACAAAAGCAAACGCAAAAAACCACGGAGTCAAGATGGAGAATGCTGACATGGCGAAAACAATTTATGTCGTCACCCACAAGCTTCTTCTTTCTGGCGCTCGGCTTTCCAAATCTGGGCAAGTGAGAAAAATTAGCCTTTTGCGACCTTACTTAGCATTAAGCGATTTTTGCCCCGGGCAGCCGGTTGCAATTTGCTTCCGCCGGACGTATGATTCACAGCCGTTCGGCGAGTGGCATTGAATAGCTCGTTTTATTTTCCCAGGGCACGTCCCGGAACGTAGCCCGTGAAGTTTCCTCAAGGCTTTCTTAAAGCGCCCGCGAGGCCAGACTTCACCGCAAAAAAGAAACCAGCAAGGAGATAGGAGCTTCACCGGTAGAGCCAACGAAGTCCGCAAACTTCGTACCTTAAGGCTTTTTAATCTTTTGCCTTGGCTCTGAGTAAGCGCACGACAAATTCTGAAAAAGGAGAAACAGCATGGGTCGTAAAGATCGAGATGACAGTTTTTGGTTGTCAGAAAATTCCGACCGGAAGCGCATCCGGGATGCGGAAAACGCGCGGCGGGAACGTGCCGAGATCACGAAAGCTTTATCGCACGGCAAGGTTTCACGCCGCGATCTGGTCAAGTGGGGGCTGTTCACGTCGGCCGGCGCTCTGGCGCCGATCGGCGGGTTGAATCCGTTTGTAAGACCTCTGCATGCGCAGACGACCAGCAGCTTCAGTAGTGGAGGCAGTTGCAGCCAGATTCCCTCCGGCCTGCCGGCAAGCCCGACTTTTGGCGTTTCGCCGTTTACGCAGCCGATGCCGCGGTTCGACGTGTTGCCAAGGGTGCCGAATCCATTGACAGCCTTCACCCCCACCCCGCAGGCATCGTCCAATCAAACGCAGCAGCCGGTTGATCCTGCGCTGGTGGGCGGGCAGACGGGGTTAACAGGCCCCGTCGAAGGGCGTCCACCGGGACCAATCTGGACACACCAGCGGTGGAACCAGTTCTTACCCACAATCGGCGTTGAGGTCACGACAAAGCCGTGCATCAACAACACGGCTTACAATCCGGGTGTTACCTCGGACCTGAATTCTGGAATCAATCCGAGCGCAACCATCAAGCCGCAGTTTCATCCCAGTTTCCCGGTGCAGAACTCGAACCGGATGTGGCTGTTCAACGGCAACCTGCCGCCGAAGCTAATGCAGGTACGCTATGGTGAACCCGTGCTGTTCCGGCACCATAATGGCCTGACTACAAACATCACCAACAACGGCGGGTTTGGGCGATTCACCCTGAGCACGCACGAGCACAACGCTCATCACGGGGCGGAGAACGACGGATTCACCGGCGCTTACTTCTGGCCCAACCAGTTCTACGATTACCACTATCCCTGGGTGCTGGCGGGATTCACCACCATCAACACCGGCGCGACGGATGCGCGCGCGGGCGCGCCCAATGACTCGGGCGGAATCACCAAGGTCCCCGGTGATTGGAAAGAGACCATGAGCACGCACTGGTTCCACGATCATATGTTCACGTTCACGGACCAGAACGTGTACAAGGGCATCGCGGGCATGAACAACATCTACAGCTCGCTGGACCGCGGGGACGAATCGGTGAACGATGGAACCAACCTGCGTCTGCCCAGCGGCTACAACGAGACCCTTCACAGCGGATGGGGCAACCTGGATTTTGACATCAACCTGATGCTGGCGGACAAGGCGTGGGATTCCAACGGCCAGCTCAACATGGACAATATTGCGTTCGATGGTTTCCTGGGCGACCAGATGACGGTGAACCTCGCCTGGAAGCCGTTCTTTAACGTGTACGCACGCAGGTACCGCTTCCGCATCCTCAATGCCAGCGTGTCGCGCTTCTTTGCCCTGGCGCTGAGCGACAGCTCCAACATGGTGCAGATCGCCAATGACGGCAATCTGCTGCCTTTAACCGTGAACCTTGCCCAGACCGACCAGCTTGGCATCGCAGAGCGCTATGACCTAGTCATTGACTTCTCGCGCTACCAGGCCAACCAGACGGTGGACCTGGTGAACCTCCAACAGATGCAGAGCGGGAAGCTGCCAGGCCCGGTGTTGAGCGTGTCCCAGGCCCTGAGCGGGACGTCCTGTGATCCGGCGGTCGGCGCGTTCCTGCGCTTCAAGGTCATTGGCCCGCCACCACACCCGGATCTTAGCGTCGACCCTTCCGGGAACGGAAACGGTATTGTGTTGATTCCTAACCCAACGTTGCCGACAGTTGCAAGGAAGCGCACATTCACTTTCGACAACAATGGCAACATCACCACCAATGATCCGGTAACTACATACACGGGCAACGGCCAGGGCAGAGGCTCCTGGGGCATTGCCACCGACAACAATGGCGGCAGCAGCAGAACCAGTGGAGGCTCGGTCCTGCAAGCCGATTTCGGCCGCATCTCTTCGCAGCCGGGATTCGCCACCGCCGAGGAGTGGGTGCTGGTAGGCGGTTTTGGCTGGGACCACCCTATTCACATCCACTTTGAAGAAGGGCAGATCATCTCCCGCAATGGCCAGGCGCCTTCGCGGGCGGAGAGCGGACGGAAGGACGTATATCGTCTGCGTCCCAACGGCACGGTGGTTATTCACATGCAGTTCCGGGACTGGGGCGGGATGTTCATGGAGCACTGCCACAACACCATGCATGAAGACAATGCCATGCTGTTGCGGTGGGACCTGGACAGCGGAACACCGTTCCTGAGTCCATTGCCAACTCCGATCTCGAAACCTACAGGCGTGACATTCGAGACTCCGGACCAAATCTTGCCGAATGCGTAATAACAAATTCCCGGCGCGTGCTTGCCACGCGCCGGGGAATCAGTAATTAACAAATAGTAAACAGTAATTAGCAATCGGCCTACGGCACGCCGGGGTCTTCGACATTCAGCCCGCGAGGCGCCTTAAGGCTAAAGGCAAACAGTCGCGGGGGCATGGTTAGATAATAGGATTCCAAGGAGTACATGATGTTTTCGAAGCTGTGGAAGAAATTAGCCGTCGTTTCATTGTTTTTCGTAACTGCGTTTACATTTCTAATACTTGCCAGGCCGGTAACGGCTGACGAGCAGAACGCCACTCGTTTTCCCAATACTGAATTGATTACCCAGGATGGAAAGAAAGTCCATTTCTATGATGATCTGGTCAAGGGCAAGATCGTGGCCATTGATTTTATCTATACCACGTGCGGGTATGCCTGCCCGCTGGAAACCGCGCGCATGGTCCAGGTGCAGAAGAAGCTGGGGGACCGCGTAGGATCTGACATTTTCTTTTATTCCATCAGCATTGATCCGGCGCACGATACGCCCAAGGTGCTGAAAGCGTACATGGAGAAATTCCACGTGGGGCCGGGCTGGACGTTTCTTACCGGCAAAAAAGAAGACATTGATTTGCTGCAAAAGAGGTTGGGGGTTTATTCCAACCCCAGTGTGAACGCCGACGGCCATCTCCCGCATCTTCTTATCGGGAATGATGCCACCAATACCTGGATGCGGGGCAATGCGCTGGATAATCCTTCATTTCAGGCGAGGATGATCGGCGAGTTTCTCGATAATTTCAAGCATGCCAACCTGAAAGAGAAAAAAGAAACCGGGGACGGCAGTCCTATCGCGAACTTCGATCGGGGAAAGTATTTGTTCGGGCGTGATTGTGCGGCCTGCCACACCATCGGCGGGGGCGATGGAATTGGCCCGGACCTGCTGGGCGTCGCCACCACTCGAGAGCGCAAATGGCTGGTGCGCATGATCCAGAAGCCGAATGAACTCTTCGCCGAAAATGATCCGCTGGCCACGGCGCTGCTGAAGAAATACAACAACGTCCCCATGCCCAATATATGGGTCAGTAACGATGAAATGAAATTCCTGATCGGCTATCTTGAGGCACAGAGTGCGGCCCACGATAAGCAGGCCAGCAACAGCGAAGGGACCAAACAAGCAAACCAGTAACGTTGCCAACCATAACTGCCAAAAATGCCAGAATTGAGGGCTGGCGTGAGCAACTTCGAGGACATTGGCATTTTGGGCAATTCTGGCAATCATGATCTACTGGCCTGAATTCGAATTCGATTTCCGACTGGACATGCCGCGAGTGCTGTCCCACATAGCGGCCATTGAAGCATGCAGGGAAGCTGCGGCTAACCCGGTCCTTCCACCCCAATGGCGCGAACAATTCCGATGTGACGAGACGGAAGCCGCACCACAGAATGGGAGGGCGGAGTCAGAGCTGAGTCAAAGATCCATTGCGGTGCGCAAGCAAGAGCTGCGGCAGAGGAATGCGAGCCCCACGCTGGCATGGGTGCGAAAGAGGTTCGCTCCCGGAACTGCGGCGATCTCGTTATCTGATATTCTGCACCTCCACCGTATGATGGCGGATGAATCCGGCGTATACGCGGATACTGCGGGCGCTTTAAGGACTGCGGGTGTCGAGGTTGGAGGCCGGGAAGCGGGCGGGCTCCACCTGGGTGCGCCGCCCCAGAAGCTGCCGCAGCTCATGGACGGGTATGTCAGCTTTATCAATGACGTTTCGGTGAGCAGCTTTCCCGCGTGCGTTCATGCGCTGGTCGCGCATTTTTTCTTTACCACCATACATCCCTTCGATGACGGAAATGGCAGACTCTGCCGGCTTATTTCCGCGGCGATTCTTTTTCAGCGTGGATATAACGGGCATGCCTTCGGGCTTTTCAATTATTTCTACCTGAACAAAATCAAGTACCACAGGCTGCTTCACAGATGCTGGCAAGAGCCTTTGCCCTTTGAGCTGACCGGATTTGTAGCCTTTGGCACGGAAGGGCTGGCGGCTGAGCTTCAAGGGATCAACAGCTTCATCAAGGTGCGATTGCACCGGACGGCAGAACGAGAACTACTGACGCCGATGCTGCGGGACAGGGTGGAGGCTCGGCGAAACCACGATGGCTATGGCAACCTTCGCCGATGATTTACTGGCCTGCATTCGACTTCAGTTACAGCCTGGATATGTCCAGGTTGCTGCCCCATATTGCCGCCATTGAGGCTTTTAGAACCGCGGCAAGCCTTAGCCTTCGTCCGCCGCAGTGGCGGGAAATTCCCGCCGCAGAGGGAGGGGAGCCTGCTTTGCCGCTGTCCGCCGGAAATCAGCAAGAGATCACAAATGAGATTCAGCTTCGCAAAGAGCGCGCCCTGCTGAGCAACACAGGCAGGGACCGGGCATGGGTGAGACAGCGTTTTGTTCCCGGCTGCGAGCCGCTATCAGTGGAAGATATATTGCACATGCATCGGTTGGTGGCAGAGGACACCGGTATCCGCTACGACAGTGCAGGCCGGTTCCGCCGAGAAGGGCTGCGAGTGATGGTAGGAACACCACAGACTGGAATACACGCAGGCGCGCCGGCGGAGAAGCTGCCGCACTTGATGGCGCAATTCGTCCAATTGGTCAATGGCCGAACGCTGTTAAGCATGATCCCTGCTGTCCATGCCCTGGTGGCCCACTACTTTTTCACCACGATCCATCCGTTTGATGATGGAAACGGCAGAGTGTCACGGCTGGTTGCGGCGGGCATTCTCTTTTGGAGAGGGTATAGCGGGCACGGCTACTACGCGCTGTTCAACTATTTCTATCACAATGAAGAGCGCTACCACAGGCTGGTTTACCAAACCCAACAAAAGCCTTGTCCCGACCTTACGGATTTTGTAGCGTTCGGCCTGGAAGGCCTGGCGGTGGAGTTGCAAGGCATCAATAACTTCATTAAGGTGCGATTACAGCGCACGGCGGAAAGAGAAATATTGACTCCTGTTCTGAGGGAGAGAATGGGACCACGGCAAAAGCACAATGGCGATTTTTAATCTCGGCGACAACTTTCTTTGGTTCGATGGAGCGGCCACTTCAATGCTTCTTTTTCTGCTGGCAACACTGTTCGTAGCTTCTGCCTTCCCCCAATCCCCGGCGGATTTCGTCAAGCAAGGCAATGAGTACGTGAGCAAAGGCGATTACACTCATGCAATTGCGGCCTACACCAACTCGATCCGGCTGGACCCGGGGGCTGCGCGGACGTTTTATTTGCGCGGCAATGCCTATTACCGAAATCACGAGGACGACCGGGCCATTCAGGACTACACAGAAGCTATTCGATTAGAACCGAAGTACGGTGACGCCTTCCGTGAGAGGGGGCAGGTCTACGAAGATAAGGGCGATTACAGGCATGCCATTGACGATTACACGAAAGCGATTGGCATTCGACCCGAAAATTCTTATCTGCTGTACGACCGGGCATTCGCTTACGAGCGCACCGGCCAATACCAGGCCGCTATTGCAGACGTGACAGAAGTTATTCGGCGTTTTCCCAAGGCTGGTGACGGGTATCGCAACCGTGGCCGCCTGTGGCTTTATTCAGGCAATCTGAGTCAGGCACAGCAGGACCTTAGCCGGGCTGTGGAGCTCTATCCGTCAGATTCTTACAACGTGATCTGGCTTTACCTGTCCCGAGCCAGGGGCACAAGTCATGCCCAGAATGGACCCGCCGAAGAGGAGCTGGCAAAGAACGCGGCAAAATTGAATTTGACCAAATGGCCGGGGCCTGTGATCGAACTGTTCTTAGGCAAAGATTCTCCGAAAGCGGTTTTGCAGGCAGCTTCCGACCAAAATCCCGTTAAACAAAAGGGCCAGGAGTGCGAGGCCAATTTTTATATTGCTGAAAATCATGCTCTACATGGGCAGCAGAGCGCTGCACAGGGAAGCTTTCGTGAGGCGGTTAAAATCTGCCCGAGAAACTACTTCTTCTATGAGTCTGCGGGGCGTGCGGAACTGGGCAACAAGTAATCAACTCTCAAACTATTTCTGTAGATAGTACAGTTGGCGATCCATTTGCTGGGCGCAGTCGCGAAACGCTTCCGAGAGATTATCCAGCAGGTCGGTGGCGAGCACGGTATTTTCGTGAAGCATGTCTCGGGCAAAGTCTCCGAGCAGTCCGTGCAGGTGCACTGCCGCAGCCACGCACATGTCCTTGAGGAAATCCGACGCGCGCGCCGAACTGAGCGCAAGCTGTTTTGCCTGGTACTGCCTCACCTTTTCCTTTGTATCGGTTCCGTAGATTTCGTACATCCAGCTTTTGCGGTGAGTCAAGTCGGGCGCGCCTTCCGCCATGTCCACGCTCTTATCTGCCATTCTCCTTGCGAGTGCCGCGCCGATGATGCCGGAAAGGACATCGCCGGAGCCGCCCTTGGCCATGGCCGGATTGCCGGTCATGTTGATCCATGTCTCTCCGGAAACGCCGGCCACCACGGTCCTTGATCCCTTGAGCACCACACAGGAACCGGTTTCAGCAGCCAGACGCTGCGCTGCCTGTAGCCTGTCCTCTTGTATGGCTTTCACAGACGTGCCGGTAAGCCGCGCGGTTTCGCCAGGATGGGGAGTGAGAACACGAAAGTTCTGGCCGGTCTTTATTTCCGCACTGCATCCTTCAAATGCATTCAGCCCGTCGGCATCCAGAACCAGCGGCAGAGGACATCGCTTCACAAAATCGCGAATGAATTCAACCGTTTCAGGATGCCGAGAAAGTCCCGGCCCCATGACAATGACGTCCTTTCCATGCAGCAACTCATCCAGCCGGGCGGCAGCAGCGGCGGAGATGGCGCCCTCGGCGGTTTCTGCCAATGCTTCCGTCATCAGCTCGGGAGCAAATCCCGCCACAGTGGGCTGAATGGATTTGGGGCATGCCACCGTGACCAGGCCCGCGCCAGTGCGCAAAGCGGCCAGACCAGCCAGGACGGCGGCTCCGGATTTGCCACGTGAGCCGGCAATCACCAGCACGTGGCCAAACTGGCCTTTGTTGGCATCGCGCAATCGCGGCGGAAACGTGATACCGACTTCCTGCCCTGTCGCAACTTGCAGTTTAGTAGCGTTGGGCACGAGCACGGGCTGAACTCCCAATTCGCTCACGGCAATGGGACCGGAAGTCAGCTCGCCAAAAATGTGCGCTGGCTTGGGAGCAATAAAGGTAACGATGCCGTGAGAAAAAACTGTTGGTTCGTCTAGTTGGTGAAGGGGAATCCTGGAATCTGCATCGATCCCGGAGGGCAAATCCACGGCAACAATCGTGGCAAAGGCGTCATTGAGCACATCCACCGCTTTTCGCGCGAGTCCTCGCAACGGAGGCTTGAACCCGGTTCCCACGATAGCGTCAATGATCAAGTCAGCCCCAATCGCCTCACGAACCGCCTCGCTGTCCAGATCTTCCTCGCCTGCAACCCAGATGGGCTCAATGCTCAGGCGCGCGCGCATCGCTGCCGCGTCAGGGCTCAACTCACTCGCATCTTTTGCCAGAATGATTACGGAGATCTTGGTGGTGATTTCGCTCAAGGCCTGAGCGGCAACCATGCCATCCCCACCATTGTTGCCTTTTCCGCAGACAACGCATACGGAACGGAACTTGAAATGGGAGACGCAGAATTGAGCCACCGCGTAGCCGGCGCGCTGCATGAGAACCAGAGTGGAAATTTCCGCGCGGCTCGTGGCCTCGCGCTCCGCTTCGCGTGTTTCGTCGGTGGTTAAAATGCGCATGAAGCAGGTTACGGTGACAGGTTACAGGGTACAGCAGCCGTCTACGCGGAGACAAAGTATTCGGAGTCAGAAGTCCAGCCCTGCTACAAGCTTTGCTGGATGCACAGGCTGTGACTCTCGGGAAACCTGTTGGCGGGCATTAACAATCGCCGTGATCGCACGTGATCGCCGTGACCTCCACCCCGCCACGCGCAAGAACAAAACCCAAGAACAAAAACCGCGCGCGTCGGGGACCCCGGTGATCGCGCGTGATCGGAAAACCATGCGCAACCATTTGAGCACGCATAACGGCATAACTACTGCTTCGCCACAAAATATTCATCGGGGCGGATGCGCACTACACGGTGCACCTCCTTGAAGGGGACCACGATCCCCAGGACCGGATCAGCGAAGTCGGGAAAAAGCGGGGGCCGCTGAGCCATGAGCACCGACTCCGCAAACATGGCGCGCCCGCGTATGGCAATCTGCGCAATCGTCTGCGCTTCACGAACGATGCAGGGGAAATGAGTGAATCCCAACTGCATCAGGCGATACACGCGATGATAGCCGCTGACCAGCAGATGCCGTCCGGAGTAGCGTGCAACCACAACAATATTGGGCGCCGGGCTGACCATGAAACTCAGCATCACCGGGCCATTGTTCGCCTCCTGCTCATAATGGAGCCCGACGACTTCCAATGAAGGATTGATGCCGCTGATGGTAATTGCCTTTTGTGACTCCTCCACACTCACGTGAAAATCGGTGGGATGTTTTTCGGCAAAGCAGAGGCTGACAGCGCTTGTGGGTTTTGACGGATCCAGATCGGAGTCGCCCAGTCCGCCCGCATAATCCAGGTCCAGGCTTGGCTGAACGGGAATCAAAGTGGAAATTTCCACCAGCTCCGGTGTCCATGTGCCCTCCGGGTAAGCGCCCTGGCATTCAGGGCGTGCCATGACGCGGTTGATTTCCGCTATGGACTTATCGTCCGTGAGAGGCCGAGCTGAAGATTTGGTCATGTTGAACGGCAACAGCGACTGCATGCGCGCCTGGGCGAATTCCCTCTGCTGCATCAACTCCTCTGTCAACTCGGATTGCAGGGCCTTGTCTTTGAGAAAACGCCGCGCATAGTCAGAGTTGAAGTAGCCCAGCAACACTGAGTGTGCCCGCCAACCGGCAGGGACGGCGCGCCGCCCCGGGTGGTCCACAACATGTGACCTTCTCTTGTCTACTACCTGAAAAGTTCCTTCTGTGTTTGAAGTCATGATTCACCTTTG
The DNA here is from genome assembly GCA_036518395.1 of Candidatus Angelobacter sp. Taxonomy (GTDB): domain Bacteria; phylum Acidobacteriota; class Terriglobia; order Terriglobales; family Acidobacteriaceae; genus Angelobacter. The sequence goes on along the minus strand of DATDNH010000313.1, from coordinate 26,809 downwards.
AGCGCGGCCTGAGATTCGCGGAGGAATAGTCTATATTAGAAAGCTCTAATGTAGCGCTGTTTTGCGGTTCGTGCAGGCCGGAAAGCCGGATGGAACCGTCATTAATATTTTAAAGCGTACCTCGATACTTCGTCTTATTAAATACGGTATTCCATAAGCCGCCACGAACAAACAGCGGCATCTTCCGGTTTTTGGAACATGCGGAAAAGAGTGCTCCGGGATTGCGATTCTAAGCTAAAGTTAAGCCTCTTTTGCCTCAGATTCCGGGTGGGGCAAATGGCTGGGGTGAAGCAGAGCGCGGTTCCTTAAGGAACCATGCTCTGCACATCCCGTGACGAATAACAAATCAGAAAACCAGTGGGTACCGCTGCACGCTTCAGGACGGGTACCTGCCAACCCATCTGAACGGCATTCTCTCGACAGAAGCGATCCCACCATCAGCCAATTCCAGCGCATTCTCTTTTAATTCACAATGGCGCAATTCAGGAACGTGTCTTTGCCGTAACCCCAATCGGGCCATCGATCATCAACAACTACCTGCTGGTTTATGATTGTGCGCTTATGAAAAGTCTTTGCCGGCTTCTTTCTTTTCTCTTTGCCTGCAGTTTATCAGTGCTTGCGCAGAACCAGAGCTTCACTCTGGAGCAGGTGATGAGTTCACCGTTTCCCACGGACCTGACGGCCGCAACAGCGGCAAATCGCATCGGGTGGGTATTTGATCTCCGAGGCGAGCGTAACGTCTGGGTTGCAGACGCTCCCGCATTTGCTGCGCGGCAGGTGACCCATTATCAAGGAGACGATGGCCAGCAGATTCTCAGCCTGCGTCTGACACCTGATGGAAAGACGGCAGTGTACGCCCGCGGCTCAGAAATTAGCAGAGACGGCCATGTCGCCAATCCCACAAGCGAGCTGAAGGAACCGAAGCAACAGGTTTGGGCAACAGACGTCGACAGCGGCAAGACGCGGCTGCTGGGAGATATGGGCTGCCAGCGTGAAGATTGTGAAGACATCCAGATTTCGCCCGATGGCCAGTGGGCGGTGTGGACCGCGAAGAACCACCTGTGGCTGGCACCCGTGAATGGGGAGAAGCCCGCGCGGCAGCTTACCGAGTTGCTGGGTGAAGAATCGCAGGCCCAGTGGTCGCCGGACGGCAAGCACATTGTTTTCGTTTCCGATCGCCAATCGCACAGCTTGATTGCGATCTATGATTTTTCGCCGGAGCGCGTCCGCTATGTTGCTCCAAGCACGGAACGGGATTTCAATCCACAATGGTCGCCGGATGGTTCAGAACTGGTTTTTATTCGTGTGGCCGGAGCAGAAAGTCATTTGCCGCTGATTCCTGTGCGACCACGTCCCTGGGCGCTCTGGGTCGCGAGCGCGGCTACAGGGGACGCACATCAAATCTGGCATAGCAACCTGGAGGCAAGCGGATCATTACCGCACTTTGCCAGGGAGTCTCTCAAGTTTGCGGCCGGTCCACGCATCATTTTCTGCTCGGAGCATGATGGCCACAACCACCTTTATTCCATTTCGGACAAGGGAGGGCGCCTCCTTCTGCTTACGCCCGGCGACTACGATGTGGAAGACGTGGCGCTGACTCGGGATAAAACCGATGTTCTCTTCACGTCAAACCAGGATGATGTGGATCGCCGCCACATCTGGCGCGTGCATAGTTGGGGAATAGCTCCGATCCCTCCGGGCATTGAAAACGAAAATCCAAAACCACTCGTGACGGGCAACAGCATTGAATGGAGCCCAGTGATGCTGGCCGATGGCAAGACGGTCGTTTGCCTTGGATCCAGCGCGACTTCGCCGGCTATGCCTTATCACATTACAGATAAAGGCAGGGAGATAATTGCAGCGAATGTTCTGCCCAGGGACTTTCCTTCTGCGCAACTGGTGGAACCAAAGCAGGTCATCTTCAAAAGTGATGACGGCTTAGAAGTTCACGGGCAACTTTTTGTGCCGCGGAGTGGCGCTCAATCCGCTCCCCCGCCGGCGCTTATTTTTGTCCATGGTGGGCCGCCACGACAGATGCTCCTCGGTTTCCACTACATGTACTACTACCACAATGCCTACGCAGAGAATCAATACCTTGCCAGCCTGGGATATGTGGTGCTGTCGGTCAATTACCGTCTTGGGATTATGTATGGCCGCGCCTTTCGCGAAGCGCCGAATACGTCCTGGCGTGGATCGGCCGAATATAAGGATGTGCTGGCCGGCGCCAAATACCTTCAGGGATTGTCTTCGGTTGATCCCAAACGGATCGGCATCTGGGGAGGTTCCTATGGTGGATTGCTGACGGCGCTGGCGCTGTCGCGCAATCCCGACATTTTTGCCGCCGGTGTGGATTTTCATGGAGTGCACGATTGGTCGGTTATTCTGCGCAATCGGCAGGCCGGCGCGCAGGATGCCCCTGATTCCCGCGAAGCCCTTAAGCTGGCCTACGACTCTTCCCCTGTGGCTACCATCTCCCAGTGGAAATCTCCGGTGCTATTGATTCACGGAGATGATGATCGCAACGTCGGCTTCCAGCAAACCACGGATCTCGTACAACGGCTGAAGGAACAGCATGTTGACTTTGAAGAGATCATCATTCCCGATGAGATCCACGATTTTCTTTTATGGAAAACCTGGATGCGCGGCTATCAGGCAACGGCAGATTTTTTCAATCGGAAACTTCAGAAGAAATAAATGTTCGCAGGGTATATTCGATGTAAAATTTTCCCGAAATGACAGACCTTGCTTTCAATATCGGGATGAACTTCAGCCGATATTACCAGTTAGTGGCGGACAAGGTTCGCGCGCTGGTCGCTCCTCTCTCTGACGACCAGATCTGGAGCCGCCCATATCCTTACGGCAACAGCATTGGACATCTGCTTTTACATGTCACCGGTAACCTCAACTATTACGTGGGAGCGCAGATCGCGCAGACCGGGTACGTGCGCAACCGTGACCTTGAATTCAGCGATCAGACGCGCAAATCCAAAAACGCATTGATCCGGGAGTTCGATGAAGCAATGGCGATCGTGCAGGACACGATTGCAAAGCAATCACCGAGCGATTGGAGCGCTGCCTACACCGCGAAGGGATTGGAAGACGCCGGAAACCGTTTCACCGTATTTTTGCGTTGCGCCGCCCACATGGACCACCACATCGGCCAGATGATGTACTTGCGGAAAGAAATTGAACGAGCACGGAACAGGCAATAGGGCAGGCAATAGGCAATAGGCAACAGGCCACAGGAAGAGCAAAACCAACAGCAAACCCAAAAGCTACATGGACAAAATCAATGCACCTCGGCGACTGGCTAGTATTTACAACGAAACTCGATTTCATCCGGCATAATTGAGGAATGCGGGCCGACACTGGGCGATCCAGAGTTCATCCGTTCACAACCAGAGACATCAGCGACCACTACGATCAGTTCGCGTGGGCCTATCAGCGCTATTGGGGCGATCACATTCATCACGGACTTTTTCCAGACGGCGACGAGGACTGCGCGCGAGCGCAGGAGCTCATGGTGCGTTACTGCGCCGAACGCGCCGGAGTGGCCCCAGGCATGCATGTCGCGGACGTTGGCTGTGGCCATGGCCTCACCACACGCTGGCTGGCCGAGAAATATGGCTGTACGGTGCTGGGCCTGACCGTGAGCAGGAGACAACTGGAACTGGCAACAACAAATTGCCAGGCCTTGAACGGCCGGGTGCAGTTCAAATTGGCGAATGCTGAAACATATGCTTTTCCGGCAGCAACTTTTGACCTGATCTGGAACATGGAGTCCAGCGAACATTTTTTCGATAAAGACGGCTACTTCAGGAAAGTTGCCGGCGCCCTCAAGCCGGGCGGAAAATTCCTGCTGGCCGCGTGGTCCGGCTCCATGGAAGATGACCTGATTCGAAGCATTGCGAAAATATTTTTATGTCCAGAGCTGTGGACAGCGGCGGAATACGCGTACAGTGTTGAAGAGGCGGGAATGAAAGTTTTATCGCAGGAGCAGCTTGCCTCAGAAGTCGTGCACACCTGGGACGCCGCAGCCGAGCAGCTGCGAGGCTCGCTCGAACTGCTTTCCTTCCTGCCTGGGCAGTTTCGCGAATTCGTGCAGGGCATTGAATTGATTCGCGAGGGATATCGCACAGGAAGATTCTCTTACACTATTTTGGTAGCGCAGAAAGCTTGAGCTGATCATGAAAATTCGCTGGTCATGGCCGCTTGGAATTTCGCTCCTGGCGGCGGTTGTGCTGCTGGGGACAGTGGCGTTTCGGCCGCCAGTAGAGCCCGTGCGAAGCGCCGTCGTGGTTGAGTTATTTACTTCTGAGGGATGCTCAAGCTGTCCGCCTGCAGATGAGCTGCTGATCCGGCTGGGACGCCAACCAACAAAGAACGTTCAAGTCATACCCCTCGGCTTCCACGTTGATTACTGGGATCATCAGGGCTGGCGAGACCGGTTCTCTTCGCACGCCTACACCGAGCGGCAGGAAGCATATGCATCAAGGTTTCGGCTGGATGGGCCGTACACTCCGCAGATGGTTGTAGATGGTGAGACAGAATTTGTAGGCAATGACTCCGGACGCGCACAAAACGCAATTCTTGAGGCATCCGCGCGCGAACAAACGGCTGAAGTACAACTTAGCTGGAAAACTCCCGCGATATTACTGGTGCGCGTGACCAGCCGCCCGGGTGGTGCCCCTGCGGACGTGCATCTGGCCATTACCGAAGACAATCTCAGCAACAAAGTGGCGGCCGGTGAAAACGATGGTCGCGAGCTGCATCATTCCGCCGTGGTGCGTGAGTTCCGGCGGCTGGGACAACTCAACCAGACGCCATTCAACATGGAGATTCCAATCATGCTTCGACCGGAGTGGAAGAAGCCGGATTTGCACTTCGTGGTGTTTGTGCAGAGTGCCGACGGCCACAGCATTCGAGGTGCGGCCAGTGCGGGGTTACCCAAATAAAGCATTCAGCACTCAGCTCGACGTAACTGCCTGGAGCTCACTGGCATTGTCGCGAGCCAGGTGAGATTCTCTTCTTCCCGGTGCAGCAAGTCGATTTTGTGAGTTCTATTACGTATCGTGACATGAATTCATCAGCAAAACCGTGAACGATCTTGAATCAGAAGAAGAATGCCTCTTTGACTGAATGCTGAGTGCTGATTGCTGTGTGCTTGTTTATTGCCCATTCGGCATTGGCCCGCTGCCGCATTTTGCCATTTCCTGCGGGAACAGGGGATTTGCTGGAAACTGGTTGTGCAGTGAAGCAAATTTCTTCCGCGCTTCGTCGCGTTTCTGGTGGCGCAAATCATGAAAGGCCAGCAGAATGCGGGCAAACGGCGCCAGGTACCTGCCGCGCTCGGCAACCAGCGTAAGCTCTTTCACGCCCTGCTCCTGGTCGCCTTTGAACCCGCCAATGCGCAGCAGCCACCGCACCGGCGCCGGCTTGCCACCCACAATGTACTGGCTCATTCCCGTGGCGAGGTATGCATCGTAGTAATTGGGGGAAAGCGCAAGCAGCTTTTCGGCGAAGTTGTTGGACGTCTTTGTAAACGACAGTGCAGCGATATTGTGTTTGCTGATCAGAGCCGAATCATTGGCCCGCAATCCATTGACCAATGTCAAGGCGAACAATGCATTGATGTCATTCTTGTTATGCGCCAGCCGGTCGCGCGCAAGCTTTTCCGCGCCGGCAATGGCATCATTGAATTGCTTTCTGGCGTCGTCATTCCAGGCATATGCAGGCCGCGCCGCGAAGGCGCTGTCGGAAACAAACATGTCGCTGCGCAGGATGTGGAGGCGATCGAATTCCCGAAACAGCACTGCCGAGGCCTGCGCCACCCAGGGCATGGGATCAGTCTTGTCCAGAGCTTTAGCCTGGTCCGCCTTGCGGAAAGCCTCATCGAATTGGAGGTTGTACATGGCGTGGAAGCTCTGGTCGAGAACGGCTTCCATGTTTTGGGCATGAGCCGTACTGGAAATCAGCACGGCAAAGATAAGACCAGCGCACCAGATTGCTTTCTGAAAGACCCGTCGCAAGTCTCCTCCATTCAAGGCGCTTGAGTATTAGACCCGTGAACTGGTACTGAGTTGTCTGGTCCTGAGCCGGACAATTTGTTAAGTTTTGCTGAGACACCCGCCGTTAAGTTTGATGCGATCTTTGACCAATCTGCTTCGCCCATCCCGTTGAGCGGGATGGGCGACTGGGTTCAACCTAAACGGTCATTAATTCCTTTTCTTTTGCCTTCGCCATCTCTTCCATCTTCTTGATCTCATCATCGGTGAGCTTCTGGATTTCATCCAGCGCCCGCCGTTCTTCGTCTTCGGTGATCTTCTTGTCTTTTGTGGTTTTCTTGATGGCGTCATTGCCGTCGCGGCGAATGTTGCGCACCGCCGTACGGTGGTCTTCCAGGATCTTATGCAAGTGCTTGACCATTTCCCGGCGGCGCTCTTCCGTGAGCGGCGGAACCGGAATGCGGATGATCTTGCCATCGTTCATGGGATTCAACCCCAGTCCGGCCGAACGTATCGTCTTCTCGATTTCTCCCATAATGCCCGGATCATACGGTTGGACAGTGAGAAGCTGGGCCTCCGGAGCGTGTACAGTCGCCAACTGATTCAGCGGCAGCTCTGAACCGTAGTAGTTCACGCGAATCGTGTCCAGCATGTGCACTGAAGCTCTGCCTGTGCGCGCGGCGGCGAGGTTGGCGCGAAAATCCTCCACTGCCTTGTCCATGCGGCTCTTGAGCTGGGTATAGACCTCTTTCAATGCGGGGATGCTGCCGAAGCCTGGTTGTGCCATATTCAGAGCGCCTCAAACGTAAAAATGAAAACGTCTGATTATAAACAAGTAATTAGTACTTAGTACTTAGCAAAAGCAAAGAGCCAACAGCCAATGGCTAATCGCTCCGCCGCAGCAGAGTATTATTCATCGACTCCACCAATGAAAGCGCTTCTTCCCTGGTGCTGATTGATCCGTCCAGTTGGGCGTCTTCCACGGTAGTGAGGAATTCCTTGAATGCCGGTCCTGGCTTATATCCTACCCTGATCAAATCATCGCCCGTAAGCAAGGGCTGCGGACGAATTTGCTCAGGCGGCGTGCTGTCCAGCTTTTCTTTTGCGAACTCGTAAAGCTCCAGATCTCTGTGGCTGCTCAGGCAGTCCAGACGATGCAACTCCAGGTGTTCCTCGAACCTGGGCAAACGCATGAAGCGTTTGAGAGTCGCCTGGCGCATGCGCTTTACTTCGGCAAAGCGCATGTGGTTGGCCACCAGCGCGCAGACCTGCTCCAGCTCATCATTGGACAACCGAAAACGGCGACAAATTTCTTCCGCCATCCGGGTGCCCACTTCAGCATGATTATCGAAACGAATCCGGTCCGGCGCCACACGAAATGTTGGCGGCTTGCCCACGTCGTGCAGCAGAGCGCCCAGGGCCAGGGTCCTGGAGCCGTTCGGCGGCAATCCTTCCAGCAGCATCAGCGTATGCACCCATACGTCGCCCTCTGGATGGAATTGCGGCGGCTGCTGCACGCCCTGCATGCGCTTGATTTCAGGCAGAACCTCTTCCAGCAGCCCGGTCTCGTCCAGCAGCTCAAAGGCGCGGCGGGCATGGCCCTCCGTCAGCATCTTCAGGATTTCGTCGCGGATACGCTCCTGGCTGACCTGATGAATTTCCTTTGCCAGCTCGCGGATGGCGTGGAACGTTTCGGGCTCAATGGCGTAGCCGAAACGCGCGGCAAAACGTACCGCCCGCAACATGCGCAGCTTATCTTCCAGGAATCGCTGGCGCGCTTCGCCAATCGCGCGAATACTGCTGCGCTGGAGGTCTTCACAGCCGCCAACATAGTCCAGCACCTCTTGCGAGAGGGGATCGAGCAGCAGACCGTTAATGGTGAAATCGCGGCGCTGGACATCCATCTTTGCGTCGTGACTGAACTGCACCTGATCAGGATGGCGGCCGTCAGAATACCGGCCGTCACTACGGAACGTGGCCACCTCGATGGCGTAATTTTCACGTTGTCCGCCTGTGCCATCGCGAAAAACGGGTACCAGTACCACGCCAAACTGCGCTCCTACTGCGTAGGTCTTTGGAAAAAGACGCATGACGTCTTCGGGTAGCGCCGAGGTAGCTACATCGTAGTCAGCCGGTTCGCGTCCCAGCATCAGATCGCGCACACATCCGCCAACCAGGTAAGCGGAATGGCTTGCCCGCCGCAACTCACGCACAATGCGCGCGGCGTGTTGCGCTTTGTCGGAAGTAAGCAGTTGGCGACCGGCAATTGGCAATTGGCTCATAAAACAGTATTTAGCACTTAGTAGTTCGTGTTTAGCTTTCCATTGGCCTTGCCGCATTTCCGCCCGTCCGAAGAAGACATGGTGTCGTCCGGTTTTGCTAATTACTAACTACTAAATACTAAGTGCTGTCTCTAATAATATAGATAGATATGCACGAAGCATGCATTCTGGGCATCGAGACCTCCTGCGATGAAACCGCGGCGGCGGTGGTGCGCTCAGGCGAGCGTCTGCTCTCGAATGTAGTGTCTTCGCAGATTGCGGTGCATCAGCCCTACGGAGGCGTGGTTCCGGAGCTGGCTTCGCGTGAGCACCTGCGGGCCATTGTTCCCGTTGTGCGTCAGGCATTGCAGGAAGCCGGTCAAAGCTATCAGTCGGTTGATGCGATTGCCGTCACGCAGGGACCCGGGTTGGCCGGAGCTCTGCTCGTAGGCATCAGCTACGCCAAAGCGCTCGCCTTCGCGTTGAAAAAGCCGCTCATCACCGTAAATCACCTTGAAGGCCACATTCATGCCGTCTTGCTGGAAGAGCGGCAAAAAGGCAATTACAAAATCGAATTTCCGCTTCTGGCGCTGGTGGTCTCCGGAGGGCACACGCATCTCTTTCTGGCTGCAGAGCAAAAAGGCGGCTGGAGCTACCAGAATATTGGGCGCACCCGCGATGACGCCGCCGGTGAAGCTTACGACAAAGTAGCCAAGCTGCTTGGGCTCGGATACCCCGGAGGGCCGATCATTGATGCTTTGGCGCGCCATGGCGACCCTCATACCGTGCGCTTTGGGCCAGCTCAGATCAAACATGGGAACCGCGGTGTGCCCAAAGATAAGCAGACGCCGCACGATTTCTCCTTCAGCGGAATCAAGACCGCCGTGTTGCGCTATGTGGAACTGGAGAACATGCGCGAAAGCATTTCTGCGCGGCAGGAGGCCCTTGCGGGAGTGGCAAAGCCTAAAGCGGATGACGTGCTGCCATTATGCGACCGCAAAACACTGAATCTGGTTGCATCATTTCAACGTGCTGTGGTGGACGACCTGGTAAGCAAGACCCTGGAGGCTGCGCGCGAGCGGGAAGCGCAAACGTTGTTTGTCACCGGCGGCGTGGCCGCCAACAGCGAGCTGCGGGAGCGCTTTGAACTGGAGGCGGCAAAGGAAGGCATGCCGGTCTATTTCCCATCCCGAAAACTCTCTACCGACAACGCGGCCATGATTGCTGCGGCTGCGTTTCCCAAGTTTCTGGCTGGAGATTTTGCCGCGCCGGAATTCTCCGCAGAAGCTTCGCTGGCACTGCGCTGAACCGCTCAGCAGCCACTACGAGCACAACCCACCCGGTAGTAATCGCGGATGAAGTCACTTGGCCAAAAGGTGAATGGAATCAGGCGTCTTCCGGCTGGATGTTATCTTCGATGGCCATATCTTTGAATTCGCTGGAGTCGAAGACGTCGCCGCATTCCTGGCACTCGACAAATTCTGCGTCTTCTTCGCGCGCTACAACGCGCACGCGCGGATGCCGACAGACTTTTTTCATATCCGTTGTTTGAGAGGGGTGTTTCGCGGTCGGTGAAGTATGGATTGTACTCATATTCGCATTGGGGCGTGAGCCTGAAAGACGCCTTGGTGACGAATTTCGGGTATTGTTATGCGGGAATAGCCGATTGTCAAGCGGTTTTAGGCTCATGGCATGGTGCCAACTTGTGCCACATTGGAATCAATGGATGAGAAATCCAGGGGCCGGGTTGCAGATTACGGCATAGGATAGATGCCCGCGTCCCTGGCCTGTTGGATTAGAACGTGGGTGACGGACGAAGCATTGTACCTGGCCAGCCCGCGCTCAGCCGAGGCTACGGCTGCTTCAAAGGTCGTGCGGCCGGTCAGGGCGACGTCGATAAACAGGAACCGGGAGGAGCCCTGGGCGACGCGCACACCTGCATAAGCGTGTCCGGGAACGATAACGACGGTGGCATCCATGCCCAGGTTCTCAAAAAGTGAAGCATACATAACTGCGGCATCAATGCAGTTAGCGCTGCTCTGGTCGAGGCTGACTCGTGGCATGCGCACACGCTCACTCACATTTTGGTGAGATCCCAGCGTGCTGAAGCTGTTTACGTACGATACTCCCATGCGCTTCACCGCTGTAAAGATCGCCCGGGCTTCGCGGCGGGTCTCCTGCTCCTGCTGCTCCGGACTTTTCCAGTGCTCATATCCCGGCAGGCGATGACCGGGAACATAGGCTGCGGCGCGTCCCAGCACAGATTCCACTCGCAAATCATGAGGTGTGACCCAGGAGGCGATGAACGGCGCGTACTTCAGCTTGTCGCCCCAATACATGTCTTCAGAGGAGCGGATCCTGACCGGTACGGTATTTTCATAGACCTTTGTACCTGCGATTCCGGTGACTGTGACCTGCGCCGTAGCGGCGGCGATTTCGTGGTTCTTGTAGAAGCGGGACAGGAAAGTCGGAGCGAACAGGTAAATGTGAGTTGCTCCAGGAGCAACTTCCGCAATCTGGATTTCTTCGTCGCTCCAGCCCAGCACTTTCACGGCAATACGCTGGCGCAGTAGGGAATCACCAGGATTGGAAACCGCGACGGAGATGGCCCCGAACTTGCGATCACTCTGTTTCTGCAGCGACGCATAGTTGGCCAGAAAGGGATAGATCTCGCCATCAATGCCGGCTTGAATCTTGTACGAAGGCTCAGGATGGGCCGAAGGAGTGGGAAGGCGAAGATCGCCCTTATCATTTGTGTTGTCGCCGGCTGACGCGCAGACCAGAAGAGCCAGCGGCAGCCAGATCAGCCCCAGAATTCCTGACTTAGTTCTAACCCTCATCCCAATTTAGAGAATATTGATCGCCCGCGAGAGAGACAATGAGAGTTAACCCTTAATCACACGCTGTTGTCCCTTAATCCTCTGCAGGTCTGAACAGATCAACACCTGACTTCTATCAGTGTTGATCTGCCCAATCGCAGTAATCAGTGGTAGGGCTTTCTAATTCATCGCTGTCGCGATGAACATCTGCCTAAAGGCCCGCGGTTCGCAAGCGAACCCCTGGACGCTGATACGCGGTTATTGGTCAAGTAATGACCACTAACCCAGGTCTGGATCGCTCAACAGCGAGTCATTGACTCGATTGGTGAAATTGGCCACGCACACCGTCAGCGTAAGCTCAACGATCTCTTCCTCGGAAAAATGTTTCCGGAGTTCCTGCAACTGCTCGTCGCGGACAGTCGCGGATGCGCGAGTTACCTGGTCGGCAAAATGAATTGCCGCCTTGTCCTTTTCGTCAAACAGCTTGCTGCGATGGTAGAAAACCAGAGCGCGAATCTGCTCGTCAGTGATCCCAATCCGCTTCGCCGAAGCGGTGTGAGCCTTGGTTCAATATTCGCACCCGTTGATGAGGGAGGTCTTAAGGTAGGCAAATTCCTTGTATTTCTGGTCCAGCGCGCCAGGGCCCGTGATGGCGCCATACAAAGGCAGGAAATTCTTGAGCACTTCGGGTTTGTGGGCCATCAGGCCAAAGAAGTTGGGCATGCGCCCGAACCTCTGTTTCATCGATTCATAAATCGGCTTCAATTCAGCCGGCGCTTTATCTTCCGCCAGCGGCTTCACAACTGCCATGATGCTCTCCTTTCATAAACCTCTGAAACACAGAGGAACAGAGTAAGCAGAGGAGTGTTAGAAATCTGAAACTCTGTTGCGTCAATTTTGAACGCGAACGGTTTGTCCCGGTTCTAGTAGTTGAGAATTAGCTGCTTCTGCGAACCTGCAGCTTTCTCATTGTAAATGCAGTCAACTGATCGCCAATGTGACGAAAAATCGAGCAACTTGGAATCTCGAATTATCGTGAGTTTCCCCCTCCAAATACTCCGTTCACTCTTTTCCTCTGTGTTTCAAGGTGTTGTCAGGTGGTCACCGGCTCCAGTTCCTCCACAGTCGTCTCCCGCAGGAATTTGGCCGCTTCTTCCGGCGGGGTGGGATTGATGTAAAACCCCGTTCCCCACTCGAATCCCGCAGTCTTGGTCAGCTTGGGAATGATTTCCAGGTGCCAGTGGTAATAATCGTTCGTGTTCTCCTGGATCGGCGAGGTATGCAAGACCAGGTTGTACGCCGGATTATCCAGCACGTGGAAAGCCTTGATCAGCATGCCGCGCAGCATGCGCGCCAGGTTTTCGTAAATGTGAGATGGCGAATTCTCGAATGCCGATTCGTGCCGCTTCGGCAGGATCCACGTCTCGAAGGGAAATCGCGGCGCATACGGGCAAATGGTGACAAAATCTGTGTTCTCCGCCGCCACCCGGACGTGCATCTCCGTCTCCTGGCGAATGATGTCGCAAAAGATGCAGCGCTCCTTGTTGGCAAAATACCGCTTCGATCCTTCCAGCTCTTCCACCACCTGTTTCGGCAAAATGGGCAGCGCGATCAATTGCGAGTGCGGATGCTCCAGTGACGCTCCCGCTGCTTCGCCAAAATTCTTGAATACCATGATGTACTTAAAGCGGCGGTCCTGTTTGAGGTCGAGAATGCGGTCGCGAAACGCCCAGAACACGTCTTCCACACGCTTCACCGGCATGGTGGCCAGCGTTTCCATGTGGTGCGGAGTCTCGATCACCACTTCATGCGCCCCAATGCCGTTCATCTTGTCGAACATGCCATCGGCCTGGCGATCGAGGTCGCCCTCGATGCCCAGCGCCGGAAATTTGTTGGGCACTACGCGCAGGTTCCACCCGGGAACGTCACGCTTGCCGTTCTCTCCCGGACGATAAGCCATGATCTCAGGCGGCGTCCTGCCCTCATTGCCGGGACAGAATGGGCAAAAATTCGCCGGCTTGATGACGACTGGCTCACGGGAAAAATCGCTAGGGCGTTTGGAGCGGTCCGTGGAAATGATGACCCATCGTCCGGTCACCGGATCTTTTCTCAGCTCAGGCACCGTAATATCTTAAGCCATATTGAGGCGATCAGGAGGCGTGAGCGTAGCGGGAGCCTCCTGCCGAAATCCTGAGCGAAGCGAAGGAGCTCATGCCATTGCAAAGGCGTTCTTGAAGAGCACAATGTCTGCTTTGCGGTCCGGCTCCAGATACACGCTTACCACATCGAATCGAAACTGAGGCTGCCCCGGCACTTTGCGCAGAAATTCCCGCGCTACACGGGAGAGATCACGCCGCTTGTCATAGTCCACCGCAGCTTCGGCGGGAAGATAAGTGCGCGAGGTGCGGGTCTTGACTTCGACGAAACAAAGCGTCTGCCCGTCCCAGCCAACGAGATCGAGTTCGCTGTGGCTGCGTGCCGTGCGGTAGTTCCGCGCGATGATCACGTAACCATGCCGCCGCAGATAAAAATAGGCCTCCTCCTCGCCTCGACTGCCGGTCTGCAGGTGTACAGCCTTCGCAGCCCGATCAGGCAGGATTCTGCTGATCGAATCCAGGGTGCGGATCGTGGCACGAGTCAGGCGGCCAGACATGAGCACCGATTATCTCAGGTCGCTCCCAACTTGAGAACTCCTGCCACCTCGATTCGCTAGGGCCGTTGTTGGCTGGCTGCCTCCAGGCTCGATGAGATCGTCCGCAGTTGCGCGCGGTATTCATCGAACGCTGAACGGCCTTTTTCCGTCAGTTGCACCAGAGTATGCGGAATCTTTCCCCGGAAGCTCTTCACGATCTCCACGTAGCCGGCTTCCTCCAACCTGGCAAGATGGCTGGAAAGATTTCCCCTTGTCATGCCGGACTCGTTCAGCAGAAAGAGAAAATCGGCGCTCTCGACTGCGTACAGAAGAGCCGCCAGCAGCATTCGGCCGGGTTCGTGTAGTACGCGATCCACAGAGCTTATGGTCTTCAATTCATGATTCACAACTGCTCTCCTGCAGGAAGCGGATGGGAGCGCACGTACGACCGCATCCTCAGCACGCCATCGAGCACACAAACCAGGCCTGCGCCGAAAAACACAAGGATGGTCGAGGTGTCATGCGAAACGGCAAGGATCGATGCGGCAATTCCGATTCCTGCTACAGCGCAGGACAGCAGCGCCAGCCTCATGGAATGAATCCGCCACGCGAGTTGCAGGAGGGTCAGCGAGATGACCACTCCCAGAACCGCAGCCATCCAATCGCCGCTTACCAGCGTTTTAAACCGTGTAACGAGCATGGCTGCCACGCCGAGGCCAGCCGCGAACGCGACCAACATCAACCGCAATGAGCCGCTTGGCGGAGCTAATTTGACATAGCCCGTTCGGGGAAAGGTGATCCGCTCCTTCCATTTTTTGACGGCTGCCTCCATCAGCCACGGCGCGGGCAGGATTCCCATCAGCGCGATCAAGTTTTTCCAATTTGAGAGGGCTGGAACCGCAAGTGGCGCCAAAACGATTACACCCCACAATAGCCAGAACGCGCCGATGGCTATTTCCGGTATTCCGTCCGCATCCCAGTAGCGGCGCGGGCGGCGAATCGCCTCTTCGATGATTTCAGATGAAGTCTTAGGCATAACCATTACCTCCAACTAGTTTGCATTACAAACTAGTATGCATAAATTGTCAAGGAAAATCTCTTACGGTTCGGTTTGGGAGGCGGCTTGATGAAAGGGAGCGAGGAAAGCAACCTCTGGGCTTAAGCGCGTTGAACGGGCGCTTCGGAATAACCCGTGGTTGCTTTGTTGTAGCGCTAGAGTCGCTGGTTCACGCGGATGGAAGGCGTGATCGCTCCAAGCCTAAGCACTGAAGTCATGCCCTGACACGAATGTCTGGAGTCTGATCAGAGACCTACTTCTTCGACCCCTTCTCCACGATCGTAATGCACTCTTCGAGCACGTCCATCGCAACGTCCGCCTGCTCTTTGCTGACGATCAGTGGAGGAGCAAGGCGAATCGAATTTGCTCCTGCGCCCAGGAACAGAACGCCGCGCTCAAAAGCGAGTTGCACAATGCGATCACGTTCCTCGCAGGCCTGGGCCTTGGTCTGCTTGTCTTTGATGATCTCTATGCCGATCATCAATCCCACCCCGCGAACGTCGCCCACCATGCGATGGCTCTGTACCCATGGCTTGATTCGGTCCATGATGTGCCTGCCCACAACTTCCGCATTATGAATGCCTTCGCGCTCAAGAACATTCATGGTGGCCAGCGCGGCCTCAATGCACACGGGATTGCCGCCGAAAGTTGAAGCATGCGATCCCGGCACCCAATCCATAATGGAACTCCGCGCAATGGTGATGCCCAGAGGCATGCCGGAAGCAATACCCTTGGCGACAGTTACGATATCCGGCTCAACGCCGGTATGCTCGATGGCCCACCACTTGCCCGCGCGTCCGGCGCCACACTGCACCTCGTCGGCCACCAGCAGGATGCCATGGCGGTCGCAGATGCGCCGCAGTTCGGCCATGAACTCGGCAGGCGCGGGCACGTAGCCGCCTTCACCCTGAATAGGCTCGATAAAGATGGCAGCACATTCTTCTGGCGGCATGATGGTCTTGAAGACTTTGTCTTCAATGAACCACGCGCACTCCAGTGCATACTGCGATTCGCTCATGCCCTCGGGCCGGCGATAGACATAGGGAAATGGAACATGCGCCACGCCCGGCACCAGCGGGAAAAACCGGCGGCGCTGCTGCACCTTGGACGCCGTCAGTGAAAGCGCGCCCAGAGTGCGCCCATGAAACGCGCCATAGAATGCGATGATTCCCTGCCGCTTCGTGTGATAGCGCGCCAGCTTCATGGCCGCTTCCACCGCTTCAGCGCCGGAGTTGCCGTAATAGACGCGCACAGGCCCGGCCATGGGAGCAATCTTCTCCAGACGCTCAGCCAGCGTGATCAGGTTTTCATAATAAAAATCCGTGCCGGACATGTGGATCAGCTCCGCCGCCTGTTTCTGAATGGCCGCCACAACCTCAGGATGGCAATGCCCGGTGGAAACCACCGCGATCCCGGAAGAAAAGTCGAGAAATTCGTTGCCGTCCACATCTTCGACAATGACTCCGCGGCCGCGCTTTGCCACCAGCGGATACGAACGCGTATACGAAGGCGAGATGTATTTTGTGTCGCCCGCAAGAATTTTTTCTGCGTTGGGTCCGGGCAGCCTGGTGCGAATCCTGGGACCGGCAGAAGAAGTCATAACGTCAGTTGCCATAAATCATCCTCTTTATCAGGTTGGAAGTGAAGATTGGGCCCGTGAACTCGAGCCCCGGAGACGGAAAGCGAAGAGGATTAGTCGCCGGCAAACAGGTTGGCGCGGACATGTGACGGCAGCACCGCAAGATACCGCCGCGGACACACCAGAAAATCCACCCAGCAGGCCGATTCACGGCGCGGTCGCAATGTGCGGTGCAGCTCCACACCGCAATTATAATCCATTGGCTCCGGGCAATCTGAGTCTTGTTGTCAAATTAGATTTCTTTATCGCCGCAATACACTTATTTTTCGCATCGCGAAGGTAAGCTGGACAGTCTGATGGTGTAGATTTGGGCTTTTGCTAACAGCTGGTAGCCAGTAGCTTGTAGCTTGTTCATGACTTCCGAGAACCGCCATCCATTCCAGGTTGCTACTGCGTTCGCGCTGGTTTACGTCCTCTGGGGCGCCACTTACCTCGCCATGCGTGTAGTGGTGGAGCACATTCCGCCTTATGTGATGGGCGCAGTGCGCTTCAGCATAGCCGGACCGCTCATGCTCGTCTGGTGCGCTCTGGCCGGCAAAAAAATCCGCATTACGCGCCAGGATGCTCCGCGGCTGCTGACGGTTGGTGTGCTGTTGCTGTCCATATCGAACATGGGCGTGGCCGGCGCGGAAGAATATGTCCCCAGCGGATTCGCGGCCCTGATTGTCGCCATCGTGCCCATCTGGGTGGCAATCATTGAAGCCTGGATTTTTCACAGCCGGCGGCTCTCAGCCATGGGATTGGCGGGACTCGGACTGGGCGTTGTGGGAATACTCGTATTGCTCTGGCCCAGGCTCGTATCCGGCACGCGTCTGGATTATCCGCAACTGGTGGGCATGGGCATACTCGTGGTGGCGTCGTTTAGCTGGGCTCTGGGTTCGGTTCTTTCCGGTCGCTGGAGCCTTAGCGTGGACGTGCTCACCGCCAGCGCCTGGCAGATGACCTTTGCCGGCGCCGTAAACGCGATGGTCGCACTTGCCACCAGGGGATTCCACAAAGCGGTGTGGACTCAGCATGGCATGCTCGCCATTCTTTACCTGATCACCTGCGGCTCGTGGATCGGATTCACCGCCTACATCTGGCTGCTCGAACACGTCCCGACGGCGAAGGTCGCCACCTACGCGTATGTAAATCCCGTGGTCGCGGTTTATCTGGGATGGCTGCTCCTGAATGAGAGAGTTGACGCCTTCATGCTGGTTGGAACGGTCGTCATTATTGCCGCCGTCGCCCTGGTGAACCTGTCAAAACTGCGTGCACTTAAAGGAAGAGTGGCCGTAGAAGATCACGAACTTTCGGCAGTAGAACCCGCAGGAGACTGAAAAACCAGTATTTAGTACTAAATACTGTCTCATTTCCGTTTCCACCTGATCCCCTCTTTCGTGTCCTCCAGCACTATTCCCGCATCCGCGAGTTGCGCCCGAATGGCATCTGCGCGGGCGAAGTCGCGCGCTTTCCTGGCTGTATTGCGCTCTTCGATGAGCCGCTCCACATCAGAATCCGGCAGAACCGGTAAATTCGCGTACTGCGCCATCTTCTCCGTATCGTCGTCGTCCAAAACAGCAAAGATTTCGTCAAACTGCTGCAATGCAGCCAGCAGCGGCCCTTTATCGTCCTGGCGCAGTTCACCTTTATCGGCGGCCGTGTTGGCTTCGCGGACCAGATCAAAGATCGCGCCCAGCATCTGCGCGGTGTTCAGATCGTCTTCCAGCGCCGCGCGCATCTCGGCCCGCGTTTGCTCCGTCAGTTTCTGAATGTGCTCATTTTGACCTGCGGGAAGCTGTGCCATTTCCAGACGTGACTTGAAAGTGCGCAGGCGGTCAACCGAGTGCGCCGCCTGCTTCAACCCATCGAAGGTGAAATTCAACTGCTTCCGATACGGAACTGAAGCCAGAAGATAGCGGATACTCGAAGGCTTGTGCCCCTTGACCAGCAGATCGCGCAAGGTAAAGAAATTGCCCGCGCTTTTGGACATCTTTTCGTTTTCGACCAGCAGAAAGCGGACGTGCATCCAGAAGCGCGCAAAGGTCTGGCCCGTAAGCGCCTCCGACTGGGCAATCTCATTCTCATGGTGGGGAAAGATCAGGTCTTCGCCGCCGCCATGCAGGTCGAAGCTCGGCCCCAGATATTTCATGGACATTACCGAGCACTCAATGTGCCACCCCGGACGCCCCTTGCCGATCGGCGTCTCCCAGGAGGCCTCGCCTTCCTTGGGCGCTTTCCACAGGGCAAAATCTCGCGCATTGTCTTTTTCGTACTCATCCACATCTACACGCGCGCCTATTTCAATGCCTCCAAAATCTTTTTTGGAAAGCTTTCCGTATTCGGGAAATTTGGCGATGCTGAAGTAATACGAGCCATCTTCTGTGCGATAAGCAAACCCTTTCTCCACCAGTTTCTGGATGAACTCGGCCATCTGCTGGATATACTCGGTGGCGCGCGCCATCCGCTCCGGCTGCTGCAGGCTAAGCGTGCGCATGTCTTCGAGAAAAGCTTCTTCATATTTCTTCGTGTATTCGCTTACGGATTTGTGCTCGCGTGCGGCATTGTGGATGATCTTGTCATCCACGTCCGTAATGTTCATCACGTGCAGGAGTTTGAATCCGTGCTGGCGCAGCGCGCGGCGGAGAATGTCGAAGGCCACAAAAGTGCGGAAGTTGCCGATGTGGCCGAAGTCATACACCGTGGGCCCGCAGGTGTACATGCGGACAGTGTTGTCCTGCGACGGAGCAAACACCTCCACCTTGCCCGAAAGCGTGTTATAGAGCTGGAAGGACAAACCCCGATTCTAGGGTGCGTGGAGGATTTCGATCAAGGGATAGAACGAACCAGTTAGCCGTAAATCAACGCGAATACACGCGAATTGAGCCAAGAGCTAAAAGCCAGAAGCAGCCAGTCGTGCAGCGGCGCGCTAATTGCTATGATTCGCCGCCTTGCTGTTGCTGTGCAATTCATAGGCTACGCGGACGGCGTAATGCACGCCGGAAAAGATCGTCAGCGCCACCGTCGCCCAGATTCCGGTCCTGCTGGCCAGGGCGACCCAGCTTGCGTGAGAAATCTGTTTGAGCAGCACCAGCGGCACGGTAACAATCTGGACCAGGGTGTTTGCCTTGCCCAGCCAACTCGGACGGAATACGCGAATCAGACCGGTGGCATACAGCAGCGCGCAGATAATCAGAATAATGATGTCGCGGGCAAAGACCAGAACAGTCACGCTCCATGGAATCTTGTGCGCCACCGCCAGCACAAAGAACATGGTGCTGAGCAGCAACTTGTCCGCAATCGGATCGAGATATTGCCCCAGCACGGTTTTCTGGTGCAGGAGGCGCGCCAGCAGGCCGTCGAGTCCGTCACTGAGGCCGGCAACAGTGAAGATGGAGAGGGCCCAGACGTAATGGTTCTCGAGTATTGCGATTACCGTGAGCGGAATAAAAATGAGCCGCAGCAGTGTGAGCAGGTTGGGAGTCGAGGTGATCTGGCGGATCATCGCTCCGGCACCTGCAGGAAAACATTTGCGGACTTGCCGGCTTTGGCCGTGAACTGTTCTGCCAGAGAAGGGATTTCGCCATTGCGCGCGTCCAGTTCCACGCGCTCGATGCGGTGCATGGGGAAAAACACCGCGCTGGGACTCGCAGGCTCGCCAGACTTCATCAGTTGCGCAAAGTCGTCCAGCGAATGCAGGTCAATCCCGCGCAGGCTGATTCCCGCCTGGTCCAGCGACAGCAGCAGCCCCCAGAATTTCTCCCGTGGATCGTTCAAGGTGACCAGCACCATCGACCCGGGCAGAAACACCTGTCCTGAATATGTTTTAGAGGGAGTTCCCATTGCAATGATTGTGGCACAAAAACCAGTACTAAGTATTTAGTAGTTAGTATTTAGCAAAGGCTCTAAACCGCAGCAAGTTGGCAATGGGCCCTTGGCTGCGTCTTTGATAAAATAAAGCTCTCGCTTGGGCGGTTAGCTCAGATGGCTAGAGCGCATGCTCGACACGCATGAGGTCGCAGGTTCAATTCCTGCACCGCCCACCACTTTCACATGGCGGTCGCCTACATCCTGCAAAGCACCTCGTCCGGCAAGTTCTACATTGGTTCAGCTGAAGACCTTTCAACCAGATTCTCAGGACACCAGCACGGCCAAACCACATACACCAGGACTCGTGGGCCATGGGTGATCGTTTATCACGAGCAGTACGCAACACTTGCCGAGGAACAATGCCGCGAACGGCAGTTGAAATCATGGAAATCCCATCGCTCAATTCAGGAATTGGTGGACAGAAAGAATGGCTAGAGCGTCCCGGCTCGCCGGGAAGGTCGCAGGTTCAATTCCTGCACCGCCCACCTCTTGAAGGTCCCTAAAGACGCAGCCGAGGGCCGCTGCGCTCCACACTCCCATTGATTCTTGAGTTCCCATTCGCGTTCTTTCGCATTAATTCACGGTTAATTACTCGCCGCTACCGGCGTCGTCCTCAGCGTCACCTGCTCTTCATCATTGACATGCACTTTGTCGAAAAACGATTTCAGCTTTGGATACTCGGCCACCGGAAAGCTGATGCCGTTGATGGCGAAGTCACGCCGCAATTCGAGCACTTTGCCGTTCGAGGTGCGCTGCACTTTGCAGATTGCGTAGTCCGACTGCGTCGACTGGCTCTGCGGTAAGTTCTCCACCTGTACCTCCGCAGGGAGAGTGATCTGCACCTTCTCTATCAGGCGATAAGGATATTCGAAATACACAGGCATTTTACGGTCCGCATGAACAAACACCGGCTTCTTCTGGAAAAGCTCGGTAGGCAACAGCAATCGCTTGCCGGTAGCGGCTGCGAAACCCGGCAATTCCACGGTGAACACCGCTTTCAATGGCTGCTCGGCGTCCTCCGCTGCGCTGAGCGAATCAAGTTTCACTATTGCCGATCCCGGGAGCAAAGATTTGAGTTCGTCTTCGGCCGCTTTCTTGCGTCCAGCTTCGTCCGTCTGCCCGCCTTCAATGCGTCGCTGCAGGGCTTCCTGCCCCATCCAGTACAGTGCCATGATGCCCTTCAAATTGCCCTCGCGATCCAGCTTCAGGTCGGCAATGCGCTGCCTCATTGCATCAGCGTAGACCGGCTCAGGCGTTTGTGACAGTTGCGTGCCGCCTCCGGCGCGTTGCCGCACACCCTGCACTACAGTCCTTTTCCAGTCCAGCAATCCAAAAGGACAGAGGTGGGTCCCGGGATCCAGGAAAAGCTCTTTGCCATCAACCACAACAATGGCAATTTCAGAGTTCAACTGGCTCCATTCTGGAAGATTGGGCTGGAAGAAAGTTTCCTCTCGCGTAGCCACGCGCATCATGTATGCGGGAATACTCAGCGACCGAACCAGCGCCACGAACAGCCGGGTCAGCTCATTATGTGTTCCACTCTCGTCTTTTAATACTTGTTCGGCCGAGGTTGTCAATTTGCGATCATCCGCCAGCCGTTCAATGAAGCTCCGGTCCTGGGAGTAAGGATTTTTCATCTTCTGCACCAGGGCATACAGCTTGCGCACTTTCTGTTCCGCGGAGTCAGAAGCGCTGATTGCCTGTTGCGCCGCCTGCGCCACCGCTGAAGAGTGACCGATAAATTTGTCTACTTCCTTGTCCCAGTATTTCCCCTGTTCTCTCCAGAACTCGTCCGGCTTGAGCATTTTGCGATTCCCATAATAGAAGTACACGCGCATCTTCATCATCTCCGCCGGAGGCGCGAACTCCTCTTCTTCAAAGGCGGGAATATTGCTCATCTCCAGTTGCGTGGTTTCCGGCCTGGGATACTTCAGGGCAGTGTCTTTGGGCAGCCCTATCTCGACGTGGTAGATGCCGTCAGCAATGTCGTCGTGCCCGATCATAATCTCGCGGCTGCCGCCCAGAGGAAACGGGGTATAGGCAAACTTAACGTGCTTCTGCGCCAGTGTTTCCTGGAGAATCCAGCGGGCGGGTACAACGTATTCGTCACTCCAATATTCTGTGTAATGCCATTCAATGATGCTGCCCACCTGGACATCAGGCATCGTAAAACTCTTCACCTGATATTTGAGTCCATGTCCTTTAATTACGGTCTTGTCAAAGACCTCGCCCGAAAAAGGCGTGATTTTGCCATCAGGAGAAATGGTTCTGGCCTTCAAATCTGTGATGTGCGTGCCGAAATTGCGCTCCTGGCCGTAGAAGATTTCCACGTCAGCATATCTTTTGCCTTTTTCCGTAAGGATCTTGATCCGCTTGTATTCCGTGCGATGTTTCTTCGTATCGTCGGAGGTCACCTCGTGATACAGGATGATTGCTTCGGCATTGCCGGCGTCTGCGCTGGTCAGCTTCAGGTCTTCCGCCGTGATGGGCTGCCAGTCATCCAGCGCGGAGGCCCGCGGCACACAAAGCAGGAACATCCCGAAGAAGAGAAATACGGCACGGAATAACAGCGGTGAATTTTTCAAAACGGAGCCTTCCTTCTGTGAGGTACTCTGATTTTTGGAGAAGCTTATAACAATGCTCGTGCAGCGGCAATAAGTATCATCATCGATGGTGGTTTTTAGCCAAAAGCCAAGAGCTAAGAGCCAAGAGCTAATTGCCAATTACTAATTGCCAATTGCTGCCGTATAATCCCGCCACACGGAGGTATGCCGTTATGGCCAAGACCAGGCAATTCACTATCACTATCCCAAACCAGCCCGGGGCGCTTGCCGCGATCACGCGGCCGCTGAGCGCCGGAAAAGTGAATCTTGTCGCTTTGCTCGCAACGTCGCAGGGAACGAATGCCACCGTCCAGCTCATCGCTGAGAATCCCAAAAAAGCGAAGCGAGCGCTGGACGAGGCCCACATTTCTTATCAGGAAACGCCAGCCGAAGAACTCACTCTGATCAACAAGGCCGGCGCCTTGACCCAGGTCCTCGATAGACTGGCTGCCAAAGGTGTGAACCTGAATTCTCTCTATGCCACCGCCGCCAAAGGCGGCAAAAGAGCGACCGTGGTGTACACGGCGGAAGCTCAGGCGCAAACCGTCTCAGTGTAGGATTTCCATGATGCTCGCCCTCTTGCATTCGCCCCATGTCGCATTTCCTGAAGGAGTCACGCCGCACCTTCAGCTTGGGCTGCGCTGGCTGCACTTCATCGCCGGCATTACCTGGGTGGGCCTGCTTTATTTCTTCAACCTGGTGAGCACTCCGTTCCTGAAAGAGATTGACGCGCCAACCCGTGTCAAAGTCGTGCCCCTGCTGATGCCGCGCGCATTGTGGTGGTTTCGCTGGGCCTCAGTGGTCACAGTGCTGGCAGGAATCTGGTACTGGATGATGATCGTCTCTGCCGACGCTCACAATGCTCAAGCCGGGAGCGGACGCGCCATCGGCACCTTCTTCGGTCTCTGGACCGCAGTATTCATCATCGAAATGGCGCTGCTCATGTCGCCTCCGGAGGTCCTGAGAAAAGGCCCCGTCTTTGGCGTGATCATGGCCGTTGTCATTATCTTTTCCGCCTGGCATTTTCTCGTGCTCAACTCGCATGGATGGGAGAGCAATCGCCTTCTCGCCATCGGTATTGGCGGAGGGCTGGGCTGGT
This sequence comes from Candidatus Angelobacter sp., assembly GCA_036518395.1. Classification (GTDB taxonomy): domain Bacteria; phylum Acidobacteriota; class Terriglobia; order Terriglobales; family Acidobacteriaceae; genus Angelobacter. Next base: position 2,845 of record DATDNH010000313.1, on the reverse strand, counting down.
TCATGCTGTTGAACGTCTGGGGCATCATCTGGCGCATGCAGAAGAAGCTCATCCGCTGGACGCGGGAAAACGCCACCAATGGCACGCCTATGCCGCCGGAAGCTGCGCGGCTGTCGCGTCTCGCTCTGCTGGTTTCACGCACCAACTTTGTGCTCTCCTTCCCGATGCTGCTGTTCATGGCGATCGCCAGTCATTATCCGGTCTTTGCGTCGTAGACAATGCCGGAGTGTTAAAATCCCGCGTATTGGTCCCAGCAACAGGAGAATCACTGAACATGAAACCCTCAGCGTACGTTCTGATCGCACTTCTCTGTACTGGCATTGCCGTTTCCCAGGAGCACGCATCGCCAGCCGCCAAACCCAAACCTGCAGCTCTCATGTCGGGCCTTGGCGATCTACACCACCCGGTATCTACCGCAAATGCGGAAGCGCAGAAATTTTTTGACCAGGGATTGCGCCTGATCTTTGCCTTCAATCATGCGGAGGCCATCAGCTCATTCCGTCGCGCCGCCGAGCTCGACCCCAAACTCGCCATGGCCTATTGGGGCATGGCGGAATCGATCGGGCCAAATTACAACGATCCTGCGGATCCTGACCGCTTCAAACAGGCGCATGACGCGATTCAAAAAGCATCAGAGCTCGCGACGAATGCCTCTCCCAGTGAACGCGCCTACATCGCAGCCCTCGCCAAGCGTTTCCCGGCTGATCCAAACGCCGACCACCATCGCGCGGCCGAAGAATCCCGCGACGCCATGCGTGAACTGGTCAGGCAATTTCCCGATGACCTGGACGCGGCCACGCTTTTCGCCGAAGCAGGCATGAACTTGCATCCGTGGGGGCTGTGGCACCATGACGGCACGCCGGAAGCGGGAACCGACGAGATCATTGCCACGCTCGAATCCGTGCTCCGCCGCGATCCCAACCATATGGGCGCAATCCACTACTACATTCATGCCGTGGAAGCTTCTCCCAATCCCGAACGCGCTCTGGCTGCCGCGAACCGCCTGGCTGCGCTCGCGCCCGCTGCCGGACATCTCGTGCACATGCCCGGCCACATCTACATTCGCACCGGCGACTTCGAATCCGCGGTGAAGACCAACCTGCTGGCCAGCGCCGCTGATCGCGCTTACATGCAGGCAAGCGGCGCGCAGGGCATGTATCCGGCCATGTATTACAGCCACAATCTGCACTTCATCGCCACCTGCGCCAGCATGTCTGGCGACTACTCTGAAGCGCACAAGGCCGCGCAGATGCTGGCTGAGCATGTTGCCCCGATGGTCAAAGATATTCCGCCGCTGGAAGCCTTCATGACCGTTCCCATCACGGTGGATGTTCGCTTCAAAAAGTGGGACCAGATTCTCAAGATGTCGCAGCCGCCCGCCGCCATGAACACCACGACCGTCTTCTGGCATTTCGCGCGCGGAATGGCCCTGGCAGGCACAGGCAAGGTCAGTGAGGCGGAAGCTGAATACAAAATTGTTGCCGATGCCGAAGACCACACGCCTCCCGGCCTGATTTTTGCCATGCCCATCAACAATCACACCAAAGACATTCTCACCATCGCCGAAAATGTTCTTGGCGCGCGCATTGCCATGGCCAAACACGATTCGGCGGCTGCCATCCCCATGCTGCGCAAAGCGGTAACCGTGCAGGATTCCCTCAACTACGATGAGCCTCCTGACTGGTTTTTCCCAGTTCGGGAATCGCTCGGCGCCGCGCTGTTGCTGAGCGGCAACGCCTCTGAGGCGGAAAAAGTTTTTCGGGAAGACCTGGACCACAATCCGCGCAATCCGCGTTCGCTTTTCGGCCTGCGCGAAGCCCTCAATGCCCAGCATCGCGACTACGATGCCCAGTTCGTGGATAAGCAATTCCGTTCGGCCTGGAAAAGCAACGAAAAATTGAAGATAGACGATTTATCGTAAGGATTTCCCTTTGCGTGCATCGCGTGCTTTGCGGTTAATCGCAGTTGTTGCTCTTTGCTTTTTTCCTGCGCTGGGCCAATCGCCCGGCGCTTCCTACCACATTGCCCCAGTCCGGCCCGTCGAAGAACTCCGCGCGGAGGCGCTCAAGGCCCAGCCTCCACGCGAGAACGGCAGCTTTCGCCAGCCTGAATTAGTCGAGCTGTTAAAACTGGATCCCACCGTCAAGCTGGACATCCGCTATGCCACCGCCAACAACTTTCTCGGTACGGCGGTCTACTCCCAGGCGCGGGCATTTCTTCAGCGTCCGGCGGCGGAAGCTCTGGTGCGGGTCAATCGCGCCTTGAAGTCCCAGGGCTACGGCCTGCTGGTCCATGACGCCTATCGCCCCTGGTACGTGACAAAGATATTCTGGGACGCAACTCCGCCGGACAAGAAGGTTTTTGTCGCCGATCCGGCGGATGGTTCCCGCCACAATCGCGGCTGCGCTGTCGATTTGACGCTGTACGATCTGAGAACCGGCCAGGCGGTGGACATGCCGAGCCTTTACGACGAGATGACCGAACGCGCCTATTCCAATTACCTTGGCGGCACTCAGGAGGAAAACCAGCACCGCGCAATTCTGCGTCAGGCCATGGAAAAAGAAGGTTTCACCGTCCTGCCGGAAGAATGGTGGCACTTCGATTACAAAGATTGGAAAGAGTACCCAATCCTCAATGTGCCGTTTGAAAAGTTTAAGTGACGCAGTCGGCCGAGATTCTCAATTACCCAATTACCAAGCCGGGGTCCCCAGCACGCGCGCTTTTGATTTTGCGCGTGATGGGGTGGAAGTTGCCCAATTACCAAATGCCTTTCAGGCGTTCCTGCTTCCTTTCCACACCCAAACAATCAGCAACCAGGCCACAACAGCCAGAATCAAAACGCGCA
>DATDNH010000312.1:0-13693 GCA_036518395.1 Candidatus Angelobacter sp. | reverse complement strand
CATTTCCTCAGTGACGGCCTTGAGCATGGCGATGTCGCAGCCGGCGTAATCGATAAACAGCACGCGCTTACCCTTGTATTCAATGAATTTCACACGCGCCGCCACCTGGTCAGGCGAAGGCTGTGGACACGCAGTTCCCGCTGAAGTCATAGGCAGACATTCTACGCATGGCGGCGTAAAAGGAAAGATGACAAAAGTAAGAAAAACCAAGGTCACAGGGGACAGGTTACAGGGTACAGAACGAACGAAAGTTTAAGGCTTTCGGGTTTGCGTGCGCGCTCGTGCCCTGTAATCTGTTCGCTATCCGCTGCTCCTACGCATAATCGCTCTGATCGGCTCGTTGTCGGCAAACACCTGCCAGAAGGCGATTTTCCCGTTCTTTACTCGAGCTTTCCAGGCTGCGGGGGTTTTCCAGAAATTTTCCTTCTTGGTCGTGCCATCCTTCGAGAATGTTCCCTGCGCCATTCCGAACATGCCGACTATATCGCCGTTGGCAATTATTTCTTCGTGAGAGATGGTGTAATCAGGAACCATCTTAAAGTAGCCTTCCCAGGCTGACCGCAGGCGCTGCAGGCCTTCAATTCGGTTTCCGATGGAATCAATAAAGATGCAATCTTCCGTCAGTAACGAGCAGACGGCGTCCGCTTTTTGCGTGTTGATGAGTTGCTCGAACTTGAGCACTGTGGCTATGGCTTTGTCAGATGACACATTCAACTCCGCGCAGATTGCATTTTTGGGTGAGCAGCAGCTTACCATGCTCGACGACATTGATCGCTCTCCTGGAAGTCAGGGTCGTTGCGAAGAGCACGGTGTCTTACCAACTCGCCGTTAAGAGATTTACTCCCTTTTCCTGTCACTTGTGCCTGTCGTGATATCATTTCGCGGCGCCAATTGGCGGTCATCGTTTTTGATAGGAGCAAGGCGTGATTACCTGCCGGCACGGCAGTTCTTTTTCCATCCTCGCAATCATCTTCCTCACTTTCCTGGCGGTCGTTCCACAGCCTGCGCTGGCCGAATCGTGTGAAAGCCTGAGCAGTCTCAAATTGCCGGACACCACTATTACGCTGGCCGAGCAAGTGAAGGCCGGGACTTTTGCGCCTCCATCAGGTGCGAATTTGGCCGGTTTTCCGGGAGGCAACTATAAAGATCTGCCGGTCTTCTGCCGGGTCACTGCCACAGTTAAGCCGACGCCAGACTCCGAAATCAAAATGGAAGTGTGGATGCCACTTGCCGGATGGAACGGCAAATTTCAAGGTGAGGGCAATGGAGGTTTTGCCGGCGTCATCATTTACTCAGCTTTAGCCGGCGCGCTCAGCCGTGGCTTTGCCACTGCTGGCACGGATACCGGGCACGCCGCGGGCGTCACAGATGCGAGTTGGGCGTTGGGTCATCCGGAGAAGATCATTGACTTCGGCCATCGTGGCATCCATGAGATGACGGTGAAGGCCAAAGCTATCGTCCACGCCTTTTACGGAAAGGACGCGAAACATGCTTATTTTGGCAGTTGCTCCGATGGCGGGCGCGAAGCCCTGATGGAAGCCCAGCGTTATCCTGAGGACTATGACGGCATCCTCGCCGGCGCTCCCGCGAATTACTGGACGCACCTGCTGATGGCCGGCGCATGGGAGGCCCAGGCGCTGCTCAAAGATCCTGCCAGCTATATTCCCGCCTCGAAAATACCTGCGCTCGGCGCTGCCGTGAATGCAGCCTGCGATCACCAGGATGGCGTGGCCGACGGCGTTATCAACGATCCTCGCGATTGCCGCTTCGATCCCTCAGTATTGCTGTGCAAGGGAGTGGACTCCGATAACTGCTTTACTGCGCCACAAGTGGAAGCGCTCAGGAAGATTTACGAGGGGCCCAAAGACTCAAAGGGCAGGTTGCTCTATGTAGGCCGTGCACCGGGCGCCGAAGACGGCCCCGCAGGCTGGAGGCAATGGATCACCGGTGCGGCCCCGGGCAAGAGTCTGCAATACGCCTTCACCACGAATTTCTTCAAGTACATGGTATTCAACGATCCAAATTGGGACTTTAAAACCTTCAATTTCGATACCGATCTTAAGACGGACGACCAGAAGCAGGCACACAATCTCAATGCTACCGATCCCGACTTGAAGCCTTTCCACAACCGAGGCGGCAAGCTGATTCTGTATCACGGCTGGAACGATCCTGCAATTTCCCCGCTCAACACCATTAATTATTACAACAGCGTGCTGAACACGCTGGGAACAAACACGGCCAACGGTTTCGTTCGTCTCTACCTGGTTCCGGGAATGCAGCATTGCGGCGGCGGTCCGGGTCCAAATTCTTTTGGCCAGCAATCCGGCTCTACTGCCGATCCGCAACACGGCATCTATGCGGCTCTCGAACAGTGGGTAGAGCAAGGGACCGCGCCGGGCAAAATCATTGCTACAAAATACGTGTCCGATCTTGACCCCAGGCAAGGAGTCAAATTTACCCGGCCGTTGTGCCCCTTCCCCGAAATAGCCAAATACAAGGGATCTGGAGACACCAACGACGCTGCCAGCTTCGAATGCACGAATGAGAAGAAGTAAAACCGTGCGAACTGGCAGGTAATTCATGGGCTTCACGGTAAAGAAAACTCTTGTATGGTTTGTGGCGACGCTACAGAATTGAGTGGTGTTCACCTACAAGGGTTTTGATCACATTGCCCTGGTTACCAAAAACCTGGCGGCAATGAAGAAGTTTTACAGCGAGGCCCTCGGGCTTCCGGTGGAGAATGAAGGCAAAGCCAAGGCCGGCTACCACGTGGTTACGCTGCGTGCGGGCGACGCCGTGCTCGATCTCTTCGAAGCCACTCCTACGAATCCCGCCCCCTCTGCGAACTTGAGCGAAGAACATTTTTGCCTGCGCGCTACCGGCTCAAGCATCTATGACGTGATTGCCACTCTAAAGCGCAAGGGACTGGAGCCCACGCAGGCTGAGGTGAACAACGGCGCCGGAGGCAAAGGACTTTCCACGTTTGTGCGTGATCCGGATGGAAATAAGGTCGAAGTAAAAGTGGACTGATGAAAAACCGCAGCCGAGGGCGGCTGCGGTCCACTCTTTTCTACCTGCGGCTTACGCTCTGCCCAGCCCCAGATACTCGAATCCAAGCGCCTTCATGCGGGCGCCGTCGAGCAGGTTCTTGGTATCCACCATCACAGGGCGGCGAAGGACGCGCTTGATGCGGTCGAAATCCAGAGTCCGGAATTCAGGCCAGCCGGTGCTCAGCACCAGCGCATCCGCGCCTTCGGCCACGCTGTACGCTGAATCACAATAGCGGACATTCCCGGTTAGCTCGAGCTGCGCGTCGGGCATGGCAATGGGATCGTAGGCCCGAACGTGCGCGCCGCGGTGCATAAGCTCTTTTGCCAGACGTATGGAAGCTGAGCTGGCGACCGAATTGGTATTCGGCTTGAATGCCAGGCCAAGCAAGCCTACCTGCTTCCCGCACACGGTTTCCAGCACATTGGAAATCTTCCGCATGACGCGGTCGCAAAATTCGTGATTCACTTCACGGGCAGCGGTAAGAATTTTGAGCGACACCCCTGAACCGGCAGCGAGATTGGCCAGCGAGTCCATGTCGGATTCGGCAAAGCTGCCGCCCAGCGACCCGGGTTGCAAGCAGCGAGGGGCAATGCGCTTGTCCAGCCCGAGGGCGAGCGCCAGGTCAACTGCATCGGCGCTTACATGCTCGCACAGGCTGGAAAGCTCGTTGATGAAAGAAACTTTAGTGGCCAGAAAGGCTGTTGAAGCTTCACGCACCAGCTCAGCAGTTTCATGATTGGTGACAATCACGGGCACGCCGCGCATGACCAGCGGGCGATAAAGAGCTTTAAGGGCGGAAACCGCCTGGGTGGAATTTGTTCCCAGCACGATGCGGTCCGGCCAGTTGAAGTCTTCTACCGCGCAGCCTTCCGACAAAAAGACGGGATGCGAAACCACTACGGCCTGTTTGCCGGATGGCTGCAGGCGCTGTTCAATGCGGCGGGCTGTCCCGACGGGCACGGGCGTGACCAGCACCAGGATCTGGCCATGATCGCAAAGGCTCGCAATTTCACCGGCGATCTGCTCAATGTTCTGGCTGGAATCCTCGGCCACGTAGATGATCTCTGCGCGCTGCACCATGGATTCCAGATGAGTGGAATACATGAGCCTGCCGGCCCGGACGCCTCGGCGCACGATGTCGCTCAGGTTCTTCTCATGAAAAGGCAGAACGCCGCTTGCCAGCAGCGTGGTGTTCACAGCATCACTGCCGTAAGCAATGACCGGCACTCCAAAATCAGCAAGACAGGCAGCTACTACCGTGCCCAGATATCCGCAGCCGTAGACTCCGATTTGCATGTTGTTCTCCTGGCGAGAGCGCAGCAATCAAGGGGAGGGATCGAGCGCCGTCTGGTCTGGTTGTGCAGACCCTACTAACAGTTAATGATTACAACGCTTTGGAGAGTTCATCCGCAACGGGATAGGAGTACATGTACGGGCGAGAGTGCATGGTACCTTGGTGCGAAATTATCGGCGCGATCGCGCGTGATCGCCGTGATCCGGGGATGGGAAACCCAATGACTGGTAATCGCAATCGCTGATGTGACTGAACACCGTCCCAAGGTTACTCAAAACCGCAAACACGCGAGCGGATGCGCGTTGCAAAAAGCCTCAAGGGCCACACTTCCTACCATCTCGGCAAAATCTCGAATGATGCCGCCGACATTGTGGCCGGGATGCCGGGGCCAGTTCGTCAGTTCACTGACCTGCGCATCATGGTCGACTACCGTGATTGGGATCCTGAATTCCATCTGTTCGAGAATGCCATTTCCTTTCCAGACGCCTCCCGGTCCCTGATCGCCCTTGCGCAAGATCAGATGTGCCGTGAGCACGTGGGTGCCCGTTAACAGATTGTCAGCCGCGCGGAGCCTGAGTAGAAACAGTTGCTTGTCGCCCGCCTGAAGTGGAGTTCCCTGCGTCTGGCTCTGGTAGTCATCATCGCTGCGGTAGCGCACCTGAAAGCCGGGCTCTGCTATGAGTTCAAACGCAACAGGCTCAATGTTGGTGTGATTCGGGCTGCCATAATCGGGACAATAGTGGTATCGGCCAGGAACCATGCAAACGACGACGGCAATTTCCTGCTCCCTTCCGCGGCGCAGGCTGTCATAGCGCTGATACGTGGAGATCAGCAGAGTAGGCCCTGAGAGTGGCTGACTCTCCGAGAGTTCGCGCAGGATTGTGGCGGGATGATCAGGCGTTAATGACGTTTGCGCTGCTGCCACCGTGAGCAGCAAGAAAGCCGGAATGAGTTTGTGCAGCATGGGCTTGCTCCCTGGCTACAGAATGAAAGCCCGGGAGCTCGGGGACAAGCGACAAAGCGGGTCAGTGGCCCTGTGTCGTGGAATGCCGTTCGAGTGAGAAATCCGGGCGATGAGTTAAGCTAATGCTGGAAACCGTATGGAAGTTTTCAGACCTAGGCTTGAAATCTTAGGCGACGCACAGCAGCGATTGTGGCGGGAGATGGCAAGCACTCCTCGGCACTTTGTATTGTACGGCGGTACCGGTTTGGCTCTTCAACTTGGACACCGGCAATCAGACGACTTTGATTTTTTTCTACGGCGCGGTTCGAGGATAAGGATTTGCTCCAAACGATTCCGTACTTGAAAGGGGCTGCTATCCTCCAGCAGGGCACCAACACCTTGACTTGTTCAGTCGATCGCGGCAGCGAGATAAAGGTGTCGTTTTTTGGCGGACTAAAATTACAGCGGGTGCAAGAACCGCTTGAATGTAGAGACACTAGAGTGCGAGTCGCATCACTTTTGGATATTGCAGCCACAAAACTCGGCTTAATTCAACGGCGCCTTATTACAGAGATTACTATGATATTTATGCGCTATTGAAGGCGGGGATTTCCCTCGCGCAGGCACTGAGCGCCGCTGAAGCGGTACACGGGTTGATTTTTGATCCCAAACTCAGTTTAAAAGCCCTTAGCTTCTTTGAAGACGGCGACTTGCAACGTCTGCCAGTTTCGATTCAAAATTATCTTGCTCAGGAAGCGCGAAGGATAAATCTAGGTGAGTTGCCTCCAATGAAGCCATGGACAGGAGAGATGAAATCGTGAACTATCCGCCTGAGCTCTTGAAGGTTGTCAAACGTGTTGTGTGGTCTGATCCGCCGGAGCAGACATTGAAGCGGCCACGCATTTTTCTGGCGCATTTGATGAATTTTGGAACTGAGGAAGACATTCAAGTTGCAAAGAAGTATTTTTCAGAAGAGGCTTTCAAAGATGCACTGGACCATGCGCCTCCTGATGTCTTTACACGATCTTCCTGGGAACGTTGGAATGTTCTTTATGGCCGTACTCCGGTTCCGCCCCTTCCTAAACGTTTTCCCGAATCTCCCGATTGGGAGGAGGTGCTTTGGGGAGAACGAGAATAGCTCTCGATTCGCGTTAACAGATCGATCTGTCTGCGCCCCAAATCTCCCGCGCTATAATCAACTTCATCCATGAAAGCGTACGTAACCGTGATGCTTAAGAGCACTGTCCTTGATCCCCAGGGGAAAACGATTCAAGGTGCGCTCAAAAAGATGGGCTATAAGGGAGTGGGAGAGGTCCGCCAGGGCAAGTTCTTTGAGCTGGTGCTGGAGGGCGGCCTGGATAAAGGTGCCGCGAAAGCAGAGGTCGAGCGCATCGCGAAGGAAGTGCTCACGAATCCGGTCATCGAGGAGTTCAGCTACAGGCTGGAAGAATCATCCTAATCGCAACAGGCGAGAGGCCAGCTCGCTGGAGACTTTCGCGGCGGGCGAGTTTTGAATATTCGGGAGTAGAATTGAATCAAGAATCTCGGAGAGAATCACGGCATCAGAAGATTGAGGCTAAATACTAATTACTAAGTACTAAATACTGCTTATGTGCGGCATTGTTGGTTACGTCGGGAAAAAGCGCGTTGTACCGGTCATCATTGACGGCCTGCGTCGTCTGGAATACCGGGGCTATGACTCGGCCGGAATTGCGGTAGCGGGCAATGGAAAGGGCAACGGCCTGGAGGTGCGGCGCGCTGAAGGCAAGTTGCGCAACCTGGAAGAAATCATCCGCCTGAAGCCGCTGGACGGGACCTACGGCATCGGACACACGCGCTGGGCCACGCACGGACGTCCTACGGAAGAAAACGCCCATCCTCATCGCGATTGCTCGGGCAAGATCGTGGTGGTGCATAACGGCATCATTGAAAACTATCTCAGCCTGAAAAAGAAACTGATCGAAGAAGGGCACAAGTTTTCGACAGAGACCGATACAGAGGTCATCGCGCACCTGATCGAAAAGAATTTCTTCAATAAGAGCAACGGTCACCGCACGACGCTCGAAGAAGCAGTGCGCAAAACCGTCCAGGTGCTGAGCGGCGTGTTTGCCCTGGCGGTGATCTCGGTCGAGGAACCCAACAAGATTGTGGCCGCGCGCAATGGCCCTCCGGCGGTCATTGGGCTGGGCAATGACGAGTATTTTGTTGCCTCAGACGTTCCTGCCATCCTCTCGCATACGCGTGATCTTTTCTTTCTGCACGACGGTGACCTGGCTGTAATTACGCCGGCAGGCGTACAGCTCATGGATTTTGACGGCAAGCCCATCATGCGTGAGGTCCAGCACATCACCTGGGACCCCATCATGGCGGAAAAGGGCGGCTTCAAGCACTTCATGCTCAAAGAAATCTATGAGCAGCCGCGCGCCGTCCGCGAAACCGCGCTGGGAAGAATTTCGCTGGATACGGGAAGAGTTTTTCTCGAGGAAATGGAGATTACGGAAGATGAATTCCGTAATATGCAGAAGCTGAACATCGCCGCCTGCGGCACAAGCTGGCACGCCGCTCTGGCAGGCAAGTTCATGATTGAGAAGCTGGCGCGCGTTCCGGTGGAAGTGGACTACGCCAGCGAGTGGCGGTATCGCAACCCCATTATCTCCAACCATGAGCTCACGCTTCTGATCACGCAGTCGGGAGAGACCGCCGATACCATCGCGGCGCAGCGTGAAGCTAAAGCCAAGGGCTCCAAGACGCTGGCCATCTGTAACGTCGTCGGCGCCATGATCGCGCGCGAAGCCGCAGGCACCATCTACACTCACGCCGGCCCGGAGATCGGAGTGGCGTCCACCAAGACCTTTACCGCGCAGCTCACGGCGCTGTTCCTGCTGGCTCTCTATCTGGGCGAATTGCGCGGCGTCACGTCTCAGGATGAGGCGCGCCAGTTGATCACCGAGCTGGTGAGAATTCCGGGCAAGCTGGAGGCGTTGCTCACCCGCGACGAAGAATGTGAAGACCTGGCCAAGATGTATTCGCGCTCGCAGGATTTTCTCTTCCTCGGCCGCGGCATTCATTATCCAATCGCGCTCGAAGGCGCACTCAAGCTGAAAGAGATTTCCTACATCCATGCCGAAGGCTATCCCGCAGGCGAGATGAAGCACGGACCCAACGCGCTGATCGATGAAGACCTGCCGGTGGTGATCCTTGCGCCTAAAGATCCCAACGATGCGGAATCCATGCTGCGCTACGAAAAGACCCTTTCCAACATGAAGGAAGTAAAGGCGCGCGAAGGCAAGGTGATCGCCCTGGCAGTTGAAGGCGATGAAGAGATCAAGGAAGCAGCCGATCACGTGCTTTATGTGCCGCAGGCTCCGGAACTGCTTTTGCCCATGCTGGAGGTTGTTCCAATGCAACTACTCGCCTACCACATTGCCGTTCGCCGGGGTTGCGATGTGGACCAGCCCAGAAACCTGGCCAAGTCCGTCACGGTGGAGTAGCCCATCTTCGATTCTCGCTGGCATTATCAATACCTTCGCGCGGCAACTTTTGTAGTTTTTGTCTTCGCCGTTTATGCTGCGGCGGCCGCTTTTGCCTTTCGCAGGCTGCGGAAATGGAAACCCGATCGTCGCTGGGTTTTTGTGCTCGAATTCTCACTCTATGTCTGCGCTCTGATCGGCACAGGCTGCATTGTCTACGCTTATGAAGTCGAACCCTATTGGCCGCAGATAACGCATGTGTCCCTGCACAACCCAAAGCTGCCGGCCGGAAAATACCTGCGCATCGTTGAAATCTCCGATCTCCACTGTGACGGCAGGATCCGCCTGGAAAAGCGGCTGGCCGCCATCATCCGCGATCAACATCCTGACCTGATTGCATACGCCGGCGACACGGTCATGCGGCCTGAGGGTGTGCCTGTGGCCCACGAGGTGCTTTCACAACTGTCTGCCATCGCGCCCACATATGTAGTTCTGGGCAACTGGGATGTGGACATGGTCCGGAAATGGCGGGAAAACTTCCAGTCGCCCTCTTTCTTCGCCGGAACCGGGGCCCACTATTTGAACGCGCAAGCCGAGTCCATCCAGATTCATGGCACGCCAGTTTGGATTGCCGGCGCCGCCACGAATCAGGAATATCTTCTGCCTACCCTGCTGGCGGGAGCGCCTAAAGAGCAGTTCTCTATTCTTTTGTTTCATTTTCCCGATGAAGTAAACATTGTCCAGCACGACAAAATTGATCTCTACCTGGCCGGACACACGCATTGCGGGCAGATCGCATTGCCTTTCTATGGGGCGCTGGTGACTTACTCGAGGTTCGACAAGAAATATGAGCGTGGGCTGCATGCGGTCGGCAGTTCCTGGCTCTATGTAAACTGCGGAATTGGACTGGAGGGCCACCCGCCGCGAGCAAGGTTTCTTGCACGACCGGAAATAACAGTGATTGACATCAGTAATTAGTACTTAGCTAAGAGAGCTAAGAGCAAAACCAAAGGCAAACCCAAAACCAACAGCACAAGCGGCATCTGCGTGTGCCAGACCGCAGCGCGACGGCACAAGCAGGCCACAAACACCGGGCTTCGGTTTGGGCATTTGTTCTGGCTAAGTACTAAATACTAAGTACTAACTACTGTCTTTTGGTATTAAGATTTGTCAACCCTGTTGCCGCGCGGATTTTTTGCGTTATTCTAACCAAGTTGTGAATCACAAATCCTCTCTGCAAGCGTTTTCGGCCCGGCAATCATTATTTCTTTCCTTCCTCGTCGCGGTGGCTGTCGCTGCTCTCGGGTTTGGTCTTAACTCGCTATTGTTCCGGGAAGGAGTCCCTCGCCGGGACTTGATGTTGATGGGCAGTTCGATCATTGGCATCGTCGCAGGCCTGCTTTTTTATCAGTTCCTCCGGAACGAACGGATCAAGCACGAGATAGTGCAGCAGCGGATGCGCATGATCGCGGAGTTGAATCACCACATTCGCAACGCGCTCCAGGTGATCCGGTATGCCGGAGGATCGAAGAGCAGCAGCGATGCTTCACAACTGCAACTCATTAACGAAGCAGTAGCGCGAATCGACTGGGCGTTGCGAGAGGTGCTGCCGAAGTATCCTGTGGGGCCGCCGGTCGAAAAGACTGGCAATCAGAATGACCTTCCTGCTTTCTCGTCGGCTGTAGTAGATGATTTTGTTCTGCGCCATAAAGAAGCGCGCCCGCAATAAACCAGGCAACAGGCAATAGACAACAGGCCACAGCGAACCGAACAGCAACAGCTATAGCTTACAGGTCATCACGGCGCGCCCGACTACCGGAAGTGTTAAGCTGCTTGAATGCAAGCCCTCCCCAAAGTTGAACTGCATCTTCACCTCGATTGCTCACTCAGTTACAAGCTGGTCTCCCGCTTGCGGCCCGGCATCACCAGGCAGGAATACGAGCACATTTTCATAGCTCCACCCAAATGTCGTAACCTGGCTCAATGCCTGACCCATGCAAGGCCAGCCGTCGAATTAATGCAGTCCGTGGCGTCTTTGCAACTGGCGGTCGAGGATGTTTTTGAGCAGTTGGAGGCTGATGGGGTGATTTACGCAGAACTGCGCTATGCGCCGCTTCTGCACCTTGAGAAAGGCCTGCTTCCCGAAAAAGTCGTCCAGGCTGTGGACAATGCAGTCGAGAAATGCATTGAAAGAACCGGGATTGAGGCGCGGATCATTCTCTGCACCCTCAGGCACTTCACGCGCGAACAAAGCCTCGAAACAGCGAAGCTCGTGGAACGATTTCGTGGTACCCGAGTGGTCGCCCTGGACATCGCCGGGGACGAAGCCGCCTTCCCTCTGGCTCCGCACCGGCCGGCGTACGATTACGCCCGCGAGCGTGGAATATTCCTGACCGCACATGCCGGAGAAGGAGCTGGCGCTTCCAGTGTTTGGGAAACACTGCGCGAACTGGCGCCCAGCCGGATTGGACATGGCATCCGCAGCATTGAAGATCCAGAGTTAGTCGAGTTTCTCAAAACAAATGGCATTCATCTGGAAGTAAGCCCCGGCAGCAATGTGCAAACGAATGTCTGCGAGACTTTAGAAGACCATCCGGTTGACAAGTTGGCGAAGCTCGGTGTTCCGCTGGGCATCAATACGGACTGCCGCACTATGACGCTCACCACTTTGAAACGCGAATACCGTGAACTTGAGCGCGTCTTTGCCTGGACCGAAGCGGATTTTCTCCGATGCAACATGGCCGCAATTCGCGCCGCTTTCATTCCGGAAGAAGCTAAACGGCGGCTGGAATCGCGGTTGCACGAGGGCTATTCGTGCCGGCAGACCAGACATTCCACAGTCCTGCGTTGAATCTGCAACCTCACGCCTGCCTCGCCCATCTAATACTTGACAATAACTGACTCAACTCTCATAATGGAGTTGCTGTGAGCTGGATTTTGTTCATTTTTAAGCACTTATAAGGTAGGGAGGCTGTAAGCCATGGGAAAAATCATAGGAATTGACTTGGGTACCACGAACTCAGTGGTAGCCGTAATGGAAGCCGGAGAACCCAAGGTCATTGAGAACGAAGAAGGGGGTCGCACCACGCCATCGGTTGTGGCGTTTACCAAATCGGGCGAGCGTCTGGTAGGCCAGGTGGCCAAGCGCCAGGCAATTACCAATCCTGAAAACACGATTTATTCGATCAAGCGCTTCATGGGCCGCCGGTATGAAGAAGTGAACGATGAAATGAAGATGGTCCCTTACAAAGTGGTCCGCCAGGGAGACCATGTTGCTGTGGTAGCGCAGGGGAAAGACCACACTCCCCCACAGATCTCGGCCATGATTCTGCAAAAACTGAAGAAGGCGGCGGAGAACTATCTGGGACAAAGCGTGACCGAAGCGGTGATTACCGTTCCCGCGTACTTTAACG
The DNA here is from genome assembly GCA_036518395.1 of Candidatus Angelobacter sp. Taxonomy (GTDB): domain Bacteria; phylum Acidobacteriota; class Terriglobia; order Terriglobales; family Acidobacteriaceae; genus Angelobacter. The sequence continues at coordinate 1,522 of DATDNH010000312.1, read as the reverse complement.
ACGCGCAGCGCCAGGCGACTAAAGATGCAGGAAAGATTGCCGGCCTGGATGTAAAGCGCATCGTGAATGAGCCAACCGCCGCGGCGCTGGCTTATGGACTGGACAAAAAGAAGGACGAAACCATTGCCGTCTACGACTTCGGTGGCGGCACCTTCGATATTTCCATTCTGGAAGTGGGCGAAGGCGTCATTGAGGTGAAGTCGACGAACGGCGATACGCACCTGGGCGGCGACAATATTGACCAGCGCGTCGTCGAATGGCTGGTTGACGAATTCAAGAAAGATGAAGGGCTGGACTTGCGCAGCAAGGGCAACGAGATGGCCTTGCAACGGCTGCGAGACGCGGCGGAAAAAGCCAAGATCGAGCTTTCTACCACCATGGAAACCGAGATCAACCTGCCGTTCATTACCGCGGACGCCAGCGGCCCCAAACACCTGGTAAAGAAGCTGAGCCGCTCCAAACTGGAGCAGATGGTGGAAGACATCATCCAGCGCTCGGTTGCACCGTGCCGGCAGGCAATGAAAGACGCGAATGTCGAGCCAAAGAACATCGACGAAGTGGTGCTGGTCGGCGGACAAACGCGTATGCCTCGCATTCAGGCGCTGGTGAAAGAGCTGTTTGGCAAAGAGCCGCACAAAGGGGTGAATCCGGATGAAGTCGTGGCTGTGGGCGCGGCTGTGCAGGCAGGAGTGCTGGCAGGCGACGTGAAAGATCTGTTGCTGCTGGACGTGACTCCGCTCACGCTCTCGATCGAGACCCTGGGCGGCGTGGCCACTCAGATGATCCCGCGCAATACCACGATTCCGACGCGCAAGACGGAGAAGTTCTCCACCGCGGCGGACAATCAGACCTCGGTTGAGGTCCACGTGCTGCAGGGTGAACGTCCTCTGGCCCGTGATAACCGGACGCTGGGCAAGTTCCATTTGACCGGCATTCCCCCGGCGCCGCGTGGCATGCCACAGATTGAGGTGACGTTCGATATTGACGCAAACGGCATCCTCAACGTAACGGCGAAAGACATGGCCACCAGCAAGGATCAGAAGATCACGATTACGTCATCTTCCGGCCTGAGCAAGGAAGAAGTCGATCGCATGGCCAAGGAAGCCGAATCGCACGCGGCGGAAGACAAAGCCAAGCGCGAAGAGATTGAGAGCCGCAATCAACTCGACAACATGGTCTATAACGTCGAGAAGATGTTGAAAGAGCACGGCGACAAGATCTCGGGTGATGAAAAAGGCAACGTCGAAACTGCCCTGGCAGATGCCAAAAAGGCGCTGGAAGGCAGCGACGCTGCAGCCATGAACTCAGCGCGTGAACGTCTCACGCAGGCTTCGCATAAGCTGGCTGAAGTGATGTACAAAGCATCGCAGACGCCGCCTCCGGGAGCTGGTTCAACCGCCGGCGCTCCTGGCGATGGCGCAAGCGATCAGCAGCAAAAGAAAGATGAAGGCGTGATTGACGCTGAGTATGTAGACGTAGATGAAAAGAAGTGACCGCGTTTTGCAGGCATGATCCCGCAGTG
>DATDNH010000311.1:0-14706 GCA_036518395.1 Candidatus Angelobacter sp. | reverse complement strand
ATGCCGTAGCAGGAGCCCATGGCCACAATGCCGAGGAATTCATTTATCGCGTGCAGGCAGGACAAAATGCGATGGACGCGATGGTGGCCGCCAACTCCCGCGCTGCGGAATCACTCAATATGCAGGACCAGATTGGCTCGATTGCGCCGGGCATGCAGGCAGACATTATTGCGCTCGATGGTGATCCGCTGAAGGACATCACTGCCGTGCGCCGGGTTGTGTTTGTGATGAAAGGCGGGAAAATTTATAAAAACAACGAATGAAGGAGCTCTAATGCCTCTCCACAATCCACGCATTGCACCACTTCCGCAATCTGAGTTGGACGATGAAACCAGGGAAATTCTGAAAGCCGTCGCGAGCGATCGCCGCGTCTTCAACATCTTCTCTACCCTGGCGCGGCACCCCAAGCTTTTGAAGCGATGGCTCGTATTCGGTACCCACATCATGGGGAAATCGTCGCTTCCTCCGCGGGAGCGGGAAATCGTTATCCTGCGCATGGGCTGGCTTTGTCGGGCGGAATACGAATGGGGCCACCACGTGGCCATCGGCAAAATGGTGGGGCTGAGCGACGAAGATATCCGGCGGATCGCCGCCGGACCGGACGCGCCCGGATGGGATCCATTTGAGGCCCTTCTGCTTCGCGCGGTGGACGAGCTCCACGCCGATCGCCGCATCGGCGACCCCACCTGGAAAGCGCTGGCGGCGCGCTACAACACGCAACAGCTTCTGGATTTGCTCTTCACCGCCGGCCAGTACAGCCTGGTCTCTATGGTGCTGAACTCCATCGGGGTTCAGTTGGAAGAAGAGTTTGAAGGCTTTCCCCATGAGGCTTTTTGAAGGCTGCCTCATGAGACTTAAAGACAAGGTCGCGATCGTTGTGGGAGCCGGCCAGACGCCGGGAGATACCATAGGCAATGGTCGCGCCACGGCGATTCTGTTCGCGCGCGAAGGCGCCCGCGTGACCCTGGTTGACTGCAACCGCGAATCCGCGCTTGAGACCGAGACTTCAATCAAAAGCGAAGGTGGAACGTGCTTCACCTTTCCCGCCGACGTCACCAGCGAGCGGGATTGCCAGGCCTTTGTCCGGGCAACAATAGAGACCTACGGCCGCGTGGATATTCTGCACAACAATGTGGGAATAGGAACGGGGGACGACGGAATCCTGAGCCTGAGCGAAGAATCATGGGACAAGATTATGCAAGTAAATCTTAAAGGCATGTTTCTGTCCTGCCGGAGCGCGCTGCCGGTGATGCGGGAGCAGCACAGCGGATCCATCATCAATATTTCTTCCATTGCAGCAGTCTGCTCAGCCAACATCGTGGCTTATAAGACGTCCAAAGCTGGCGTGAACGCGCTTACTCATCAGATTGCCGTGGAGAACGCAAAATACAATATTCGCGCCAACGTAATCATGCCTGGCCTCATGAATACGCCCATGGCGATCGAAGGCATCTCAAGATCGCGAGGAATTCCAAAAGAGGAATTGATTCGCCAGCGTGAAGCCCGCGTTCCGCTGGGACAGAAGATGGGATCGGCCTGGGACGTCGCCTTTGCCGCGCTCTTCCTCGCCTCTGACGAATCCAGGTTCATCACTGGAGCCATGCTGCCCGTGGATGGTGGACAAAGCGCGCGCATTGGTTAACCCCGCCTGTCTGCCTTTGATACTATTGCGTCCAAAGGAAATGTCATGAGCGAATTCTTTGATCCGGAGCTGTTTAAACCGGAAGCCATTTCTGCGGAGACACACGCATTCAACGATGCGCTGATAAAGCTGTTCAGTACCGTAAGTAACTGGTGGGACGTGGGTGCACAAACGGTGCGAGACGCCCGTGCCCGCGGCGAAGGGCCGTTTCCGCCTGCGCTCAGGTCGGAGAGAGCGCGCACGGTTACCGTTGCGGGCCGGAACGGCCATAAAGTACCTTTGCGCGTGATTGCTCCCGATCATCCGAACGGGGTTTACCTTCACATTCATGGCGGAGGCTGGGTACTGGGTGCGTCTGATTTGCAGGACAGCATGCTGGAGCGCGTTGCCCGCAACACGGGCCTGGCGTGCGTAAGTGTGGAATACAGGCTGGCGCCTGAAAATCCTTATCCCGCGGGGCCGGACGATTGCGAGGCCGCCGCGGTGTGGCTGGCCAAGAATTCCAAATCGGAATTTGGCTCTGACCTGCTAACCATTGGTGGCGAATCGGCCGGAGGCCACCTGTCTGTGCTTACACTGCTGCGCATGCGCGACCGCCACGGCTTCACCGGCTTCAAGGCTGCGAATCTTGTTTACGGCGCATTCGATCTCTCCATGACGCCCAGCCAGAAATCGTTCGGTGACGAGCGCCTGGTGCTGCGGACGATTGACATCATCAAGTTCTCTGAGGCGTATCTGGCGAACGTGGACAAAAAAGACTGGCGTGATCCTGATATCTCGCCGCTGTATGCAGACCTGAAAGGATTGCCGGCGGCGCTCTTTACCATAGGGACGCGCGATGCCCTGCTCGATGACAGCCTGTTCATGTATGCCCGCTGGATTGCCGCTGGGAACCAGGCTGAGCTGGCCATCTATCCAGGTGGGGCGCATGGATTCACCGCATTCCCGATGGCGCTGTCCGCATCGGCCAATGCGCGGATGGACGCGTTTCTGGCGCAGGCGGCGCAAGGGAGCAAAGGGATAGGTTACAGGGAACAGAGAGCAGGTTAGGGCGGGATGCCGGATCCGAGTTTGCTTGTGGCCCGTGCCGTTGAGGAAAGTATCTACTCGGTACGCAGCATAACCAGGGGATCGATGTGCACGGCGCGTAATACCGCCGGAATCGTTGCCAGGACTGCAACCGCCGCAAGTGCAGCGAAGGGCAGCATGAGCATGGTGGCGTCCGTAGCTCGCACTTGAAACAGCAGAGCCTCCAGCCGTTCGGCGCATAACAGACCAAAGACAAGTCCGCCCGTGGCGCCAGCCAGCACTGCGGCAATCATTCGCGAAGTCACGAGCCGGGCGACATTCGAAGCCTGCGCTCCGACCGCCATTCGTATTCCTATTTCGCGACGACGTTGCAACACTGAGTGGTTCAGCACGCCGTAAAGGCCGACACCGGCGAGCAACAGAGCCACCGTAGCGAAGAACAGCGAGAGCATGGCCAGCAGCCGCTCGCGCACAGTGTGCGCCTGGTTAATCTCGGTCTGTGGCAGGAGACTGCTGACTCGAAATTCCGAGCGTCCCGCCGGAATTTCACGCGGCAGTACCGTTGCCATCGACATGGGATCGGAAGCTGAGGTCCGCACCAAAATGACCGCCTCTTTCGTCGCCTCCAATTGCCCAGAAGCATCCAGCGAACGAAACGGAAAATAGGCCTGTGGCGGCATCGGTTCGCGCACATTGAGATATGCCACGTCACCGCACAACCCCACTATCTCGAAACCAAGCCGCTGATTGTGCTCCATGACAACTTCAAAGCGTCTTCCCACCGGGTCCTGGCCGTTGAAATACTCCCGCGAGAATGCCTGGTTGACAATGGCAGCTCCGGGGTACACATCTTCCAGCCGGAAATCGCGGCCGCTGAGCAACGGGATGCGCATCACGTGCAGCCATCCTGGCGAGATATCAAGCATTTGTGTCAAGACCAGGTTGGGAGGAGCGCCGTTGACGGAGATGAAATTGTTCGTCGCCCAACCCGAAAGCAGGGTGTCGCTCGAAACGGCCGCCGACTCAAGACCTCGAAGGCTGCGCAGATGCTCAAGCTCTTGTTCCCAAATGGCCGGGAGTTGAGGTTGGACCGCAACCGTATCCATCACCAGCACCTGTTCGGGAGAGAATCCAACGGGCCGGTTGGTGAGCCGCTGGAAAGTGACCACGAACAGACCCGCCACCTGCAGAACAATGAAGCAGAATGCTACCTGGCCGGCAACCAGCAAATGCATCAGCCGACGATGCGCTTTCGGATCGTCTCCGCCCTTCAGCACGCGAGCGGGCATGATCCGCGAGGCGCGCAATGCGGGCAGAGCCCCAAATGTCAGTGTCACAGCCACCGTCAGCACGATGGCGAAGCCAAGCAAGCGGGAGTCGAATGGGAGCAACAGCCGGACGTGATTCGTTGCTGGATCGATTCGATTTACTACGAAGGGAGCGGCCCACCATGCAAACGCCAGGCCGGCAGCGGCTGCGAGCAGCGCAATCCAAAAGCTTTCCAGCAGTACGAGCCGCACCAATCGCGAGCGGCCGGCACCCAGAGAAACGCGCAACGCCATTTCTCGGCTGCGCGATTCTGCCTGCGCGGTGACTAAATTGGCTACATTGGCGCAGGCGATCAACAGCACAAGTGCGGTCAGAGCAGCCAACATCCATAACGATGAGCGATAGTCCCTCTGCAAAGAGGAAGTTCCGGCGGCCGCCGGCTCCATTAACACTGGCTCATTCAGGCGGCGATCGAGGGCCTCGCGTGACATTCCCGATATCCCGCGCATCCTTTCTGCAGCGATTGCATGCCATGTCGCGGCAAGCTGCTGGCGAACCGCTTCCGCATTGGATCCAGGCAAGAGCCGCACCAGCGTCCGGTGCCACCAGGCGTCGGTGCGTTGGACTTTGGGACTCATCATTGTCGGCACAAAGATTGCCGTCATGGAGCCGGTCTCGGTGCCGCTGAATGGGCCATCCACCACTCCAATAATCTGATAAAGCTTCGTGCCCATCCGGAACGTCCGGCCCACCACCTTAGGATCACGGTCGAAACGGCGAGTCCAGTAATCGTGGGAGATCACTGCTACAGGATGGGCTCCGGGAGTAGTGTCATCGCTTTCCGTAATCAGCCTGCCGACGGCAGCACGCAACCCAAAGGATGAAAACATCCATCCCGAGACAAATTGCACGTCTGCCTTTTCCATATCGGCGTCCGAGGCGTATGTGATGTCGGAAACATAATCCAAAGACACCGCGATCAACTCGGCTTTGCCCTTCACTGCTTGTCGCATTTGTGCAAAGGCCGGATATATCCAGGTGTCCCCCACTTGGATCTCACCGTTGGCGCCTGTGATAAGGTGCGAGAGACCATAGAGATTGGCCGGATCGGTGATGGGCAGCGGGCGCAGCAAGAGAGCGTCAATCAACCGGAAGGCCGCCGTAGATGCGCCCATACCGAGAGCGAGCGAGAGCACCGCAGCCGCCGAAGTAATCTTGTTCTTGCGGACCTGTCGCCATCCGAAGATGACGTCCATCTTCAGGGAATCGAGCCAGGGCAGAATGCGGAAGTCGCGCGCCTGCTCGCGCAATCTCAGGGCATTCCCCAGGGCACGACGTGCCTGGGCCGGATCGCGCCCGTTCTCAATGGCTTCTTCCAGGTGCGACTGCAATTCTTCGTCAATTTCGCGGTTCACACGATTACCGCGCAAGGTGTTTGCAATTCGCGACCATAGAGACATATCAGGCCATCCTTAGCACGCGATTTACGGCAGCCGTCACATGGTTCCAGCGCGCTTCTTCCACCACTAACTGCTTCTTTCCTGCGGGACTTAATTCGTAAATTCGCGCTCGCCTGCCATTTGGCTTGTTAATCCATCTGGCACGAACCCAGCCGGCTTCTTCCATGCGATGGAGCGCTGGATACAACGAGCCCTCCTCCACGCGGAGAGCATCGTCCGAGATCTCTTGAATGGCCGTCATGATGGCATAGCCATGGAGAGGAGAACGGCGCATCAACACCTTCAGCACCAGGAGATCGAGCGCGCCTTGTAAGGCATCGGACTTAGGCATATTGAGCCGTCTATGTACTAAGACGTCTTAGTATCGTGGCGGTTAGCTGGTGCTGAGGATTTTTTTCGCGGTACGAGCCACTCCCGCTGGCGAAGAGCGATAAATTCCTGGGGAGGGGGCCGTGATCCCATAAAGGGGAACACCGTTCAGTTAAGCGTGCGGGCTTCTGGGCTAAATCGCAAACCAAAGGTCGTCAAATCAAAACGTTATCTCATCCCTGTTGCCTGTTGCCTGCCGAAGGTCCCAGCGTGCCGTGGATGACCTGTTGCCTGTTCTATCGCGCTTCCAAAAATGGGTCTGATTTGGGAACGGGAGTCAGGCCGAGCTGCTGAAACATTCCAAGCTGGTCCCAACTATTCCAGCCTTTGATCAGCTTGCCATTGGCGAACTGGATGATGCAGATCCCTGCCAGTCGTATCTTCTTTCCAGTGGCAGCGACGCCCAGTCCGTTTCCCTTGTGCGTCCCTTCGATCACGATGCGCACCACAACTTCGTCGCGCTCGGCAATAGTATCTTCGATCGTGATATGTATGTCCGGAAAAGCATTCCGCAGGTTATCGAAGAACTGTTTAAATTCCTGCTTGCCGTGGACTTCCGTCCCGCCCTCGCCCAGGCCAAACGCCACGATATTGGAACCCAGCAGTTCGTTGATTGTGCTTTCCTTGCCCTGGTTCCACACCTCTTCAAACCAGCGATGCGTGAGTGATTTGTTGTCGGCCATGAGAATGTACCTCCAGTGCGCACAACGATAGCATAGGTGTTGCTGCCCTGTTCCCTGTCACCTGTCCCCTGTACCCGGTGTATTGCTGTCACCTGTGACCTGTGACCTGCAGTATGTGCTAATCTGATAGTACCTACCGAAACGCCGGGATGGCGGAACTGGCAGACGCAGCGGACTCAAAATCCGCCGAGGTTCACCCCTCGTGGGGGTTCAACTCCCCCTCCCGGCACCACGCGCTTATGAACCTTTTAATCTCTTAGCCCGTCTTTTAACAATCTCCATAAAGGATCCATCTACTTACTGATATAAGAACCACTTAAATAAGCGCCATAATTACTTCTCTTCAAAATTCATCCGAATCGTGCCCAGAGTTGCCACCCTTGCCCAATTTTCATTTCTTAGGCCAGATCCGAAATAAGCTTTCAAATCTGGGCTGTCGAACGGGATACTGCTTTTTTTCGTCCTCTATAACCGGTTTGCCACTTAATTTTTTCTGTTTACGGATTCTCCTCATGCCGATGAGTTCGAAGGTTCGGTAATGCGATGAACGCACCAAAACACCGGACTGCGAATCAGCAATGCTTAAAAAGCTTTAATAGACGGCACGGGCGATTTTTGTCGGCGCCTTTCAATATCGTATTGCGAGCCAGTGTTGGCTTAATTAAGGATTACTATCGCCGCACTTTAATGAAAATCGTGAATGACAGCTTCAGAAAGCAATGCTAGAATTTTCCCGCATTAAGCAAGCACAATTTGAATCTTGCGCGGCGTTGCTGAGGTAGCGGCGGCTTTATCAACCCCAGGTAGCCGAACGCAGGAGGGTAATCGAGAAGTATCTGCCGTGCTTCAAGGCCCAACCATGCGTCACGCGTCTTTATTAATCTCACCGCTGTGTCCCGGCGAGGAAGAGATCGCCGCTCCGCCATCACGCTGCATCATTGCGCAAGCCAAAGGGAAACGTTTACATGTGAAATTTGTCCAGCAGCAGAGTGTATTTCGCAACAAAATTTATTCGCATTTTTTGAAAAGGTCCTACTAAATGAATCAGGAGCCTAACTCTCATTTTCAAAATTCGAACGGCAATGGCCCTGCTCTTGGCCGCGATGAAATGCAGTTCGTTCCCGCTGAGCGGCGGTCCAGACTTGAGCAAAGAAAGCTCGCCAGGAATCTTCTTCGGCACTCTGCTTACTTTGTCCTGAGTTTTCAGGGCGCGCTGACGTTCCTGTCGCTATTGGCTGCCTGGCTTTTGCGGTTTGACTTTGGCCTGCCGGAAAAGAAACTGCTCCTTTCAGTGGCGCCGGTTTTGATCGCGCTGCGACTTATCGCCATCCGAATTTTCAATTTGCACCATGGCTGGTGGAGATACACCGGCATTCCGGACGCGATCAATGTGATCAAAGCAGTGGGCGCCAGTACGCTTGCGTTCTGGATCGTGGTAACCGGATTCTGGCGGCTCAGCGGATTTCCGCGTTCGATTTACCTGCTTGAGCCTGTGATCGCAATTCTCTTTCTGGCAGGGGCTCGAATTGGCTCTCGTGCCCTGGCGGACTCGGTCAGCGCTGACGTAAAGTCCAGCCGGCGATGCCTGGTCATCGGCGCAGGCGCGGCCAGCTACGCCATTCTGCGTGAAATTCGCCGGCCTGAAAGTGGATATGTCGCAGTGGGCTGCGTGGATGATGATCCATCCAAAATGGGACTGAAAATCAACGGCATCAAAGTCCTCGGCAAGGTAGGCGACGTGCCGAAACTGGTGGAACTGCACGATGTGGACGAAATTCTGATTGCCGTGCCCTCAGCCACAGACAAGCAGATGGAACGGTTCCTCGAAATCTGCGGCCAGACCGGAGTGCAATTCAGGACCCTGCCTGGGCTCAGAGAGATTCTGAATGGCACCGTCAGCATGAAAGAATTGCGCGAACTCAGGCTGGAAGATCTCCTGGGAAGGCGGCCGGTTAACATGGATCTCGCCGCCGTGCGTCGTGAAATTGAAGGACGCTGCGTTCTCATCACCGGGGCGGCAGGATCCATAGGTTCTGAGCTCTGCCGCCAGATCATCCAGTACGACCCGGCCTGCCTGGTGTGCGTGGACCAGTGCGAGACCGGATTGTTCCATCTCCAGGCCGACCTCAAGCGCCGCCGGATTCACTCTGACCTGATCGTGCGCGTAGCGGACGTCACCGATTCGGAACGCATGCGGTCAATTTTTGAGAGCTACCTCCCGGGCACGGTTTTCCACGCAGCGGCGTACAAGCATGTGCCCATGATGGAGGCCAATGTCGAAGAGGCCATCAAGAACAATGTTGTCGGCCTCATCACCTTGCTCGACCTGGCCGAAGAAACCGGCTGTGAAAGTTTCGTGCTGGTATCGTCGGACAAAGCTGTGAATCCCCGCAGCATCATGGGCGCAACCAAACGAATCGGAGAGCTTCTGCTGGCGTCACGTCCTGATGCAGGCATGCGGTGCGCTTCCGTTCGCTTCGGAAATGTGCTCGGCACTGCCGGAAGCGTTGTTCCGGTTCTTCAGGAACAACTTCGGAACAACGAGCCGCTCACGCTCACACATCCGGAAGCCCGTCGGTTTTTCATGACGCTGGGAGAAGCCGTGGCCCTGGTCATCCAGGCGTTCGCGATCGCGGAACATGGAGATATTCTCGTGCTGGATATGGGCGAGCAGGTCCGGATACTTGATTTGGCGCGCAACCTGGTGAAGCTCTCCGGCAAGCATCTGGACGATGTAACCATCACCTATACCGGTTTGCGGCCGGGCGAAAAGATCGATGAGGAACTCTTCTACGTAAACGAAGAGGTGTTGTCTACAAGTCACGACCGCATCAACAAGGCCCGTGGCGCAATCGCTCCCTGGACGGAGCTGCGGAAGAAGCTGGATGAGCTTCGGCGCCAGTTAGCCAACGCCAACCCGGACAAGCTGCGGCGAAGCGTTCAGGAATTGGTCCCGGAATATAGCTGGGCCGCTTCCGCATCGGCCAAATATTTTGAGAAAAGTGCGGCGGAAGACTAGCAGAAAATCTGTAAAAGGAGGTTCGGGGAAAGCCAGGGTTTTGCAGGAATTAAGTAACAGGACTCGTTTGCGGCAAATGCTCTTGCGGTGGCGCGGGACTTCTTCGCGGCGGCGCTTAAATCGTGCCCTCAACACTGTTCATACACTCATATTGCCAGCCTTGAGAGTTGCAGCAAGCCAGCTCTGTTCGTATACTGGTGGGACTTTTAGCCCCAAATCCTGTTCTTTCCGCCGGGGTCCTCTAAGGACGGAGTACAGTCTGTGCTGAAAAGCTCTCTTTTCACGTTGTTGGCGGTCGCGGCGCTCTCCATTTCCGCTGCCTCTCAAACTCAGGATCCTCTGCCTCAGCAAACCACGCGAGACGACATTAGAACGCGGCAGAGCCCGACCACCAGAGATTCTTTGGACAGGCAGGATGACGGGGATGATATGTCTCCGACTGAGGACAGTGACATAACTACGCGGCCGGAATCGGGTCAACCCAACGAAGAACGCACGCGAGTGCGCATTCAACAGCCCAATCAGCAAAGGCCAACCGAGGAAGACGACGACCAAAATACCATATTGCGGCGCGAACAGGTCCGTCCCCGCCGGGTGGAACCGCGGGAAGCTGATATCCCATTCCAGCTATTCGTGACTGGCGCGATCGGTTCCAAGCTGCCAATTTTTGGCCAGGAATTGTTTCAACAGGAGAATCCGGCTTTCACCGCGATGGACAAGATACCTGTTCCCGCAGAACACATCGTCGGCCCGGGTGACGAACTTCTGATCCAGGTGTGGGGCCAGGTGGACGGAAATTATCGCGCGCTGGTGGATCGTACCGGCGCCGTCTATTTGCGTACTGTCGGTACTGTTCATGTTGCCGGACTTCGCTACGGCCAATTGGAGAATTACCTGCGCTCAGCCATGGCGCAGTACTACCGTAATTTCGAAATCAACGTAACTTTGGGTAAGTTGCGTTCCATCCAGGTGCTGGTGGTGGGCCAGGTAAAAAGGCCCGGAACCTACACCATCAGTTCGTTGGGGAACGTGGTCAGCGCGCTCTTTGCTTCGGGCGGGCCCAAGAAACGCGGCTCCATGCGCCAGATTCAGTTGAAGCGGCGGGGCAGGCTCATTGCCAATTTTGATCTTTACGACTTGCTGACCGGTGGCGACGAATCCCAGGACGGCACACTGCTGCCGGGCGACGTTATATATGTTCCGCCGGTTGGACAATTGGTTGCCCTCGCAGGCAGCGTCAACGTCCCCGGAATTTTCGAATTGAAAGACCACACCACGCTTGGCGATGTGATTGGCTATGCTGGAGGCTTGAGCAACACCGCGGAAGGCCAAAGCGCGATTATCGAGCACATAGTTGATCATCATTCGCGCAAAGCCGAAAAGGCCCTCCTCACGAGTGCAGGACTGCAAACGGAATTGCATGACGGCGATATTGTCAGGTTTTTCGATATCTCCGGTAAATTTGATGAGACGGTCACAATTCGCGGCAACGTAGCTGTGCCTGGACATTATCCCTGGCGCCAGGGAATGCGAATCAGCGATTTGATTCCAGACCGCGATTTCCTGGTCACTCGCGAGCACTGGAAACATCGCTATCAGGTCACCAGTGAGGAACAGCCGAAAACCGCCAGGATCACCGAAACTGAACTCAAAAACAGGGTGAAGCGTCCTTCGGCGGAAATCAACTGGACTTATGCTGTAATTGAGCGCTTCGATCCCCAAAAGCTCACCACACAATTGCTGTCCTTTAATTTAGGACGCGCCATTCAAGGCGAACAACGAGACAACCTGGCTCTTGAACCAGGTGACATCGTCACGGTCTTCTCCCAGGCTGATGCCCAGGTGCCGCTGGATGAACAAAGCAAGTTTGTCCATCTGGAAGGTGAGTTTAATAACGCGGGCGTTTATCAGGCTGAATCCGGCGAAACGCTCCGCCGCATCGTCACGCGGGCCGGAGGCCTTACTCCCAAGGCGTATCTCTATGGCGCCGAATTTACGCGTGAATCTACCAAGACGACTCAGCAGGCCCGATTGGATGAATACATCCGCAGGTTGGAACAATCCGTGGAACGCTCCGCGCAGCGGCCTATCGCCCCTAACCAGGAGGCGGAACGGGAGCGAATTGATTCACAACGCCGGCTGCTTGACAAAATGAAGCAATTAAAGGCCACGGGCAGGGTCGTTCTTGAGCTCAAACCGGATGCGAACACGATTGATGCGTTGCCGGATTTGGCGCTCGAGGATGGAGATCGCCTGGTAGTTCCTTTCCAACCTGCGACGGTGTCAGTCATTGGTTCTGTTTATAACGAGAATTCTTTTGTTTACAAAACCGGAAAGACGGTCGGGAGTTATTTACAGGCTGCCGGCGGCGCGACGAAAGAGGGCGACTTCGGCCGTGCTTTTGTAATCCGTGCTGACGGTTCCACGGTTAGCGCTCAGAGATTCTCGGGAGTCTGGAGGCAAAGCTTCAGCAATCTCAAAATGATGCGCGGCGACACTCTGGTAGTGCCGGAGAAGCTGGATCGTGGCGCACGCATGCAGGGATTCAAGGATTGGACGCAAATCTTCTCCCAGGTCGGACTGGGGGCTGCGGCCATAGCTGTGCTTTTGCCGTAACGTTCTGTGAGGTTATGCAAACCACGAAAATAGATCCCGATCTGCAAGTCGCGCTTGGTGGCTCCGCCCTCGATGACGAAAAGGGCGCTGACCTCATTGATCGACTCACCGTCATCGGCGATCATAAGACGTTTATTTTCACCTTCGTGACAATTGCAACTGTGGTGGCTATTGTTGTTGCGCTCTGGCTGCCCTATATCTATCAGGCGACGACAAAGATCATGCCTCCGCAGCAGAACCCGTCCGCGGCGACGGCTTTGCTGGCGCAGCTTGGCCCCCTGGCGGCGCTGGCCCCGCGAGACTTGAATCTGCGCAGCCCCAGTGAACTCTACATTGACATGCTGCGCAGCCGCGTCGTGGCAGACGGTCTCGTCCAGCGCTTTTCTCTGATCCAGGTCTATCGGTGTAAAGACATTGAGATGGCGCGGTCGAAATTGCAGAGCGCATCCGAGATCAATGCCGCCAGAGATGGCCTGATCAGCATTGGCGTAAGCGACGGCGATCCTAAGCGAGCTGCTGATATTGCCAACGGCTACGTAGAAGAACTGCAAAAGCTCACACAGACGCTGGGAGTGACTGAAGCAGGGCGGCGCCGGCTCTTTTTTGAGCATGAAGTCCAAAAAGTGAATGAAGAACTGGCCAACGCCGAGCAATCGCTCAAGCAGACGCAGGAAAAAACCGGCATGATTCAGCTGGATAGCCAGGCCAAAGCCATGATTGAAGCCATGGTCCGCCTCCGCTCGCAGGTGGCAAGCAAAGAGGCGCAAGTGCAAGCGATGCGAATCGCGGCCACCGACAAAAACCCGGCTTTGATGCGAGCGGAAAGTGAGTTGGCCTCCCTGCGAGCGCAACAGGCGCGCTTCGAGGCAGGTCAAACTACTGGCTCCATTGCCGACTTCCCGATGGGCAAAGTCCCCAGCGCGGGGTTGGAGTACATTCGCAAGCTGCGTGAGGTTAGATATCGCGAGTCGCTGCTGGAAGCCTTGACCAAAGAATACGAGATTGCGCGAATCGACGAAGCCAAAGATGCTTCGATCATTCAGGTTTTGGAGCCCGCGGTGCCTCCGCTCAGACGGATCAGCCCTCGCCGCACTGTGATTGTCGCCGTCACAATGTTTTCGGCCTTGTTTGTCGCCATCACCTTTGTCTTGTTTGCCGAATCCATCGAGCGCGCCAGACAGGATCCAGTCCGGGCAGTCCAGTTACAAAGATTGAAGTACTCCTTCTGGTGGGGCCGAAGAAGTTAGTGCAATCTCCCTGTTTGTGGTTGGTCATCAACAGGAGGGCAGGAAAATGATTGCGGAATCCTGCCAAAAACACCGATCTTTGTAGAATTCGATGCTAGCAGCTATGGCCGTTGTCAATACTCAGGAATTGGTCACATCGGAGGCGCCTGCCACTCCCCATCAGCAGAGTCTGCGCTTTGCCTCGGCGCTCAATTATGGAGTGACGTTTGCCACAGAATTTCTCGTGATGATCTCGCAGATCATCCTCTACAAGATTGTTGCCAGTTGGCTTGGACAGACCGGTTTTTCCGAGTATGCGGTGGCCCGTCGGGTGGTCGCGTTTCTGCAGCCGGTGACAATGGTGGGCTTCGGCGTGGCCCTGCCGCGATATCTGGCGCTTGCGGAAGGCCGGGGAGATTCACAGCGCTGCTCACGTTACCTTTTTGCGACAGTATTGGCTGCCGGCGGATTCACCCTGACCCTGGCAGCAGCCCTCATGATCGGACGGCACTGGTTCAGTTATTTGCTGTTCGGCGCCAAGGAGCGCCAATACCTCATTCCTGCCGTCGCACTGATGCTCGTGGGCATGTCCTTGCACGCGATTCTCTACGCATTTTTCCGCGGCAGGATGGCGATGGGTAGGGCCAATGCGCTCCAGGTGATGAACAATTGTCTGGCTCCATTGGTTGTCTTTGCTTTGTTCCATAAAGATCCAGCGGACTACTTGGTGCATTTGGGGCTGGCATGGACAGTGGCAACGGCCGTCATTCTTCTGCTGACCGCGATGCAACACGGGTGGCAGAGGCCGCGTAATGAAGCGCGCGAGTTGCTGGGCTATGGTCTTCAGCGCGTTCCTGGTGATTTTGCTTTTATGGCGCTGCTGGGACTGCCGGCCATTTTTGCGGCACATTTGACTGACATCCGGGAAGCCGGGATGGTTGCGTTCGGGCTTGCTATTGTGAACATGGTTGCATCGGCCTTCGCGCCTATCGGTATCATCCTGCTCCCGAAAGTCAGCCGCGCCCTCGGTAGCGGAGACTTCAACTCTGTGCGCCATGAAGTTGTACTTATTCGCCGCATCGCCCTCGTCATTCCCGCCGCCATTGTGCTGATCATTGAACTGTTCGGCAGCCGCCTGATTCGTATCTACCTCGGTCCGGCTTATACGGATACAGGATTCATTGTGAATCTCCTGGTGCTGGGTGCCGTGCCTCTCGCGTTCTACTCTGCGCTGCGCAGCGTCATAGATGCTTTTCACCATCGCGCCATCAATACGCTCAACGTATTGGTGGCGCTGGTCCTCTTTCTGTTAGGTTCAGCCATTGGCGGCTGGCTGCCGAATTTCCAGATTCTCCTCTGGTCCTTTGCCGGCGCGATGGTCGTCCTGGCATTG
>DATDNH010000310.1:0-3585 GCA_036518395.1 Candidatus Angelobacter sp. | reverse complement strand
AGCGGGAGAGTGATGGCTGCGGAGTCGTGCCGAGCGGCTTTCAAGCCGCGTAAAACGCACAAAAAGACGTCGCCCTGTTCCTCTCTGCCGAAGGCCGGCGCGCAGCTCCCGGTGTTGGAGCGGAGCGCCTTAAACAAACGGGCGGTTTCAATCTGCATTTTTGAAACAAGCTGTAGTACTTAGTGATTAGTAATCAGCAGAATTGACTGGCGTTCGATTCGCGTCAATTCGGGTTATTTCCTCTCTTCTTCGTCGTTGGTATTGGTTTTCATTGCCCTTTTCGATCTGCGCACATCTGGCAAATCTGCGGCTAAATCAGGTTTGGATGTTTTCGCGTTGATTCGCGTAAATTCGCGGCTAATTGGATTTTGCTTTTGCTGTTGGTTTTGCTTCTTGCTGTTTGCTAATTTCTATTTGCTATTTGCTTTTTCCAAATTCGCGGCTGAAACCGCAGCCTGCTCTCCCGCCGCATCGCCAATTTCCTTAAACATCTTTGCCGCGGATTGCAGCAATTCTCTTCCTTCCGCCACGCTGAGCTTGCCCAGTTCCAGCAGCGCGACTGCCTGGCCTCTCTTGTCTCCTGCCTGCTCAGAGATTTTTCCTGCTTGTTCAAACTGTGACTGTGCCGCGCTCCAATTTTTCACGTCGACATAAGCGCGGCCAATACTCGTATGAACGCCTGCCTGCAAAGATGGATTAGCGGCCTTTTGCGCGAGCGCCAGCGCCCGCTCGTGGACTTGAATCGCTCTTTCCGATTCTCCTGCCGCCGAATGCAGATTGGCGATGCGGCTCAGGATCATTGCCTGGCGTTCCACTTGATTGAGTTTTTGCCAAAGCTCGAGCGCTTTGCCATAGCTTTCGACCGCCGCTCTCCGGTCGCCAAGCGCTGACTCGGCCGCGGCAACGTTCTCCAGCGCCTGCGCCTCCCACGAATCGGCTTTCGCTCGATGAAAAAATTTGACCGCCAACGCAAATTGCTTGCGCGCATCTTCATAGCGCTTCATTACCAGATGCACGCCTCCGAGGTTATTGACTGCCATGCCCTGCCCAAATGGCTGCTCGAGAGTGCCGTACGTTCCCAGCGCCAGGGCAAAGTACTCGAGCGCCTTCTCAAATTGGCCGGCATCATGGCAGGTCGTGCCCAGGTTATTCAGTACGGTTGCCTTGCGCTCCAGATCCGGTAAACGCGAGAAAAAATCCAGCGCTTCGAGGAAAAACTCAATAGCCTCCACGTGCTCGCGCCGCTCTTTGTAATACGTGCCCAGGTTGTTCAGAGCGATTGCCTGCTTCAGCGCATCGCCAGCAGTTTTCGCCAGACGAAGCTGCTGGTTGAGCTGATCAAGAGTGGGCTTGGCTTCCGGCACGTGAAGATCCCCCCAAAGACTGGCAAAAAAGGATGGATTATTGTAATCGCGAAGTTGGGTTTTAGAGTTTATCCTGAGCGCGCGAAATCGGGGTCCCGACGCGCGCTCGTTTTTGCGCGTTTGAAATGATTCGCGTCAATTCGCAACTGATTCGGTTTTGTTTCGGTTTGTGTTCTTGCTGTTTGATTCAGGTTTTGGCCAATTGCCAATACTATTCTTGATTTGAAGTTTTCTCATGCGTTAATCTGCGGCCATTCGGTCTTGCTATTTCCCATTCGCGTTTATTCGCGTTTATTCGCGGCTAAACACAAAAGCAGCGCTGAGCGGCAAAAGCATTGCCGCTCAGCGCCTTGAAATTATTTTTTCGGGGATTTTGGCGGCGTGGGCGGTTTCGCCGGCGCCTTGCCCTTTAGTTCGACCAGAATCAGATCCAGCGGAGCGTCGCCAGTGTTTTCCGGCAAGTGAACGCCAGCCGGAGTGTACATGGTCTCGCCTGCTTTAGTCTCAAAAGTTTGCGTCTTTCCTCCGGGAAACGTGAACTGTCCCTTGGCGTCGCTGAGGAACACAGCCACACTGTCGGGATGGCTGTGCATGACCGACTTCTCGTGCGGCCCGTAGTGAATCTTCAGAATCCGTACACGATCGTTTTCGCTCACGACGGTGTAATGCTTGGGATCAACTTTGACCGGATCCTGAGCGGAAAGAATTGGAACCAGACACACACATCCCACCACAAAAAGAACAAATCGCACTTTCATGTTTATCTCCTGGGTTTAGGTTTTTGCTGAGTTGGGCGTAACCATACGCGCCTGTAATAGTCGTGTCAACTCACAAAAAGGCGGGGTGAGATACTCGTCGCAAAGTCTTTTCAATTTACCCAATTACCAGATTACCCGATTACCAAGTCCTCCATTACCCGATTGCAGAACTTTTTCACTGTCATGAACGTAGCTATCGGTATGGCGTTTTATGCGTCCAACTTACAAGGGCATATCATTTAACAGGGGGCACCCATGCGGTTGCTGGAACAGGTCCGTTACGCACTACGGCAGTTCAGAAATACTCCCGGATTCACCGCCACGGCGATTCTCACGCTGTCCCTGGGTATTGGCGCAACCACTGCCATCTTTACCCTGGTACACGCAGTGCTGATCAAGTCATTGCCGGTGGCAAAGCCGGAAGAGTTGGTGCGCATTGGCAATGAGGAGAACTGCTGCGTAAACGGTGGCCTGCAGGACAACTGGTCTCTTTTCGCGTTTGAGCAGTACAGGCTTTTCAAGGAGCAGACATCAGGCTTTGTCGAACTGGCTGCCTTCCAGGCGGGAGGCAACCTGATCGGAGCGCGGCGCGCCGGCAGCAATCGGGCGGCGGAAACATTCAGGAGCGAATACGTTTCCGGAAATTATTTTTCCACCTTTGGAATTCCCGCATACGCCGGCCGCATGCTCACACCGCAAGACGATATTAAGGGCGCCCCCGCAGTCGCCGTCATGAGCTTCCGCACATGGCAGGAGAAGTTTGGGCAGGATCCCTCGGCCGTGGGCGCGGGCTTCGTTATCAATTCGCAGCCGGTAACAGTCATCGGCGTTGCGCCACCAGGATTTTTTGGCGACCGCATCAGGAGCAACCCACCCTCCTTTTGGCTTCCCCTTGCCACTGAACCATTGTTCGAGCCCACCGCTTCCCTCATGAACGAGCCTTCACTGGACTGGCTGGATCTGATCGGACGTGTCAAACCAGACAGCAACCTCAAAGCCATGGAAGCGCAGATGCAGGTGGAGCTGCGCCAATTTCTGCTCAGTCCGGTAAGCAAGGTCGAAGAGCGGGAAAAATCGCTGATACCCAAACAAACTCTTCACTTCTCTCCCGGCGGGGCCGGCGTGCAGACGATGCGCGATCAATATCAGGACAGCCTGCGTCTGCTCATGTGGATTTCAGCATTCGTCCTGTTGATCGCCTGCGCCAATATCGCCAACCTCATGCTGGTGCGCGCGACTTCGCGCCAGCAGCAGACTTCAGTGCGAGCTGCTATGGGCGCTCCGCGATCCAACCTGGTGCTGCAAGCCCTGACAGAGAGCATCGTATTGGCCATCATGGGTGGTATTGCCGGAGTCGCACTCGCCTATGGCGGCACCCGCATGATTCTCAATCTGGCATTCGGAACCAGATTTGTGCCCATCCAGGCAACGCCTTCCCTGCCAGTGCTCGGTTTTGCTTTTGC
>DATDNH010000309.1:0-29855 GCA_036518395.1 Candidatus Angelobacter sp. | reverse complement strand
TTTACGTTGACGGTCCAATAGGAGCGTCAACGATAACTCTCCTCCGTATCGTCATTGAGTCAATGAATTGGAATGATGAGAGCGAAGCAGAATGTAAATACCCGCGGCACAACTTATCCTCCCCAACCAGAGGGAAGAAATTTGTGTCTGCGCGCATCTGCTCTCATCATTCTGGTTCTCATCATCGTATCTGCGAAGACGAGCTGGGCGGCGCCACAAAGCCTGGTGATCTCGCAAGCCACTGGTGGAATCCCCTTTACCGGAACTGGCCCCTACCTGAGCCAATTCGGGACTATGAACGCTCTTGGCCTTGGGACCCCGGCCACCGGAGTGAGCGTGATTCCCCTCACGACCGGAGCTTTGTACTTTACTCCCTACACGCTAACCGGCACGGCCAACGGCAACCATATCCTTACTATCACTGCAGTCATCAAGACCAATTTCACTCATTCTGCCGCATTACAGCTCGAGAGCTGTCCCAGTAACTCCGCATGCAATACCTCGGGCGCTTTCTCGGCCATGTCAACTACCACGGCGGTCACGGTGATGCCGGGCACGGCAAACACCAACCAGGTGCCATTGGTGGTCACGGCAGGCCTGGGAATTTTCGTTCCCGATAACGACGGCGCGAGCGCATTTACGGGAACAGATACGGCTTCCATCACCCTTACGCTGCTGGACGAAAACAACAACAAAATTGCCACAGCCGAAATTGACCTGAACTCGCCCACGGGAGAAACCGTGCAGAATGCGGTCCAGTTCACGCTGGGCACTGCCACGGGCGGGCTTACGATCAGTCCTGCCAGTGATTACGCGGCGAACTATGGAAGTGTGAATGGATTGGGGATCGGGCCGGCCACAGGATTGACGACGACCTCTGTGGCTGGTGGCACGGTTTACGTTACACCGTACTTGTTGAATCCGGCATTTGGAGATTTCAGCTCTACGACCGCAACCATCAAAGTAACGCTCAGCACAAATTTTGCTCATCCGACGGTATTGCAACTGGACGATTCCAGCAGCAGCGGCGGACCATTTACCCAGATCACGACCACAGCGCTCACGATCACAAGCTCCGCTGCGGACCGCGCTTCGATCACGCGTTTTCTTGGCTTGTTTGTCTCCAACACGAATGGGGCAGGGGTTTTTACCGGCTCTGATTCGGCAACTCTTACTTTCACGATGACGGTGCCCTAATGAAAACACAAAAGACCTGTTTGTTAGCGTTCCTGTTTTTGCTCGGCATGGCCTGTTGGCCGCTCGACGCCGCGGCACAGTCTCTCGGCCTGGCGCCGGGAGAGGTGCGGGAAAAATTCAAGCCCGGCGTGCCTTTTGAAATTGATCTGGCCACCAGCAATGACGGCTCGTCGCCGGTGGAAATGAGCGTAGAGATCGCCGATTTCTGGTACAACGAGAAAAACGAAAAAGTTTTTCCCGCTCCGGGAACGGCCCCGCGCTCTGCCGCCAACTGGATCCAGTTTGTCCCGGAACGATTTGAGGTTCCTGCACACGGATCGCAAAAAATGAAAGCGATTGTGACTCCACCCTCGGACGCGAAGGGCGGCTACTACGCCGTATTGTTTGTCCAGTCCAAGCCTCAGCTTTCTTTTACCAAGTCGAACGGGCAGGGTGTGTTTACGAACATGCGACTGGGCTGCCTGGTGCTGTTGGATGCGGAGAAGACGGAAGACTTCAAAATCGAGTTGAGCAACGTGAAGATGGTCCCGCCTTCAGCCACGCAGCGGCTGGACCTGAGCTTTGACCTCAAGAATACCAGCAACACGCACGTCTTTCCCATAGCACGGCTGGCGATCCTGGATCCGGCAAAGAAGCTTGTTGCCAAGTCGCAGACGGAAGAAAAGCGCTTTTTGCCGGGCCAAAAAGACGCAATGCACGTGACCTGGGCCGGGAACCTGCCTGCCGGCGACTATACCGGCGTGCTTACGCTCACCTACGGCGAAGACCGCATCGAGAGCCGGCAAGTACCGTTCAGCGTGAGCGCGCAATAGAGGAATAGAGGATGAAGCGAGCGCGGCAAATCATGAAATCCGGAGCAGTGATGGTGATCCTGCTCTGCATGGTTGCCGTGTGCGCGCAGGCCGGCTCACAGTCGAATGATCCGGACGCCACGCCGTCTTTTGTCGAACTTTACTGGCAGTCGTCCAAGACGGTTCCTGCGGCAGGATTGACTAGCCTGATCGTTCTCGATCCGGACATCGCCAAGGCGGAAGTGGCCAATGATTCGATCCAGATTTTTGGGGTCGGGCGCGGCGAGACAGTGGCGCTTGGATATAAGAACGGCCAGCCAGTGAGCATTCGCATTAGCGTGATTCCCCGGCCGATCATCGGGATTTCGCCGGCTGCGTTGCGGCGCCAATCGGAAATGGCGCAGGGCATAATCGGTTCGAGCGTGCAGATCTTCAATGGCGCGGGAACAACCACCGTTTCCGCCGTGAATACATTTGCCTGGACCCAGTTGGCTGGGAGCGATGGGCGGCTGAATATCAACACGCAAGTGGAAGACAACGATATTGCCGGAGGCCATGCCTTCAATATCCGCCATGGCGCGATTTCTTATGTGAACCCCAGAATGCAGGTACAGGCGCTCGACTACATTGTGAGTCTCACCGACAACGGTCCGCAGCATTATCTGAGCCCTTTTTCTGTTTCTGATTCAGTTGAACTGCGCGGCGCGGCGGTTACGCTCAAGCGCGGCGACAACCAATATATGTTCTTTGGCGGGACGACGGTTCCGTTTTTCTATCTCACGCTGGGTTCTACGCGCGACGTGGGCGGCTTCTCGTTGCTGCACCAGCATTCAGACAAGCTGAGCCTGTTCACGACCGCGAGCTACATCAATACTCCAACGAATTTTCTGGGGCTGAGTGGGCAACGCCAGAGTGACTTCATGGAAACTGGCGGATTCACCTATGCGCTGAACAGCAAATGGATTCTCCATGGCACCGGCGGCGCGAGCAATCATGGCGGCTTGGGAAGGGGCGAGGTGGACTACATCACCCCCAGCCTGACTTTCTTTGCCGCAGGATCGGTTTCCTCGCCGTTGTTTCCGTTGAACCAGGTATTTTCGCTGTTTTCCGGCACCACGTCGATAAAAGCCGGAATGACGCTGAAGAGCTCAGAGCGTTTTACCGAGTCCGCTTTTTACCAGCACACGGACACGCAGGCGGTGGGCAGTTTTCTGCACGCCGGCAGCTCGGATTATGTGACGCCCTCGCTGGCGTGGAGGCTCAATCACAATCAGGACCTGAACCTCAGCTATACCTTCAGCCGCAATAGCGGCGGTTTTGCCAATCAGACTTCCACCGGAAATCGTGTGGATGGGATCTGGCGCTATATGTTCACGCCGCTCATCTCCAACACTGCTGAGGTCGTCGTTGGATCACTGCAGGATCCGCTGCAGTTGAGTTCGGAAGACGAGCTTATCTTCCGCGATGGCGTGATCTTTCCGGTAAAAGGCGGCAACGTGCAGATCCAGTTTCAGCACGATCGCCGCAATCCTTCGCTGGTGGAAAAACTGAATTCAGAATTAAATCTGCTTTCGCCCGCGCTGCAAAACCTGTTTCTGCAGGATCCAGTTGCATTTGTGAATTCGGG
Source organism: Candidatus Angelobacter sp. (assembly GCA_036518395.1). Taxonomy (GTDB): domain Bacteria; phylum Acidobacteriota; class Terriglobia; order Terriglobales; family Acidobacteriaceae; genus Angelobacter. Next base: position 26,240 of record DATDNH010000309.1, on the reverse strand, counting down.
CAACGTACCTCCGGAAATCAAGGCCCTGCTGGACGCGCAAATTCCAATCAGCACATCCATTTCCGCCAGCGGGCAGTTCCGGCTGGGCAATAAACTTAGCTTTGCTCCCAATTTCACCGCGGTGCGCTCTGACTCCGGCACAACCAAGTCCTGGACGCCCTATGTGGGTTATTCACTCAACTATCAGGCTACGCGCACGCTTCAGTTCTATTCCTCGCTCAGCAATGTGTGGGTCTTCAACCAGAGGCTGGCGCCGCAGCGCACCACCATCCTAGGTTTTGGATTCAACAAAAGCTTCAGCGCCATGCCAGTATCGTCGGTGCTGCCGGGCATTCACGGCAGCCGCATGATCGAAGGGCGTGTTTTTCGCGACAGCAACTTCAATGGCATGTTCAATGCGGGCGAGAATGGCCTGATGGGAATCCGCGTCGAGTTGGATCATGGCGAGGTTGCGACTACGGATGAGCAGGGCCGATATCGCTTCACCGGTGTGAGCGGAGGAGAGCATCACGTCTCCCTCAACTTGAAGCAGTTCCCCGGTCCGGTGCGCATGACGACCCACAATGAAGTCGAGCTGGACATGATCCGCGAACGAATTGCGGTTGTGGATTTTGGTGTGGTTGATTTTGCCCGACTGACAGGAAACATCTTCAATGATCTGCGTTTTGACGGAAAGCGGCAGCCGGATGCGCGCGGACTTTCCGGCGTGCATTTGCTTCTGGATGACGGCAGACATACCACGCGTGCGATTGTGACCGAATCAAACGGCACTTACGAAGCCCACGATATACCGCCAGGAGACTACAAGGTCACTGTGGACGCGGCAACTCTGCCGGCTAATTATGTTTTGGCGAAGGATTCATTTCTGGTGCGCGTCCCTCCAGTTTCGACTGTAGTGCTGGACATTCCCAGCCGCGCCCTGCGCTCGATTTCCGGGCGTGTTTTTCTGAAGGTCCTGGTGGATTCCAATAATCCTCCGCCGGACCCGGGAAAGCTGAAAATTGGAGGCGTCCCGCAGGCGTCCACGCGCACTCAGCGTGGCGGCCAGGCAGCGGGACGGATGGGGCAGCAATCCGGAGGACAGGTCAGCCACAACATGCAGCAGGGCCCGGGCGGCCAGGGTGGCACTGGAGACTACAACCTGGTTCCGATCGCGGGAATTCGGCTCAGCGCTGGGTATGGTGTAGCGGTTTCGGATGAGAATGGAAACTTCCTGCTGCGCGATCTTCCTGCCGGGGATTTGAACGTTACTGTTGTCCCGGCAAAACCGTTGCCGGAAGGCATGCAGGTGCCCAGCGGGACCGTACATATGCCGGCCGATCCGATCCAGGTGCAGGGAGCGACGATCGTTATCAGCAATCCTGATCTGGTGCCGTACCTGGTAGGAAAAACCGCGGATGAAGTACGCGATGAAGCTCTAAACCCCGGATCACATATCGGAAGTCAAGCTTCGGGACGAGTCGCAACCGCGATTGCGAATCCGCCTGCTCCGGCGAGCACTCCTGAATCGCCGAAGACTGGAACCTCAGCGACCAACCCCGACGTTTCCTCGGAGCGTGAGGCCGCTAACAACAACTCTGCCAATGAATCAGAGCAATTTGCTAGTCCCAGATTGCTCAGACGGCCGTCGGCTGTAATGACTGCAACTACTCTGCCTTGGGGGCAGGGCGAGATTGTGGGAAGTTATGAATCGAAGGCAGTGGTTGAATTTACTATCCAGTTGGTCTTTTGCCTAGTGCGGAACAATTGTAAGGGTCTTGAGGATGGCTCCTTCGCCGTTAACGCTCTGCCCGACGGCGCTCCCAGGTAGCGGACGAATTTCCTCTCGCACCTCAACATTACCGTTTACAGTAGAGAAGTTGTAAGTCACCGCGTTATTTGCTGGCGCAGCTTGCCGGGCCGGCGGCAGCGCTATTGTCGGAACCACATTCACCTGAATGGTCAGCGCCGCCTGAGCGCGGTTGCTTTTGGTGTTCCCGTTTTGGGCCAGTACGGGAAAATCGAGAAACAGAAAAAGCAAAAAAACCAGTACGTAAATACTGAGGTGGCTACGAGGGCGCTGAGTCATAACTACCTACCTGACTTTCCATGCCACGCGGCATGATTGGTGCATCCGCCGTTGTGTTGGCGCATGCTTGAGAGACAATACGTCGTTGCCGGAAACGATACGCCTGCCGGAGGGCGAAAGCAAGAGACACTCTGAAGAGATGGTTGGTTTGGGGTGGGAGGCTGCCTCGGGAGGGGTGATAGGTCGGCTACGCAAGGTTAAAAAGCAGGGAGCGGCGAAAGACGCAGAAAACAAAGTTGGTTCTTGCGGGAAAGTGACACGCCAGAGTGCGGTGCAAACGGCTTTCTCATCCTCGAGAGCAGCGGGGCAGATTCCTCCGCGCTACGAGCCGGCTGAAGAAGACGCCGGCTCGTTTAACCGCGTTCGGAATGACTCGACAATAAAAGTTATTTTCGTGGCTGCAATGTTCAGGTACTAGAAAGAAGAGAAACCTTTTGCATCCACTGAGCTACATTCACCCTCCAGCCCAGCGTGGAAGAGATGGTTTGCTGCAGGTGGGAGGCTGAATCGGGCTCGCCGTGGACCAGGAAAGTGGTTTTTGGCTGGTTTTTGAAACTGCGCAGCCAGCAGAGCAGCTCTTGGGTGTCGGCGTGATCGCTGAACTGTTCGAGCGCTGCAACGTGGGCGCGGATCGGGGTTTCCTGAGAGAAGATTCGCACTGATTTGGCGCCGCTCTTGATGATGTCGCCGCGCGTCCCGGGCGCCTGGAAGCCAATGAAAATGATTTGATTGCGCGGGTCGGGAAGCCGCTGCATCAGATGATGGAGCACGCGGCCACCGGTCACCATTCCGCTGGAAGAGACGATGACACAGGGATAATGGGCGTCGTTGATTTTTCTGGATTCCTCCTGGCGGGCGGCAAAATGGAAGCCGTTCCACTCAAGGGGCGAGCCGTATTTCTGGATCAACTGCCGCGCTTCATCGGTGAATTCCCCTGAGTACTTCATGAAGATCTCGACGGCCTTGATGGCCATGGGACTGTCCACAAAAACCGGCACGCGAGGACACTGACCGGACTCCATGATTTCCTTCAGCATGAAAAGAAATTTCTGCGTGCGTTCCACGGCGAAGGCGGGAACAATTACGCTGCCGCCGCGATGCACGGCGTCAGAGATCAGGCGCGCGAGTTCCGGGCGCGCATCTTCATGGGGATGGACGCGGTTGCCATAGGTGGATTCCATCACCATGAATTCTGCTTCCTCACCCTGCTCGGGGCCCCGGTGCACAACGCGGCCGGGCGCTTTTGAGTTTGGATCCGGGCAGGGAAGCGGCACGCGGCCGATATCGCCGGTAAACAAGAATTTCCGCCGCGCGCTGTTTTGTTGCAGAAACAGCTCCACCATGCATGAACCAAGAATGTGTCCCGCGTGGACAAAGCGAAACGAGAGTTCGCTGGAAAGCTGTTTCATCTGCCCAAAGTCAACCGTTTGGAACAGGCGCAGGCAATCTTCGGCTTCCTGCAACGTATAGAGGGGAAGAGCAGGACGGTGTTTGGAGGTGCCTTTCTTATTATGAAAGTGCGCTTCTTCTTCCTGGAGATGACCGGAGTCCGGCAACATCACGCCACAGAGATCAATTGTGGCGGCGGTCGCGTAGATGGGGCCTTTAAAGCCCTGGCGAACGAGCCGCGGGATATAACCGGAATGATCGAGATGGGCGTGAGTGAGGACAATGGCGTCGATCTGGCTGGGAGGAATTGGGGAACTCTGCCAATTTCGCTCTCGCCACTCTTTTTTTCCCTGGAACAGCCCGCAGTCAATCAGGAGCTGAAAGCCTTGCCGTCCATCTGAATTGTCTGAAGTGTCGATGAGGTGCCTGGATCCTGTGACGGTGCCGGCCGCACCAAGAAATTGGAGATAGGCCACGAGCGCTCCCGGTAACGCGATTTACTGCACCTATTTATACAACAACAATTTGCGGCGACCAGCGTTAATTCCTGGCTGGATTTTGCTTTCAATTACTCATCTACAAAATTACCCAATCACCAAATCTTAAGTGACTCTCCCGTACAGTGTACTGACGTGACCTGCCCATCGATGGCGTTGGGCTGTAGCTTTGTAAGTGTCTCCTTGCGGCCGAAAGGAGCGCCGTGACGGCTCGAATCGTTCCTGACTGGCAACTGAAACTGCTGCGCAGATTTCCGCGAATCGGATTTATTGGTCCGGTGGAGATTTTCTGTGGAGACGAAACCATCCACGCAAAGAGCCGAAATATCAGTATTGGCGGCATGCTGGTGGAGGCAGACTGTTATATTCCGCCGCAAACGCAAGTATATGCGTCGTTCCAGTTGCCCACCGGGTGGCCGGTGAAGTCGGTTGGGCGAGTGATTCATTGTCGTCCAGGAAAGTATCTTGGGATCGAGTTCACCCATATGGGGAACGCAGACTGGAACGAGCTGGGTAAGTCGATCGAGATTAAGCAGGATTACTCGCGTCGCAGCATTCGCATTCCCGAACGGCTGTTTGTAGATCTTTATTGGCACCATGATGGTGCTGGGGTGCACCAGCCGGCGCAGACGATTCTTCTGTCGCGGCACGGATGTCTGTTGGTGAGCCAGTCGGCGCCGCCGCCGGATACGGCAGTTGTAATCTGGTGTCCGGAGAGGCGGATTGGCGCAGCGGCACGCGTGGTGTGGAGCGATCAGGACGCAGAGGGATTATTTACCATGGCACTGGAGTTCGGTCGCGACGCAAATTTCTGGGGCATCGATTTTGAACCCCAGGACTGGCAAAAGTACAGGCACGTCTCACATCATCATGCAGCAGCAGCCAGCGCTGCACATAACTGATGCATAACTTGACTCGCATCATTACAGACAATTCTGTTCGGGAAACTGAAAGCTTCAATCCGGGACTAATCGTGACTGCCACACATGGGCCCATGTAACTGACACAATTTTATTCGGAGGTACGTCATTATTATGCCCAACCAGCACAATGGACGGCGGGAACGCAAATACATTCGCTACCGATGCGATCAGAGACTTTGTATTCGTTATCGAAAGGACAATCAGGATTTTATTGCCTATGGCCGATGCAATATGGTGGGCAAAGGCGGGATCGGGGCCCTGTTACCGACCGCCAACCTGGAAATCGGACAGGTGGTGTCACTTGAAATTGCGCTTTCTACGCCGGCTGCTCCAAGTGTGCTGAAGGCGCAGGTGAAGAACCGCCATGGACTGAATTACAGTTTTCAATTTCTGGAGACCAATGGGCGGGCCGCAGCGTTGTTGCAGGACCTGTTTCGGCCCGAAGCCGTTGCCGCCTTCAGCGTTTCCTGAGAATGACTCACACCACGGAGGCACGGAGACACGGAGTTTACGCGGAGAAATGCTTTGGATAGTAAAACCAAAAACAACAGCAACACCAAGAACAGTCCAGAAAACCGAAGAGCACGAAAAGAGGAAAGAGATTGTTTTGAGAAATTCTTCGTGCCTGGGGACGAATCAGAGTGTTAGCACCGCAGATTAAAACACAACATTTTTGATGATGTTAAGCAAGAGGGTGTAAACACGGCAAGGTTGAGGAAATTCTCTTCCTCCCTGCGGTGTAAAATGGAGCAATGCATTCTGAGTCCCCGAAGGACCAGCCGCAACGAAAAAAATCGCAGGCCAGTTGGAGCATTCTTCCGTTGCTGCAAACGCAGTTTGCCGTCTCCAAAGTATTAGCGTCGGCTGAAGACCTGCCTTCTGCTCTGCCTTCGATCATCGCTTCCATCTGTATCAACCTGGAGTGGGAACTGGGCGCGTTCTGGCAGTACGCGGCTACACGTCCGGTGCTGGTGTGCACCAACATCTCAGCAGCCGACGAGGGCCTGGGCAGATTTATTGCGGAATCAAGAAAAAATGAACTCATGGCGGGCGAAGGTCTGCCGGGACGAGTATTTGCCAGTTCGCAGCCTGAATGGATTGCGGACATTCGCTCCGACAAAGACTTTCTTCCCGGTCCAGCTGCCGCCCAGGTAGGATTGCGATCGGCCTTTGCTTTTCCCGTGCTGGCCGGGAACGACGCGATTGCGGTGCTGGAGTTTCTCAGTTCCAAGTTTCGCGAGCCTGACCACGAATTACTGGAGAGCATGGTCGCGCTGGGACGGCAACTGGGACAATTCATCAAGCGCAGGGAAGCGGAAGACGCGCTGCAGCAGGCGCTGGAAATTTACCACAACATTGCTGATTTCATCAGTGACGGGATCATTACCATCGACGATTGCGGCAACATCATGTTGGCGAACCGGGCGGCTGAGTCCATCTTTGGCTATTCTGCGGCGGAGATGAACCGGCAGAATCTCGCCATGCTGATGCCGGAGCATTCACGCGTGCGTTATGAGCACACAGTGGCACGATACCTGGAGACGGGCAAAAAAAGCATGCACCGCACGGTGGAAGTGGTCGGACGTCACAAGGACGGACGGGAAATTTTTCTCGAGCTTTCATTCATTGAATTTGCCGTCAAAGGCCAGAGATACTTTACCGGCTTCATGCGCGAGAAAGGCCCCGCGGGCAACACAACCAGCGCTCCCACATTCGCTGGGGACATAAAGCATATTTAGCAATCAGCAATCAGCCCGCGCAGCATTTTGCTCTCATGAGAAATTTTCACCAGCCAGGTTAGAGATTGCAGCCACTCTACGTCTGTGGCGGCGATGATTCTTCTTCGTTCTTCTGCTCGACTGTGGTCTCCATTAACTGCAAAAGCCGGGCAACGAAGGAGTTGCCGCACGGAGCTTCGTTCAACTTGGGCAATGGCGGATGCAGCGATAGTGCGCAAAGAATTTCCGTTGCACGGTGCAGGAGTCTGCTCTGTGAAGCCGCGTCGCCACGGGCAGTGAACTCTGCGGTCTCGGCATACAGCCACAAAGCGTGACGCAGGTTGTCGACGGCTTCCTGGAAGCGCAGGATGATTTCGCTGCCGGCCGCAGCGCCTAGCATTTTATTGCTGCTTAGTGATTTTCCCGGCTCAAATACCTGGTTGGAAATTCCGGTATGTAGCGTCTTCAGATCGCTGGTAAGCTCCTGCATTCGTCGCAAGACATCTTCGACCCCAAGGGTCTCAGCCATTTTTTCCTTCTCCTCATACCTGGACGCTTTCTTAAAGTTTTCTAATTTTCCATCACAAAGAGAAATTGGGCAAGGTATAAATAGCAATGGGCGACAAATGTGATGATTACGCGCGGAAAATTTATTTTCGAAGAAAAAACTCTGGGATCGGGCAGATTCGTTAAGACCCCAGCGTGGCACGAGGACGTGCAAGAACCAGGGTTATGTCATCCGGCTGTTCAGCCGGGCCAATCCAGTCCTGGACGGCGGCAATGACATTGTCGGTGATGCGGTCGAGCGGCAGGTTGCGGTGGGCCTCAATGGCTTCGATCAGGCGTTCCTCGCCAAATTCTCCAAACTCATTTTCGGGTTCGATGATGCCGTCACTGAAAGCCACGAAGATGTCGCCGGGATATAACTGTACCGAGCTTTCCTGATACTCGATATTTTCAAACAACCCGACCACCGTCCCACCGGTTTCCAGGCGGCGTATGGAGCCGTTTTCTCCCAAAATCAACGGTGGAAGATGGCCGGCGTTGGAGTAGGTGAGTTGGCGGAGGTGGCCATCATAGAATCCCAGGAAGAGCGTGGCGTATTTTTCCGGCTGCGTGGTCTTATACAACTGCTGGTTGAGAAGCCACAGCACCTGCGAAGGCGATTGTGGCGGAGAGTTGCGCACCGCCAGAGCAACTGACCCCGAGCACGCGTTTTGTATTGAAGACCGGCCGGCAGTAATGGGAATAAGCTGCTCCTGCTCATAAGCGCGGACAGCGGAATGAATAGTCGCCATGAGCAGTGCCGCTGAAATGCCCTTACCGCTGATGTCGCCGACGGCGATGCCCATCTGTTCCGAGCCGTAGGAGAGGAAGTCATAATAATCGCCGCTGACGATGCGCGCGGGGCGGCACACCCCTGAAAGCTCGAGCGTTCCAGTACCGGATATCGCTTTGGGAAAAAGCTGTGCCTGGACTTCCTGCGCGATGGCCAATTCGCTTTGCAGACGCTCTTTTTCTTTTTGCTCGGCAATCAGCTTTTCCAGGGACTCGGTCATGGAGTTGAATGCCACCTGAAGCGTGGCAAGCTGGTCGTGCTCTTTCACCTGAATGCGATGGCTGAAGTCGCCGCGATTGATGTGCTCGGTGGCCTTGTAGAGGTTAGCCACGGATCGGGTCATGGTGCGGGTGAGACGCACGCCGATGATCAGTGCGATCAATAGAATCACGCCGAAAATGATTGCGAGGATAGCAAGAATGGTTTGCACGATCTCAGCCCAGCGGGTCAGGGAAACTGAGAGGCGGGAATAAAGTGTCGAGAGCCGGGCAGTTCCGAGCATAAATGTGCTGGAGGCCCGGCCGGTTTCCCACTCAGTGGGTTGAATAAGCGCGGCAAAATCCAAAGCGCGGTCGAAACCAAATTGCGGTGGGGAAAGCGAGCCCGCAGAGATGCGACGGCCCGGATCGCCTTGAACGTTGACCCCTCTGACCGGGTTGACGTCTACATCTGCATTGCTTTGGCGGGAAGAGTTGGTCGGCACAACCAACGTCAATGGGCCAAATTGATCAGCGAGTCTGGCCAAAAACTCCTTATCTACCGGAACACTGGAAACGATCGCGAGTTGCTTGTCCCCGCGTTTTACCATGTTGATGGCACGGAGATAGATTTCGTCGTGGTCGAACACGAGGCCTTTGAAGCCGTCTTTCAGCCATTTCGGGCGTGAGGACTCGGGCAAAACCTGGATGGTCTGGCCGGGAAAAATGGCCTCAGGTTGCACGGCCTCGATCCTGGGCGCCTGATTGGAACGCGCAATCTGATGCGCAGTTTCCAAATTTGCCGCCTGCAGTTCCTGCAGGTTTGCATCGATTTTCGACAGAACCAGGAATATAGCGAACTGGCCGGTAAGAAAATAACCGGCAATAAGCGCCATGAGAACAATGAGGAAGATTGGCACTCCACCGATAAACAAGTAGGCGACGATCAGGCGGTTGCGCAGCCGCCACATAACATACTGCCGAAACCAGCGCAGGCCGAGAAAGAGCAGCAGGGCGCCCAAAAGAAAGAGGAGAAAGTTACTCCATGGAAGCACCGCGGATGCAGCGTCGCGTGCGCCGAAAAGTAGAATCGCATAGCGCAGCAGAACCAGAATTAGTTCCAACCCGGCAACGTAGAGCGTGAACCAGGCCACGCGGGTGCGCGGGCGCAGTTTGCGCAGCGCAAGTTCGAGCCTGACTTTGAGGGAGGCGCTCAATCTACAAAGATTATAGCGAGATAGGTTACAGGGAACGGGTGACGGGGGACCGGGGACAGGTAGTGAGGAATTTTTAATTTGTGATTATTTGATTTTCGATTTCTAAAAGCAAACCAAGAGCAAGACCACGCGCCCCAAGTTCTGCCATGAGTTTGACGATTGAACAAGCTGTGGCTAAAGAAATAGACCTCGAAGGCTATGCGGGGCGGCCTGGATGATCATAGGGATCCCTCGCTGCGCTTGGGGATAAACTCAAACACTAATACACCGGATGCGCAAAAACTCAGGCAACCGGCATCGTAGGTTCGATTTCTGGTTGCGCGCTTTCTGTTACCGGGGTGGCGGCGAGGTGGGCGCCGGCCAGAACCAACATCCCGGAAATGAACGCCCACACCATGAGGGTGATGGCAATGGTGAATGGTCCGTATACCTCATGAAAATTGAGCCACGGAAGCGTCAGGATATAGACGTACTTGGCTGCTTCCCAGACCAGACCAATCACAATCGCGGCGGGCAGGACGGCCCTGGCCCGGACTTTGCCGTGAGGCAGGACCCAGTAAATGAGAAAGAAAATCGAGACCGTCGCGACCATTGCAAAAACTTTCAGCACGACGAACGTTACGGTCTTAACGACAATATTTTCATATCCGCCCAGCAACGATGCCAGCAGCACCTTGTTTCCGGCGGCGAGCCCGACCGACAGCAAACCCAATATGCCGCAGGAAAGCGCCAGCACCAGGGAGATGAGCTGGTTGCCCAGATACGAGCGATTCTTCGGGAAACCCCAGATGCGGTTGAACGCAACTTCCAGCGGCAGAAACACTCCGCTGGAGCTGATCAGGAGAATGATGCCAGAAACGATCCTGGCGCTGTGACGGGCATCGGCCAGAACCGTGATATTCCTCACGACAAAGTCCTGTCCCGCCGGCAACTGGTTTTTCAGCAGGTCGACGATCACCTGGAACATGGCGTGGGAATGGAAGACGTTGCGCACCAGCCAGGTCAGCAGCAGCACGAATGGAAAGAACGAGAGGATGGCGTTGGCAGCAACCGAAAACGCGAAGGTGTGGACCTCAGTCCTGGCCAGGTAGCGCAAGGTGGGAATGAGGCGGTGCAACATTCCTTCCCATGGTCCCAGGAGAGCGTCCTCGTCGTAAAACTCGGTTGTGGGCGCAGATTCTGTGGCGGCGCTGGCGATGATTGATTTCATGAACTGAGATTGATGGTATCAAAAACCAGTTAAGGGCTTCGCCTTGATATCCCAAGAAGTCAAAAGTCAGAACATCTTGTCAACGAGAACAAAGTTCACATTTGAGCGAGCACAGTCGCGTAAAGAAAAGCAAGTAGCTCCAAAGGGAGGGTTCACACAGTACACGAAACTGGAAAGTTTGACAATACAAAACCTTAAAAATTTTTAATGTAAATAAACATCTTTACAAAATCGAGAGTTCCTGAAATCATGCGTAACTTCCCCAGTAAATCCATGTGGGGGAGGCCGGTCAAAAACCGGGCCATTCAGGTTGATGTTTTTGTATAACGCAGTCAAATTCAGTCGGGCGGAACCGGTCGTCGGGAGCGGACAAAGAGGTGCGCGCCCGCCGGCCATTTTTGTTTCCGGCTGAAGAGCTGCTCCTGGGGGAAAACACCAACCTTCTTCCCGCTTCACGGCGGGAGGAGAATTACTTTCAGTTGAGGCGAAAGGAGTTGTGCTTGTGAGAGAAAAGGGAACAGTCAAGTGGTTCAACGGCGCTAAGGGGTACGGCTTTATTCAGCGTGCAACCGGCGAAGATGTGTTCGTGCACTTTTCGGCTATCCAGGAAAATGGATACCGGACGCTGAACGAAGGCGAAACCGTGGAGTTTGAACTTCTGAAAGGCCCCAAAGGCTATCTGGCCGCAAACGTAATGCGCGGCGCCGCGAACTAACCAAAGTTCTCGGATGGTTGCTCCCCTTGCCTCCCGCAGGGGGAGCGTTTTTGTGCCACCACGAGTTTCATGGTGACGCACATCCTGGCGGAATCGACGCTAATCAGCAGCTAAGAATCGGGAGATCGCCGTGATCCGGTGATGGAAATCCAAAACCAAGACCTTTGACCCAATTGGTTCAGTTGGCTTTGAGTCTGGGAGCGGCCATGAGTTCCAGGTGGCTGCGCGCGGCGGTGGCGATCACCTGATTTCCGCTATTCTGAAGATAAAGAAAGATTTCTTTGGCTTCATCCAGCTTGCCCTGAAGAGTGTAGAGTTCCGCCAGGTTCAGGGCGTAGATCTCGCTCTGTGGTTTGAGGCGCAGCGCAACCTGATAGGCAGCCGTGGCCTCAGGATTTCTGTGTTCCACCATCAAAGCAAATCCCAGGAGACCGTAGCCATCGGCAAATTCGGGATAGAGCTCAACCACGCGCTGGGCTTCTTTTTCGATCCGCGGCGCCAAAGCATCGTCATAGGTCTGGGCCGCCATTTCCGCCCAAAAATAATGGACGCGCCAATCGTTCGGATCGCGCTCCGCGGCTTTTTGCAGATGCGGCATGGCAGCAGCAGGATTGTGCTGGTAATAGTAGATGTAGCCAAGATCGCGATGGGCAGCAGCATTTTCGGGATCCTGGCGCAGGATTTCCTTCAGCTCGCCGATGGCCTGATCCACGTGGTCGGGTTGATGAGAATGCAGGCCGGCAAGGACGGTCATGGCGTCCAGCGATGTTACCGGCCGTGAGGAAAACGGCGCGCGCTCCAGCCGTTCAGGCAGGGGCACGCGCAGAACCTCTACCGTCGCATGCGAATACTTTTGCAGCGCCCGGTCAAACTGCTCCGACTCCATATCAAAAGCCTGCTTGATGGCCAGAGGAATGGCAACGTGCTGGCGCACGAGTTGAAAATATCGTTGCGCCTGCTCCATGGCGTTGTGGTCCCACAGATAATGCACCACCAGCCATGATTCGGCATAAAAGATGGAACGAGGGTCACTATCGTCGTTGTAAACCGCGGAGCTGTGGTCCACACTGAACAGAGTTGCCACGGACATGAGGGAGTCATGATGCAGAACGTCCAGCGCTGAGTCCGGCGGACGGCCAATCATGGCGTGCGTGGCGTCGATCTGGATGGTGGAGTAAAACTCGGCGAATCCCTCAGTAAACCAGGGCGGCAACTCCGGCAGATTCGCAGCCAGAAGCAAGTGGGCGTATTCGTGAAAAACCGTCTGCCAGCGACTGGACGCCCCGAGATCAATCACAATGTAGTCGCGGTCCTGTGAATGCAGGTAAAAGCCGGTGGAGCGGATTGGCTTGCCTTGATAAAGCGGAGAATACTGCCCTACCTGGCTGGAATTTTTCAGGGCGATGATCTGCAACGGAACAGATTGCTTTACCTGGGTAGCAAAGAGCTGGGCGAAAACAGAACGCATCTGCTCAAACTGCTGCGCCAGTTCGCGACCGGATTTTTCCCCACCATTAGTCAGCACATCGAAGTGTGTGGACTTGACTTCAGTCCAATCGTCGCTGATTCCGGTCAGGCCCCAGGCGGGTGCTGTACCGAGAAAAACTGCAACGATCAACGCGGGGAAAAAGCGTTTCATAACTGCTTATGAGTGAATTTTAACTCAGCTCCTCGCCCTGCGTTTGCGGCTACCGGGCGAATATTCCATACAAGTTACTACGTAAGAGTGTGTGTTCAGGTTTCAGTCAGTCAGGCTATTTTTTATGATATTCACATTCTTCGGTTAGACACCGGGGACCTGACATAGTTCCCAGAAGAACAAACCCCTGACGGGTTGCGTCAGGGGTTCCGGAAACAGCGATTGATGGATGAGTTTAATTGTGGGCCGTCATGCGGTCATAGATGAAACCGGCAACGCCGCCCGAGATCGCGCCAATGGCAGCTCCCTTGCCTCCGCCAGCCAAAGCTCCGATCGCAGCTCCTGCTCCGGCAGAGCCGGCCACAATGGCGGTTGATTTTGCCGTGGAACGCTGATGATGCACAACCGGTTCAACATTGCTCCTGGTGGTGACGGGCGCAGCAGAAGAATCGGAATCATCAGTACGGCGGACCAGCGCGGGCCTTTGGCTCGGGCTTGGCTTGGGTACGCTCGCTGTCGCCGGTTGAGATTGAGGTTGCAAGGTTACTCCCTGGTTATCAGCCTGGGCGATTGAGTGTGGCATGGCGTAATACGCAACTGCGGAAACCACCAATGCCGTGAATAATGAAGCTAGAACTGCGGTACGAATCAAAGTTCTTTTCATGGTCCCTCCGAAAAACAGCAACTTACATTTCTGTTCTAAAGCAGCTCTCATGCCAAACTGCTAAGTGATTGAAAATTCAGTTGGACGAAGATGAAGATAGGTAAAGGGTGTAAATTCGAAACAGTGTTTACAGTATTTAGTACTTAGTATTTAGTGATTAGCTCAACCTGAAACACTGCGTCGGCGAAAAAAATCAGGGCGCTACCGGCAGGCCGCGGACTGTGTTGCGGATGATGGCAAGCTGATCTTCAGTGGCGTCAATGAATTTGAAACCGTATTGAAAGCCCTGGCGATAACGGACCTCTGCGCGAATCACCAGCGGATCCGGGGATTCGGGAACCTGAAACTGCAACTCGACAAATTCGCCCAGAGGAATATCGCCGGCCACGGTAGCACCGAGGCCGCCTTCACCCAGATTTTTCGTTCGGCCGTGCAGAGTGGTTTTGCTCCTGACGATGAGACGCAGGTCAATCAGAAACCTTCCAAATTTCCGCGTTGTGGACCAGGTACCCGAGGCGTGCGGCTGCATTAGCAGAGACGATATCACAGGTTAGCGCTAACGTCTGTATCGTGATCCGAGAGATTTGTGCTGCCCGAGCTTCTCCAGCGCCCAGCGCGCGTGCTCCGCGATTACCGGATCGGGATCAGCGGCCATCTTTTCGAGTTGCGGAATAAATTCGGGATTCCCGCTGTTTCCCATGGCAATCGCCACATTGCGTTTCAGTCCGGCGTATTTGGCGCGTTTCAGAGGAGAGCCACGAAACGCTTCCCGAAATTGTTGTTCATTCATTTCCCCAAGCCAGTGCAGGTCAGGATGGACCAATTCCGGTTTTGGCTGGAACTCATGATGCGAGGCCGGAGGAGCATTCCCACGCTTGTTGTTCCATGGGCAGACGTCCTGGCAGATATCGCAGCCGAAGATGTGATGGCCGATATCGGCGCGAAATTCTTCCGGCACGTCGCCGCGCTTCTCGATCGTTAAATAGGCGATACAGCGCCGGGCGTCCATTTTGCCGGGCGCAATGATCGCATCCGTCGGGCAGGCATCGATGCAGCGCGTGCAACTTCCACAACGATCAGGCGCCGGCAGGTCAGGCAGTAAATCAAGCGAGGTGAGAATCACTCCCAGGAAGATCCAAGAACCCAGTTTCTGATTAATGATGCAGGTGTTCTTTCCAATCCATCCGATGCCGGCGTACTTCGCATATACGCGCTCCACCACCGGACCTGTATCCACGTACGAGCGGGTTTCGATTTGAAGATCGTGTTGAGAGACACACTCGTGAATTGCGCTCTCGACCTGCCGCAGACTCTTTAGCACTGAATCGTGATAATCGCGGCGGCTCCATGCGTAGCGGGAGATCCAGCCTCGGGTGGAATCGCGAACTTGAGTCGAGTACGGCTGATCGGCGTTGTAGTTGAGCGCGCAGACGATAACGGACTTTGCCCATGGCGCCGCATTTTTGAGTGAGGCGCGCCGCAGTTCGCCGGATTCAGTGCGCTTCTCCAGATATTTCATTTCGCCGGCATGACCGGCGTCGATCCACTCAGAGAAGGCGCTCAGTTCAGGAAAATCGTGTTCGCGAACCGAAGCAATGCCGGCCAGATCAAATCCTGCTTCAGCGGCAGCTTGCCGGGCGCAACGCGAGATTTCATCGCGAGAGATCAACTCCTTAATATTATCTGCCTGCGATCGTTGGGCTCCAAGCTGCCCCGAGGTCAACCCATCGGTTTATGTCCAATTTCTAAATCCATCAGAACAAAGGGTTTGTTAAATCGCATTATTCTCGACAGCCCGGCTAATTACTAAATACTAAATACTGAAGAGGTAGTCCTAAATCACCTTAACCCTTGCAGCACCTGAGCTGCGGCTGACATCTGAAACAAGAGAGCTGCTGTTGACAGGAACTGGAAGTGTATTTGAAAGGAGCCGTTTGGCGATGATTTGTACTTTTTGCGGCAATGAGAACCAGGCAGGGAACCGCTTCTGCGGAATGTGCGGAGTGCGGCTCGAACGTCGCAAAGCGGAAAGACGAGTGCATGAGAGTGGCAGCACCAAATGCCCATCCTGCGGGCACATGAATGAGCCGCGTTACAAGTTCTGCGGCATGTGTGGGATCAGAATTGACCGGCGCGTCGCGGAACGCCGGGGAAGTGAACAGAAGGTGCGCGCGACGGCGATGGCCAACGCACAGTTGCCGACTCCGGAACCGCGCAGGAATGTTGCGCAGCCGCAGTTTCAGACTGAGCGCAGACCCGCGCCTTCACGAGCTGCAACGGCCCTGGCGGAACACACGGACCTGGAACCTGAAGAACCTCGCCAGACAACTTCCGTTGGCGGCCCTTCTTTCCTGGGCTTGAACGATCCACAACCGGACGGCGATTATCTGCTGGAAGAGGAGAGTTCATCAGGTGGCGGAGTTCGTACGCTGATATTGCTGGTGATTCTGGTAGCGATTATTGGACTTATCTACGCGCAATATCGAGCGAATTCGAATGCCAATCCCAAACCGGCGAACCAGCAGAAAGCTGAGCCGGCAACGGCACCGCAACCGCGCGGGAGTAATCAGCAAAAAACTGATGAAAAAGAAGTCGCCACGGTGGCGGGCGCTTCCAAACTGCAATCTGCCGCCACAAGTCTGGCCAAGACAACTGACTCGAATGCCGCCGACAAGAGCAGCGCTTCGGCAACTGAGAAAAATGCTTCAGCAGGTGAAAAGCTGGTGAAGGCGAAGGTTCCCGCTGAACCGGTAGACGATGATCCTGCGCCCAGCAAGGCCGACCCCGCAAGCAATAAGCCGAGCGCCGCGCTGGTGAAAGCGCAAAAATACCTGCATGGACAAGGCGTGCGGCAAAATTGCGAACAGGGTTTGATGTATCTGAAAGCAGCCACAGAAGAAAATGATCCGCAGGCGGCGGTGCAGATGGCCGCACTTTACTCCAGCGGCTTCTGTGTGGAGCAGGACCGAGTGAAAGCGTATCGCTGGTTCAGCTCAGCACAGGAGATGAATCCTGACAACCGGTGGATCGCAAAAAACATGAGCCAGTTGTGGGCGCAGATGACCCCGTCAGAGAGAAGGCAGGCGAGGTGAAGCAATTTTTGAATTGACCTTTGATTGTTGATTTCCAACCGAGTTTTCTGGTGAGGTCGGCTGCCGCCAAGGTAAGAAGTTCAATCAAAAATCAACAATCAGAAATCTTAAATTCCTAACTTCTTCACTTCTTCGTTGTAGTACTTGCGGTAGAGAATGTCCCACTCCTGAGTTCCTTCGAGGATGGTGCGACGCTGGCTTTCTATTTTCTGGCGCGCGGCGGCATCAATTTTTGCTTCTTCCTTGAGCAGCTCTTCCAGCAGACGGCGGGCTTCCATGCGGATGCTGTTGCGGTCTTCCAGAAATTCGACTTGCGGGAGTTCGGCCAGCGCGTCTGCTATCGTGTGGGCGAGCTTATTCAGCTTGTCGCGGGAAAGTCTCACAGCACCGCCTTATACTTGCGCACCAGCTCGCCCTTAACTTTCTTGAACATCTCCTGATAGCTTGCCCCGGCGCGGCGCATCTCGTCCTGGTATTGCTCGAGAATCAGGCGAACTTCATCGTTAATGCGGTCTTCAAGCTGCAGTTCTTCCAGAATGGCGCTGTTCAGGGCCTCAGTCACAGAGGCCAAATCCTTGGTTTCAATGAAATCGCCAGCCGCTAATTTTTGGGTTACCTGCCGGGCCAGATACCCGACATATTCTCTGGAAAGGAGCATTGCGTTTTGTGGGCTATGTGATTGAAAAGAATAGTGTAGCACAGCGCTGCCGGGCGGCCTGAGATCGGCTTCGAGTTCTCCACCCTATTAAAATGATGCACAATAATTGGCACGCGTGAGCCACTCATCTCAGCAGGAGTTCAAGTCATGAAGTACAAAGCAGCAGGAAGAGTCACAGTGACAGTCAATGGTCACGCATGGAAGCGGGTTGCAGGTTTCGACGACGCGGGACCGAATGACGCCGTATTTGTTCTCAACCCGCAGGATGGAAGCATTCTATTCGGCGATGGCGCGCAGGGACAAAGACCTTCCGGCGGCGCGACGATTCGGGTGAGCTATCGCGATAGCGCGGGCGCCAGTGGAAATATTTCCAAGCGTATTGATAAAGCGGATCAGGCTAACACCTTCTTTGTGTTGCTCCATAAAAATTTCCATGGCCTGGGCTGGGGAATGCGACCTCGCTGAAGCGCTTGCTATTCCTGCGCAATTCGGAGAAGATTCCCGGAAAAGGAAAATTCCCAGACAATGAAAGCAAAAGAGACCTCAATCACACCCCTGCAACCCTCCTTCAAGTTCGATCTGGCCGGCAGGACACCGGACATCTCCGAGTTTGGCAACACCATTCGCATGGCCAACCAGAATGATTTTGGCGCGCTCTCCGGGAATGCCGTGGCATTTTTTATGATCGACATGAAGCCCGGCGCTCTCCGCGTTCCGCACTGGCACCCAAATGCCTGGGAGCTGGACTACTGCCTCGCGGGTGAAGCGAGATTCTGGATTACCGGGCCGGACGACGTAGGGAACACGGTGAAACAGATTGTTGACATTCAACCCGGCCAGCTCATGTTCATTCCGCAAGGATGGTTTCATGCCATCAAGTGCGTCAGCAGCACCGACCTGCAACTTCTGCTGACGTTCAACAACGGTCTGCCGACTGACATTGGAATTCCCGTAGGCCTGAATGGGATGGGCAACGAAATCTTTGCGCAGACGTTTGGCGTCTCTCCGGATGTATTCAATAATTTCAACGAGAACAACACATTCTTCGCTCCGCCAGCGCCGTGGGAGAAAACGGGCAAGCGGAAAAGCAAATAACGCGCTAGATCGTGCGCTTATGGAATTTTCCGTCTTTCATGATGACTGCCAGGCGATTTCCGCCGTCGAGAACAGAAATATCTTCGAGTGGGTTTCCATCCACGAGAAGCAAATCTGCAAGCGCTCCCGGGCGGATGCAGCCGAGACGTCCTGACTGTCCCAGAAGTTCAGCGCTGATCACGCAGGCCGAGCGCAGCACGTCAATGTTCGGCAAGACGGAGGCACGCAGGGTGAATTCACGGCTTTGCTGAACGTGAAGCTGGCCGAGGAGATCTGTCCCAAACGCCATTTTCACGCCTGCTTTTTTCATGATCTCGAGGCTGGTAAGTGCCGCGTCAACAACTCGCTTGAGTTTTTCCATGCTGACCGGCGGGAAGCCTAAATTCTTTCCTTCTTCTGATAACGCTATGAGAGTAACCATTGTAGGCACGGTGAACGATCCGCGTTCGGCAACAAACTCCGCGGTCTCGCGATCGATCAGCGTTGCGTGCTCAATGGACTTCACGCCCAGCGCAGCGGCGCGGCGCACTGCTTCCCTGGGATGGCAATGCGCGGCAACATAGAAGCCTGCGCGCTCAGTTTCCTCTACCGCAGCCTTGATTTCGCCATCGGAGAACTGGCAGCGGTCCAGCGGATCAGTAGGCGAGGCGACGCCACCTGATCCCATGATCTTGATGTGCGATGCTCCGCGACGCAACTCTTCGCGAACTGCCTTTCGCACGGCGTCCGCTCCATCGACGACCACGGCCAGAGGGTCTGCATAAAACGAGCAGCCACAGAAATGCGATCCATCAAGGGAATGGTCTCCGGGGCGGAAGTCGCCGTGCCCGCCAGTTTGTGAAAGGACGCGGCCGCCGTAGATCAACCGGGGCACTCGATCGAGAAGGCCATCTTTAATGGCCAAAGCTATGCCGACATCGGCGCCGCCGACATCGCGAAGCGTGGTGAAGCCGCGGTCCAGACTTGAGTGCAGAAACTGCGCGGCAAAATGGGCCAGGTAAGAGGTGGGTGTCTGAGCCACCCGCGTGATATTGAGCCCGGCAGCGTAGACGTGGACATGGGCATCGATCAGGCCGGGCATCAGAATGCGGCGACCGCAATCGATGATCTCTGCGTCGCTACCGCGCTCTGTGCGCCGCTTCGAAACCTCGCTGATCACGCCGTTTTCGACAACTACATCTAACCCCTCGCGAAGATTTTTGGAGTCACCATCAAAGATTCGTGCTGAGCGGAAGATTGTGGTGTTGGGCATGGGTCAGGATGATAGCACCATGTAATCGGTAAAAGGATCGTTCGCTTTGCTATGACCTTAAAACTTGACTACAAGGCCCGCGCCCACAAAGATGTTGTGTTGGCGCTCCGGTGTTACTCGAGTAAAAGCCGAGCTTTCCTGGAGGCCTCCCGCCCAAAAATCCCGCACCTCTGCCCGGATTCCAAGATGCGGCAGCGGTGTTTTGAAGTCCACTCCTCCGCCGAACTGTAAGGTCCCTCGGGTACGTGAGCCTGCGGCCTCGTGGTGAGCCAATCCTCCGCCGAGACTCAGAAATGGGGAGATCGCGCCGGATGGGAAAAACTTGATGCGCGCTGAGGGAGTAAAGAACAAAGAAGATTGATGGGTTGTAACGAAAAAGCCGTTGAATGTGGTGGTAACATCCTGCCTGGGCACGCCTACAATGGGAAATTCCGCGCCCAGCGACGCCATGCGGAAATTGAATACCTGCCTCACGTAGTCGGCCGCCAAGGCGAAAGCCGTGCTATAGCTGATGTGGAAAGGACCGATGCACGGAGTAGGGTTGATAAAGCAGGCAAATGCCTGCTGGTCGGATGTGGCCACAGCACCGGCGCTCAAGCTGACTTCATTTTTTTGTGCCAGCGCAAAGGGTAGAAGGGCAAACAAGAGGACGACAAGGCCCGCGGTCTTCCAGTGCATGAAATCTTCCTCCTTATTTCAACCACAGACACTGCTTCCCTGGTGGAACGTCCAAAACGGGATTTTTTGCAATTTTCTCTGCAATTTCAAAAAGAAAATTTGCGGGTGGGGTGGAGGTTATGCCCTGGTCGCGCATCATTCTGGTTCGCGCCTGATCATGTAATATCGGCTCAGGGGTAATCGCAGCCGTATGGATGTCCACCTGATTGACGGCACTTACGAACTGTTCCGGCATTTTTTTGCCGTGCCCTCTGCTACAGACTCGAAAGGCCAGGAGATCGGCGCTGTACGCGGTGTTCTCAGTTCCGTGTTGTCGCTGATCGAGCAGGGCGCTACTCACGTCGGAATTGCAACCGATCATGTGGTGGAATCTTTTCGCAATGATCTCTATCCCGGATACAAGACCAGTGAAGGCGTGCCTCCGGAGTTGCTTTCCCAGTTTCCGATCGTGGAAGAAGCGCTGGAAGCCATGGGAGTGGTGGTCTGGCCTGAGGTCTACTTTGAAGCCGACGATGCGCTCGCCTCTGCCGCGGCAAAGGCCGCTCAGGATGACCGAGTAGGAAAAACTTTCATTTGCACGCCAGACAAAGATCTCAGCCAGTGCGTTCTGGGTACACGCGTACTTCAGCTCGACCGGATGCGGAACGTTCTGCGCGATGAAGCTGCTGTCGTAACCAAGTTCGGGGTCAAGCCCCAATCGATTCCAGATTTTCTAGCCGTGGTCGGTGATGCAGCAGACGGTTTTCCGGGCTTGTCCGGTTGGGGCATGAAAGCTGCTGCCCAGACTTTTTCGCAGTACCTTCATCTTGAAGGCATTCCGAAGAATTGGCGCGAATGGCATCCTTCCATTCGCAGGGCGCAATCGCTGTGCGAGTCGCTGTTCAGCGCTTGGAACGAGGCTTTGCTGTTTCGCACGCTTGCAACTCTGCGGCTGGATGTTCCAGTCTTTGATACCGTTGACGATCTGCGCTGGAAAGGACCGCGCCCGAACTTTGGAGAATACTGCCAGAGACTGAAGTCGCCAGTTCTTTTCGATCGTGCTATGGCAGCAAGTAATCTTTCAACACGCTAAGGTTTAACGGGCTTTAACAGAAGACGCACCTCTGTGTTCTTCTCTACCGCAGCGCGCGTGTAAAGCATGGGAAAGTATTCTCCGGTCAACCACATTTGCACGAGATCCTGATAGTGAGCATCGTCAGGATTACCAGACTGCCCGGGATAATTCACCGCGCGCGAATTGTCCCAATTGCCTACGTCAACGACCATCCGAAATGAAGGTCCGCCCAGATGTTCGAAGTCGCTTGCGCGATAACCAGATACATTCGGCGTGTAGGGTCCGCCCGGTACCGAAAACGGTCCTGGCTGGAGCTTTGCGCGCAGATCGCCGGTGACTGCCTGGTACAGTGGGTGGCGGGGCAGAGCATGATGCAGCTTACCCCACTGCCACGCCGATGCATTGGGGCCCTGGAGTTGCTCCATCTCGATGTACGCGGAGGCGAGGCTCGTAAGCAGCAGACGGTCGCGCTTCTCCGCCGCCGTCCCATTTTGGTCCGATACGAAACGCGTTTCG
Source organism: Candidatus Angelobacter sp. (assembly GCA_036518395.1). Taxonomy (GTDB): domain Bacteria; phylum Acidobacteriota; class Terriglobia; order Terriglobales; family Acidobacteriaceae; genus Angelobacter. The sequence continues at coordinate 4,319 of DATDNH010000309.1, read as the reverse complement.
GGTTTTTCCAGCGCGTCAAGCATTACAGCCATGTCAGGCGAATCTATGGTCTCTGCTGCGTTCTTCGGCAGCACGGCCTGCACGAACTGCTTGTTGAGGTGATGGCTGATCCACACCTCCATGAGCGCCGCCTGCGCTGAATCTGCGCGCTCAACACCATCCCAGCCGCGAAGGAGATCAAGCGCGGCTTTGGTGTTTGCGTCATCGGATCTTAGTCGCGCAAGCAGCGTGACAACGCGCCGCGAAGGGATCGAGGTCAAGTCAGTCTGCAACTTTAAAGAATCCTCGATGGATACCCTTGGCAGCGACTTCAATACTTCGTCAATGCGGGCATGGCGCGAAGGATCGGCCCACTCGAAGCCGAGCTTGCGCTCCTTATAGGGATAATCGGCAGGCAGATTCATTTCGTTCGAGGTGGTTATATAACCGTTCGCTGGGTTGTGCGAGGAAGGAAGTTTGTCGCCGGGCCAGAAGCCTGCCCATTCATAGCGCCCGTCGCCGGGGACAGGCATGAGGCCATCCCAATTTGGGCGAATCGGCGCCAAGCCTCCCGGAATCCATCCAATGTCGCCTTTCGTGTCGGCGTAAACCATGTTCTCTGTCGGCGATCCCCAGTGCAGCATCGCACGTTGAAACTCGCGGAAGCTTTTGGCCCGCATGTACCACACGCTGCCGAAGTAAGGCGCCATGCCGGGTTCCATCCAGCAGGAGCGAACGGCATAGGCGCGCTTGTTGTCACTCCAGATCACCGGGCCGTGTCTGGTAAATGCCAGATCTGCATCTACCGATCCAGCGCCCTTCACGAGGATTTTTTCGTGGACGAGGCGCATGGGCTCCCATCCGCCTTTGTAGCGATATTCACGCGCGTTCGCGGGATTCAGTTCGTAAGCGTAGAGATCTTCCTGGTCGATCTCGAAGATGGTGAGCCCAAATGCGATGGCGCCGTTGTGGCCGATGGAAATGCCAGGAAGCGCAGGTTCACCTGCACCGACGATGCTCAGCCCCGGCAGGCTTAGCTGCACAATGTAGCGCAGGCTCGGCGTGCTGTAGGCGCGATGCGGATCGTTCGCCAGGATTGCGCGACCGGTTGCTGATTTCGAGGGCGCAATCGTCCAGTTATTGCTGCCCTCGAAAGCCCGATCCTCGAAGCCGATACGAACTGCCTGCGAGCCACTGATCGCTTCCTTAGTTATGGTCACGTTCTGCGTGGCCAGCGTGAATGTTTTCAGCACGTCTTTCGGCAGGCAGGGATCGAGGCCGTCAGGAACTTTCGTCTCCCACGGCGGCTCAAGCTGCTTGCGGACTTCGTCGTATTTGGGGCCGTTCTTTACGTCCGTTCTGCACACGGTCGCGGCGCGAGCGACCTCGCCGGGCAGGTTGCCGATGAGGCCGTGGCTGCGGATACGCACAACGTCGCTGGCTTCCCATTTCGATGGCGCATAGCCGAGAAGCTTGAACTCCAGCGGCAGGCGCTCTGGATGCCCGCTGAGCCAGTCTATATAGGAGTTGATGCCGGCAACAAACGCGGTGGCAATCCTGCGGGCGTCCGGGCCGTAGGCGGCCCATTCTTTTTCCATGTCGCCGCGATAAAGAAAGAGCCGTGTGGCTCGATCCTGTTCCACATAACCAGGGCCAAGCACCTCCGCCAGCGTGCCTAAACCACGCCGGCGCCAAAGATCAATCTGGAAAAGCCGGTCGCGCGCCGCATTAAAGCCTTGCGCGAAAAAGCCATCGTCAAAATTTCTTGCATAGATGTGCGGCACGCCCCATTTATCCACCAGAATTTCGACGGGTTGTTTCAGTCCGGCAACCTGAAGCGTGGTCGTCGCAGGTTCAGCAGCATAAGCGGTGAACGCAGAAGCGATCAAAGCAAGCAGAAGAGTGGTGATTCGCTTTGTGAGTGACATCGGCGCAGAGCATTATAACGGCCTGGGCTCGTGTTCAAGGTGTTGGGTTTTCTGTCCCTGTAACTTGTTTCGTATTCCCTGGCCGTGGCCCGTTGCCTGTGGCCTATCTTTGTAATAATGTTTCCACCCCGTACAAGTCCAACGTTTGGGAGTAAGTTTCTGACAACAACCAATGAGCAGCTTCTAAAGGCCGCCTCCGACCACAATGGCGACCTGGCCGGCGTATCCCGCGCGTTGGAACGAGGTGCGGACGTAAACGCCAAGGATGAGTACAACAACACTGCGCTCCATTCGGCTGCGCTGTGGGGACACGCGGACGTGGTAAAGCGGTTGCTTGAGGCCGGGGCGGGCATCGAGAGTCCAGGCAGCGGTGGTGGCCTCACGCCGCTTGCAAATGCGGCCAGCCACGATCATTACGAGGTGGCGAAAATTCTCCTGGATCACGGCGCTCGGGTGACCAATGACGTGTTATCGATTCTCCAGACCAAGGTCAACATTATGGAGGAAAACTACGAAGCCGGAATGGTTACGGAGGAAGGCGTTAAGCATTGGAAAGCCATGTATGACTTCTTTGGCACGCAACGGATCAAGCAGGACCTCCCCGGCGTTGTCCCGCACCTGACTTCAGCAAACCCTGACGAGCGCAGGGCAACTGTGGCCCAGGTAGCGGAAGGAGCACACCACGGGCTTGATATCACTGTTGCTGCTCCCCATCTTCCAGCTCTGCTTTCCGATGCCGATCAGGACACCCGAACAGATGCCGCTCGCGCGCTTACCTATCATCTCGCCCGTGCCGGTCAGTGGCCTCAGGTGGGTGAGATCCTCAGCTTCACAGACGCCCGAGTCCGCTTGGCGGCGTTGGAGGCACTGCCCTGGGCCAAGCGAGCCGATACATTGCTGCTTCAGTCTTTGGGTGACCTTTTGCAGGACAGCGATGCTGAGGTCAGAAACGCAGCGGCCATTGCCGTGGGAACGCTGCCGGGAAACGGAATCGACGCTACATCCCTGCTTCCGCGGATGATCGAGCTATTGGCAGACTCTGATTCTATCGCCCGACGCGGCGCTGCCTTCGCCTTCTGCATGTTCAGCCGCGGCGGATTGCACGAGTACTGCTCCCCTGCGCTGCCAACCTTGCGTTCCGTGGCTGAGAATGATGAGAACCAGGCAGTAAGACGGTTCGCAGACTACGTAGTTACCGCGGAGGGCGCGGCGCCTGAGAGTGATTGACTTAATGAGCAGCGGCGCTGTTGCCTATGGCCTGCCTTTGTACTAACGTTTCACTACCTGTACGAGTCCAACAATCCGGAGGTGTGGGATGAATTTGCGCGATCTGGCAGTGGCAGCTCGGGTTTTGCGCAAGAGTCCGGTATTTGCCTTGACGGCGGCGCTGACCATCGCTTTTGGAGTTGGGGCGAGTACAGCTATTTTCAGCGTGACCAACGCGGTGCTGCTGCGGCCGCTGCCTTACCGCGATCCCGACCGCCTGGTGGTCGTGGCCAGCGATCTGCGCAAGCGGAATGTGCGCGATTTCCCATTGTCGAACGCCGACTACATCGATCTGCGCGAAGGCACCAAATCGGCCTTCGATGATCTTGCCGGCGTTTTCACTTTTCCACTCACGATACAACGCGAGGATGGCACTGCCGAACAGACCAACGGCGCCGTAGTGACGACAAACTTCTTCCGGGTCCTCGGCGGTGGCATTGCTTACGGGCGAGACTTCAACGATGAGGACGCCGTCCCCAACCCGCCACCTCCGCCACCCGGCTTTCAGCAGCAGGGGCCTGCACCGCCACGGCTGCCGGTACACGCAATTTTGAGCTATGAATACTTCCAGCGCCGCTATGGCGGTGATCCTTCCGTAATCGGGCGCACCATGTCATTTGCCGGCGGGCCACAGGCGCCGACGCCGATCATTGTCGGCGTGCTCCAGCCGCACTTCCACCTGTATTTTCCGCCCGATGCCCAACAGCTTGCTGCGCCCGACGTCTGGATCGCGAACCGGCTCGGCTACGACGCAGCGAATCGCAATGGCGTTTCCATACGAGCCGTGGGAAGACTCCGGCCCGGAGTCACGCCTGCGGACGCGCAGGCAGAAGCGGAGAAAGTAACTGCCCAGGAACGCGCTCAGTTTCCTATTTTGGGAACAGCCGACTACCACCTCCGCGTTGAGCCGATGCGCCAGCACATGGTGGCCGAGGCTCGCCCGGCCATCCTCGCGCTCATGGGCTCGGTGATCTTCCTGCTGCTGGTGGCGTGCGCCAACGTGGCCAATCTTCTGCTGGTGCGCGCCTCGTTGCGCAATCGCGAACTCGCGGTCCGTGCCGCGCTCGGCGCCAGTCGCTGGAAACTGATGTCGCCGATCCTGGCGGAAGCTCTGTGGCTTGCTACGCTGGGAACGCTCGGCGGACT
>DATDNH010000308.1:0-2834 GCA_036518395.1 Candidatus Angelobacter sp. | reverse complement strand
TACAATCGCAGAGATCGCGCGTAAATTGCCGGGAATCACCGTCCTCAAAACAGATCCCTCAATCTGCGGCGAAATCTTCGTTACTGCAGTTCCGCTGTCAGGGTTGCGCCGCCCATGTCGCCCAGGATTGCCGCCACTTTTACTGGCTTGCGGGAATCTTTGGCGATCCAGAGCGTCTGATGGTCGGAGCCGCCGTCGGCCGAACTCACCTCTACTTTGAATGCATCGAATGTGCCAGCCGGCACAGTGACACTTTCCACGCCCACAACTTTCAACTGCAACAGCTTCTCTTTCTGCTTGCGCAGATCGAAATTGCGGAACGTGGTTGTATAGCCATCGGCGAGAGGCAGACAGGCGATGGCCTGGTCGGAACCGGCAGCGTCAGCAAACAGCGGCCCACCGAGATCAACGGCTATCGGCCTGTCCTGGCCATTCATGCTCATGGTGCCGTTCGCCTTGTTATGGTCGAAAGCGAGATCAATGGCGACCGGGCCCTGCTTCAGGGAACGCTTGCGCAGGATCAGGGTTCCCTTCTCCAGCACGGCAATATCTGTGATCTGACCATTCGGAGTCTCGGCAATATCTGTCGCTGTCCACGCTCCATTTTCTTCCTTGATGGTTGTAGAGATCGTCAAAGGAATCTGTTGTCCCCCAGCTACGATCGTTGCTTTGAATTTATAAGTTCCGGGAGAAAGATCCACGGCGGTTTTGGGTACCCCGACACTATTGGGATCGGCCTTCTTCGCCAGCGCCACAGTCTTGGGATCAACCGTGATTTCCTTCAGCCGCGCGACCACTTCTGGCGTGCCGCCTTCCTGGTAGCGTCCGCCAAGATATTTGGCGAAGAACTGTTCCGCGGCCATGTCGGCAGCCATATTGTTTACCGGTCGGGCGAAGCCATGACCTTCGTCGGGAATGAGCAGGTACTCCACCGGGAAACCACGGTCACGCAACGCAACCACGATTTGCTCGGACTCTGCATGATTGACGCGAGGATCATTGGCGCCTTGGGCGATCAGCAGCGGAGTTTTGATTTTCGCCGCTGATGTTAGCGGTGAACGCTCGACCAGCAATGCCTTGCCTTCTGGAGTAGTGGGATTGCCCATGCGGCGGTAGAACATCTGGCGTCCGGCTTCCCAGTACGGCGGAATCGAATCCAGCAGAGTGATCAGGTTTGCCGGGCCAAACAGATCAACAGCCGCAGCATAAAGATCTGGAGTGAAAGCCACGCCTGCCAGAGTAGCGTAGCCGCCGTAGGAACCGCCAAAGATGCCGATGCGCTTGGGATCGGCAATGCCTTCCGAGATAAGGTACTTTGCTCCCCAGGTGACATCGTCCTGCATCTTGCGGCCCCACTCCTCATTGCCGGCATCAAGAAACTTCTTGCCATAGCCAGTAGAACCGCGGAAGTTCATGTTCAAAACGGCGTATCCTCGATTGGCGAAGAACTGGATAAACCCGTTATACCCCCAGCGGTCGCGGCCCCACGGCCCACCGTGGGGAAAGATGATGGCGGGAAGGTTTTTTGGTGCAACACCCTTAGGCAACGTGAGATAAGCGGGAATCTCAAGGCCGTCGGAAGATTTGTAGCTCACGATTTTCATCTCGGCCAGGGCTTCCCGCGGAAGTCTTTCGCGTATCTTGAACTGGAAGGTCAGTTTGTGGGTCCTGCGGTCCAGCAGATAGTCCTCTCCCGGCTCGGTATCGCTGGCTACCACAACCAGCCACAGCTGTTCGTCTTTGGTCCAGGAGGCGCGGCCAACGTCTTTGCCGGGAAATTTTGCCCGCAACCACTTGAAGTCAGCTTCAATACCTTTGTCCTTGAAATAGCGGCGCAGATGATCATCCTCATACTGAGTGATCGCCAGTTCATCGGTGGCCTCGGAAAAAACTGCGCCCACGAGATCATTCCGCTTGAGCGGATCGGATTCGACTATCTCCGTTTTTCCCGTTTCGGGATCCAATAGCGCCAGGGCCGTCAGGTTGAGGTCCGCGCCCTTGTTGGTGGCCATATAGGCGCGCTTGCCGTCTTTGCGGAAGTGCAACACGTCACACTGCTCAAAAACATTGCACGAGTGGATCTTGGTAAACTTATCCGCGTCCACGCGAAAAATTTCTGTGTCGCCATTCTCAGCGGCGCGGCTACCGAGGCGCAGATTGCCCTGAAGATCAAAAGTCCAGCCCGTAATGCGCTCGGTATTCTTGCGTATCAGGGTCTTCTCTCCCGTCGAAAGCTTAAGCTTGTAAAGGTCGTGCCAGGCTTTATCGCGGTCGTTCAGACCGATATAAATCACGTCGGGATCGCTCTTGGGTATCTCAAAAATCTCCACTCGCACGCCTTTTAGGCCTGTGAGGTCACGGGAAGGCGGAGCATCGGCGCCGGCGCCCGGTTTGGCCGCGGGATCAACCGCGTAGATATTGAAGTTCTCATCTCCGTCGTTGTCCTTGATGTAGAGAATGTACTTGCTGTCCCGAGTCCAGAAATAGAAAGGTACGGGACGCTTGGTCTCTGCCGTGATCAGGTGCGCGGCACTGAATGGCTCGTCCACCCCTTTCACGTAAATATTGCGGGTATTTTTCCAGGGTTTCTGAAATGCCAGATATTTTCCGTCGGGGGAGAGCTGTCCACCAATAATTTCCGGATTGCCGAAGAACACTTCACGATCGATCAGCGGTGGCAGACCGGTGGAAGGCTTGGCTTTCTGCTGCGCGGCCAGCCCTGAGGCTGCGAGCACTACACACATTAGTGCCTTGAATAGGGATTTCATGGCGAGGAGTCCTTTCTGCTGCAGGATGACTGGGCGATGGGAAAACGTTATTCTTGCCTGAGCCGT
>DATDNH010000307.1:0-6630 GCA_036518395.1 Candidatus Angelobacter sp. | reverse complement strand
GCCGTTTTGGGCCCAAGCAGATCAAAAGTCGTGGAAGTCAAAGCCTTCGGGCTGGCCTTCTTCATCGTAGGTGACCACCAGATCCTTGCGTTCAGGCGGGGCCTGTGCTTGAAGCTTGCGTTGGGCTTTCTTCTGGGCCTTTTCGGCCTGTTTTTCCTGGCGTGCGCGCTCCTTCTGCCGCTTGCCAAACGTTGTACGAGATCCAGCCATGAATGCTCCTGATGAGACTGACGAGAATTTGCTTCCTTGTTCCAGTTCGGTGCGCCATTTCTGCGGAATTGCTGCGCCCGACCGTTTTTTCTAATGAAACAGGCGGAAGCATCGTTCCGCCTGTTGGTTAAGCTCCGAAATTCAATTTACAGAGCGCGTACGTTTTCGGCCTGCCAGCCCTTCTTGCCTCGGGTGACGGTGAATTCCACCGCTTGACCCTCCGCCAGACTACGGTATCCGTCCGACTGGATAGCGGAGAAGTGCACAAAGACATCTTCCCCATTCTGCCGTGCGATAAAGCCGAAGCCCTTAGCGGCATTAAACCACTTAACTGTTCCTTGTTCCATGTTTTGATTTTCCTATTGTTTTCTTGAAATTAGCGCAGGAAAAGAATATCGATCATTCGGCAGGCGCAACACAACGTAGCTCTTGCTGAAAATTCAACCATTCAATTTCTAACGTCCCTTTCATTCTATCACAGCCCTGCCCGGCGGCGACCGCTAAAGCCGTCAACCCTGCTCACCCTGGATAGCCTAACAACCATATTCTGAATGCCTGGTCGGTGCTTGTGGAAAGGCTTCGCTCTGCCCTGTGAATACATGCAGAGTGGAATCGCGCCTATTCTGTGTGCGTGGCAAAGATGGGCCGGGGCACCGCTACATCCCAGGCAAGGCCAAGCATCCGCAGCACCGAGACTACATACCAGTTAACATCAAGTTCGTACCAGGCCAGGCCATGACGAGACGATCGCGGATGGGCATGATGGTTGTTGTGCCAGCCTTCACCAAACGTCAAGAGTGCGACCCAAAAACTGTTTTTAGATGTATCACCGGTGAGAAACCGTTGGGATCCCCACATATGAGTGGCTGAGTTCACCAGCCACGTGGAGTGGAGGCCAACCACAGTACGCAGGAAGATGCCCCATAAGACATATCGCCATCCGCCTGCAACCAGAATAATCGCGCCCAATACAGTCATTGGGAACCAATGCCACCGGCTCACCCAAGCGTGAAATTTATCTTTGCGCAGGTCGGGAACATAGGGCAGAAGATCAGCGGATTTGTTATGCATGGTCTGGCCTGTGAGAATCCAGCCCATGTGAGCCCAGAAACCACCATCGCGCGGAGAGTGCGGATCACCCTCCTTGTCAGTATTCTGGTGATGCACACGATGCGTGGCTACCCAGAAAATCGGCCCACCTTCTAACGCCAGCGTGCCGCACAGGGTAAGGAAATATTCCAGCCATTTGCGTGTCTTAAATCCCCGATGGGTAAGGAGGCGGTGGTAGCCAATGCCGATTCCAAGACTCCCGGAAACCCACCACAATACGGCCGCAACCAGCAACGCCTTCCAACTGAATACAAATAATGCCGCCAACGCCCCAAGGTGAAATACCACCATGAAAAACGTGGTGACCCAAACAATAGGTTGTGCAAAGGTCCTGTCATTGCGGAAGATCCCGGTCATCTGTTGTCGTCGTTTCCTTTCATTGGTCCAATGCTTAGGCTATCTCTTCTGCCTGAATCGCGCTGTAATACTTGTGTAATGAATGGCGGGGCGCTTCAGGGAATCTCGCTTGGTCGCAGCGAAGGAACTTGGTTTGGAGACCAAAGTTCGAATCCTGCCTCAGCTTTGCACCCAAAAGAGGATTTGGGTGTTTGTCAGAAGAAAAAGGCAGGAAGAAAGCGTGCCGGAAACACGCAGGTTTTAAAGTTGCCTTTCAATCACAAATCAAAAATTGCTTCCTAACTGCTTCCTGCAGTTACGGCTCGTGCTGGAGCCTGCGGGTTATCACAAACTGGAACGGTTTCATGCTGTTCCGGCTCACCGGCCGCTATTATTTTCAGCGACTTGTTGATAGTTTCAGCAGATTGCGTGCCGTCCTGATGAAGACGCCGTGCAGAGGCAGAGGTCATCCTGCACAATAAAAACCGGTTGTTGATCTCCTTGACCGCCGCGAATACATATTCGGAACGCATGTGTCCTCATTTCCCCTGACGAATCAAACGAACTCGGATGTTATTGCAGCCAGGCCAAATGCACCGTGCCCGGGTGCTTCCGTTCCTGGATATGGTCCCAGACGAGCTGATCTTCCAGCCAGGACGCCTGCCTTCTGGCCACCTCGACGTCCAGATGTGTGGGGTCATGATGGATGGCAAACCGTTGGCCACATTTGCCGCAGACCACGGTCTCCATCAAGACATCATTGGGGCGCTCCGCCCCGGTGCGAATGCGCGTGACACGCCCATTCAAGTTCACCAGCGTGGCTCTCGACGGGGACGGCCATTCCCCTCCCGGCCACGGCCCTTGTTGCGGAAGCCTCCGCCGCCGCTGCGCTGGGTTTGCGGCCTCGCCTCATTCACTACCAGCGAGCGTCCGCCTGATTCCCTTCCGTTCAACTCTGCCATCGCCTTCTCTGCTTCCGCATCGTTGGTCATGGCAACAAAGCCAAACCCGCGTGATCTTCCGGTGTCGCGGTCCGTTACCAGCGTGGCGCTTTCCACGGCGCCGTAGGGTTCAAACATTGACCGTAGTTCCTCTTCAGTCATCTGGAAAGAAAAGTTGCCGACGTATATCTTTTTCACTCGTCACTCCTTGTTGTAGGGATGGATTGGCTGTACTCAGCAGAAGTAGGCAGGACTGAAAAGAAACAAATGTCTATCTGACTGGAGGACAACTGACAGCTCTAATAGTACACCCAAAGCTGGGTTACCGGTGAAAAACTCGGCAGACGTTCAGTTTGAATTGAACCACTACCAGTATCAGCGTCTAACGATTCGCTTGCGAATCGTGGGCCTTTAGGCAGACGTTCAGTTTCAACTGAACCACTACCAGAATCAGCGTCTAACGGCTGCCAGACTCCACGCGAAGTAGTGGGACACGCGGGACAAAGAGACCATTCGCTATGCTGTGGAAAAGGAGCGCCTCGATTTACGCACTAGCAGGAGCCAGGGCGGCGCCGTGCTATACTGTACGTGCTTTAGATCTGCGGTTGAAGGGTTCTTCTGGATCGAGATCTGGTCCGAAAAATTCCCCTCTTTGTACCTCCGATTGTCTACGGCGAAAATTGAAAATGTATCGGCATGAGATCACTCTGCCTGGGCAATTACAATCGCCCTTCCAGCACCCGCCGCCGACCAGGAAAATAACACTCGTTTGTTCACATTTATTGAACTCCCAATCTCACCCTATCTACAGGACCGCCTTCGGGCGTCTGAATTCATAACACCAACTGAGGTCCAGGCTGCGGCCATTCCTTATGCTGCTGCCGGAAAAGACATCGTGGCTACGGCCCAGACCGGGACCGGCAAAACGCTGGCTTTTCTTGTGCCAGTCATGGACAAGCTGCTTCGCCAGCCGGCCAGGACGCTCGGTGCGCTGGTCCTGGCGCCCACGCGCGAACTCGCTCTTCAGATCGGCAAGCAATATGAGGACCTGCGCGGCAAAAAGCTCCCTCCGGCCGCACTGATCATCGGGGGAACCTCAGAACGCACTCAACTGCGTGCCGTCCGTGCCGGAGCCAGGCTGGTCATCGCCACTCCCGGCCGGCTTGAAGATCTGCTGGATAGAAAACTCATTACCTTCGCTGAGGTCAAAACGCTCGTGCTTGACGAAGTGGACAGAATGCTGGATATGGGATTTCTTCCTGCCATCCGCAGGCTTGTGAGCCAGTTGCCCAGGCCGCGCCAGACACTGTGCTTCTCCGCAACAATGGAAACATCGGTTGCACACTTGATTCATGACTACGTGCGGGACCCTGTCAGGCTTGCGTTTGGTTCAACCAGGCAGGCATCCGATGCGGTGAGTTTCGTTGCCTACGAGGTTCAGCTTGACCAGAAGCTCGCGCTGTTGAAGCGCCTGCTTCACGATGAAGACGGAAGGACCCTTATCTTTGTCCGCACGAAAAGAGCGGTTGACCGTCTGGCGGACAAATTGAAGCGGGACGGATTCAACATCACCGTGCTTCATGGCAATCGAAGCCAGTCACAACGGACGAGCGCCCTCCATGCTTTCCAGCACGGCACATCGCGGGTGCTCGTGGCCACGGACATTGCATCCCGCGGCATTCACGTGGACGACATCGCCCAGGTGGTTAATTACGATCTGCCCGCCATCGCCGAAGATTTCATTCATCGTGTGGGGCGCACAGGGCGAGCCGGCGCAAAGGGCACCGCTGCAACCTTCTTTTCCAGAAGCGAACGTTCCGATTTAGCCAAACTGGAGCGTATCTTGAACCTTAAATTCAGCCGCGGACAGGTGGACGCTGATCTTGCCTGCGAGGAACGAGTGAAGCCGGTGGACGTCTCGTCCTACGTTCCTGTACCGGTAAGATTGGGCTCCAGAATGGTTCGGTTACCGGGAGAAGTGCTCCAGCGCTATGCCTTTTGAAATCTTGTAGAGCTGCTGGCGTAAGTTGACGTTTTGCCGCAATTTTTCCCGCGACATCAAAATCTATCGAAGGTTCAATAGGCCCTTGTGCCGCGCTTGCTCGTAATGAGTATCGAACGCCGCCGAGGGCCTTTGAATATCACGCCCCGTCTCGCTCTCTGCCACGAAGTGGGAGCAACGCAGCCTTAGCCCAGTACCTATCTCTCTGGCAGTTCAGAAGCTCTGCAAGCGTCTTTTATGTCAATACGGGAAGGACCCTGGGCCGGGTGTATACTTGAGTTACATCTCCATACGCACGTCTTCCCGCCTTTGAGGTTGGTTCATTTGCGCATCCAGATGCCGTTTTATCGGCGAAAGGATCTCGCGTGAACCCCCCAGTCTCGAATTACAAAAATCGAATATTGTCAGCCTTACCAAAGGCTGAAATCAGCCGTCTGGCGCCGCACTTGTCGCGGGTGACTCTCAAGCAAGAGCAAACGCTTTCAAATGGAAACGCGCAATACGCCTATTTCATGGAACAGGGTATTGCGTCCGTGGTTGCAACGGTTGCGGATGGCACCACGGTTGAGATCGGGGTCATAGGATGTGATGGCGTGGTTGGCATCTCGGGTCTGCTGGGCGCTGGCAGCTCACCGAGCAGAACGTTTGTGCAGATCGCCGGCTCGGGGCTTCGCATCGAATCTGAACTGCTGAAAGAAGAATTTGAGCGTCCGGGCGAGTTGCGGAAGAATTTACAGAAATATATACAAGCGTATCTCGTGCAGACCGCACAGACAGCCGTCTGTAACCGTTTGCATAACATTGAAGAGAGGCTCTCGCGATGGTTGTTGACGTGTCGCGACCGAATGGAATCAGACCAATTGAAGTTGACGCATGACTTCCTTGGGCAGATGCTTGGCGCCCCTCGAACTACAGTCACCTTAGCCGCAGGACTGCTCCATCGAGCAGGATTGATTGACTACACGCGGGGTGTGGTAATGATTCGGAACCGTAAGCTCCTTGAAGAGACGACCTGTGAGTGCTATCAGACGGTTCGAAACGAATTTCGGCGTCTCGGAGTGCTGTAAGGTCTGATGTCCGACCAAGTCTGATACCAGACCGACAGCGAAGCTGCACCCGAATAACATTGAGCCATGTCTGGCGTGGTCGCTCTTGCCGTCGGCTACGATCCCGTGCTGTTGCAGACCCGCACCCAGGTTCTGAAGAGTGCAGGATACACAGTGGTTGCCGAACAGTCTTTGAAACGGGCCATCGCCAGGTTTCTCGAGGGCGATTTTGACTTGGTAGTTCTGTGCCATTCGATTTCTCAAGACGACAGGCATCGCTTCGCGGATTTTATTCGAGGGCACTCGCCGCGCCCACCGATTGTCTTTGTCTCCTCGGGCCTGGTCCAATATGACGCGTCTGCTGACCTGACAATCGACAACGATCCGAAGGATCTTATATGGGGGCTTCGTGAGCTATTCAATGAGCAGGAACTCACTTCCAAGTAATGTCGAATTTCTCTTCACAGAGTTAAAGACCGGCCTGACATTTGCAAATATGGCCATTTCCGCCCCGGCAGATAAAACAGAAAGGATCGAACGTGACAGGAAAAATGCTCGGAAGGCGTATGACACCCTGCTGAAGTTTCAATCTCGGGTCTTGTTTTCTGAAGCTGAGGAAGTCAAATTCGCCGCGGGTTTGGAAGATTTAGAAACGGCTCTTCGAAAGCTTGGAGAATCCATTTAACTCATGTTCGCAACGCCTGCCTGGACTTACGCAAAAGAGCCAAACCATTTTTCGCAGTAGTGTATCCCGCTTAGCAACTCTCAAATTTTGTCATCCTGCCTGCCCCGGCTTGCCGTGGGAGCAAGCCCGCGTGAGCGGGTAAGGGCGCGTCGCGGCGAGGGTCATTCCGTCTATAACAACAACGGCGGTGTCAAGTAGGAACGTGGGCACACGCCCGCGGGCTCCCGCCATGCAGCGGGGGACAGCGAAGCGTCCGGCGCTGAGAGGTTTTCCCTTCTCAGGAAGCCTTTGCTTTTGCTG
>DATDNH010000306.1:0-10246 GCA_036518395.1 Candidatus Angelobacter sp. | reverse complement strand
GAGTCGCTTGCGACTCGCGGCCCTTCAGGGAGACGTGAGCGAAGCGAATCAGCGGTGCTCACCTAGGACGCTATTCCCCTTTCAATTTCTTCAGCGCTTCAATGCCGTTGGTGTTTTCCGGATTCAACTCCACTGATTTCTGGTAATTCTGGATCGCGAGTTCCTTCTGCCCGGCGTTCAGGTATGCCTCGCCCAGACTGTCATAGCAATTCCAGTGCTTCGGATACTCCTGCACGTTCAGCTTGAAAACCTGGATAGCATCATCAATCTTCTTGCTTTGCAGCAGCACATAGCCGAGGGTGTTCAAAGAATCTTCGTCAACTTTATAGTCGGGCAGATGGGCCTGCTTGAGATATTGAAATTCTTCAATCGCCACCTGCGTACCCTGCATTCTCTGAACGAGAGCCAGAAGCTGGCCGGTAGGGTGCTCGCGCGGCGGTAATTTCCAGCCGTATTCTTTTGCAACACTGTTTTCAAAATAGGAGGCCACGGCAAAAAAATTGTCCGAGTTCCCCATGATGGCGATGCCCTGCCCGGAATCGCCGAACATGATGACATCGGCTTGAAATCCTTCGTCGGCGCCACCGTGGCCGAACTGATCAGGAGTCTTTTCATCTCCCAGAAAGAACCCCAGCCCAACGCGCTCGATTTGCGGCCGCAGCATCTCCGAAGCCATCGCCTGCGAGAGCACATGATTGGATTTTCCCTGTTTGGAAAGCGCGATTTCGATCACGAACTTTGCCAGGTCCGTAGGAGTGGTCCAGAGACCAGCAGCTGCCATTTCGGGATAAATATGCCACTTTCCCGGCACTGCTTTGCCATCACTGTATGTTCCGGTAGCAGTCAGGGCAGCACGCGCGGCCGGAAGCGGCTGCTCATAGGAGCTGTCCGTCATCCCGATTTTGGCGAGGACATTCTTCTTCATGAACTGGGGAAATGGAGTGCCAGTCACGTCGATCATGAGCTGTTGCTCGATTGTCACCCCGCCACCGGAATAGCGAACCTTGCTTCCGGGCACGAAATCCACGCGAATGGGAGCGGTGTTGGCCGGCTTTTCGCCGTTGAAGATCTGGACCAGCGTGGGAACTGGCGCATCGGTTGCGTAGCCGGGAAAACCGTGGACGGTCAGTCCGGCACTATGGGTCATCAGGCGGCGCAGAGTGACTTTCTGGTCTTTGGTAAATTCATTTTCCGGGACCTTCCACGTGACCAGCTTCTTGTTGACATCTTCATCCAGTGACAGCTTGCCATGTTCGACCAGATAAAGCGCGCCGGTTGCGGCCACCGGCTTGCTGATCGAACCTGCCTGGAAAAGCGTCTTCGTGGTTACCGGTGTTGATCCGCCGATTGCTGTCACCCCGTATGCCTTGGCCCATGCAATTTTGTAGTTATCGATCACCGCAACGCTGAGCCCCGGCACTTTAAAGACTTCCATCAGTTTGGGAATGTCAAGTTGCAACGGTGCAGCTTTGTCCGGCGTGGGAATGGGAGGAATTCCGGTTTCGACGCGGCGTATGCGGTCGTTGACGCTTGCAGCTTCGTTTCCGCTTTTTGCTGACTTGACTGCATGTTGCTGGCTTGTACAGATCGCAGGCGAGAAAATCAGCGCCGCGATTAATGGCAGGGACAAGAGATGCTTCAGCATCGGCGAGCCTCCTTAAAAAATGTGCAGACCTGAATTATAAAGACCGGCCAAAGCAGGAAAGGCAAGCAGTCCAGAGGAAAAATCTTGATTTGTGCAGGATTTCTGGCCAGCAGCCGATTTGAACCAGCTCTGGAAAAACTGTAAGGTGGTAGATCTACAAGAAAATCCTGCCGCCCAGAAGGGTGGTACCACTTTCAACCCCAAACGAAAGGAGTACCATTTATGTTTACTCGAGTAGTTGAAGTCACCGCGAAACCGGGAAAGGCGCGTGAGCTTTCCCGCACCATCAACGACAAAATTCTGAACATTCTCCAGAACCAGCCAGGATTTGTGGACGAGCTTGTCCTGATTTCCGAAGATAATCCGGACCAGATCTTCGCATTCAGCTTCTGGAAAACCCGTGAGAATGCCGAGAACTACCACCGTGAGCACTTCTCCGAGGTCACAAAGCTGATCCAGCCCTTTAGCGAAGGCCAACCGCGGGTGCGTCCTTTCAACGTGGAACAATCAACGAGTCACAACATTGCGTCAGGAAAAGCTGCCTGATTCAAAAACACCACAAAGCAAAAATGCGGGCCGTAGAGGCCCGCACTTTTTTTGCACACTGACGAACTACCGCGGCACTGCCAGGCGCTGGCGTGGTTTACTGGCTGCGTCCGGCTGCTGCTGAGGGTTATCACCCGAAGTGCTGGAAGACGCAACCGACAACTCGCTGGCTGAGTATTTGGGTGCGCTGATATATCCGTGAATGTGGTTCTTTTTCACGCTGTTGATGACCAGCTCTACCGCCCGGTGCTCGTCGCCTAAATAAAAGAATGCCGGCTCAAACAGGTTCACATGCTTCTTGGAAATCTGGGCATCATCCACCCTGAGTTCCAGATCGGCGTACATGTGCTTGGTGTTGGCTTTTCTCAAACTGATGCCAACAGGGCCGGTGCGCTGAAATTGCTTGGATTTGTCCAGATCAAATTCATAATAGTTGCGCTCGCCCTTCTTTTGCAGCACAACCAGTTCCTCATGGGTCTTGGCAATCGAGCCCTGCAGGTCCGAACGCGTGCTGGCGAGTTCCTGCCGTGTGGATTCAATCGCTTTGCCCTGGGCATCGAGCTGCGTCTGGATGCGCCGGAAGCGCGGATCGCCGGCTGAGCGGCGTTTCTTTGCCGTTACGTGCCGTTCCGCACTTTGTTTTTGCGGAATCACGGTCGCCTGGGTTGGACTCGGGTTGGGCTGCTGCGCCGCCGGCTGGGGCGCCATGGTATCGAGCTTGGAACTCAGGGTCACCATCTGCGCCCGAGTGTCTTTCAGCAGGGCAACAATTTGGCTGTTTTCACTGGACAACCGGTTCACCACATTGCGCTGGTGCATGGAATAACCAAACAGACCACCAACTGCCAAAATCAGAACGGCAAGCATGCCTTTGGTGCGTCCGGCAAGATAAGGGGAAACAGAATCGAACATCGCGGGGGTCTCCTTCCACAGACAGATCCAGCTCTGAAGGAGCAATTCTGCTGCCAGAGGAGCTCTCGTTCTAATTCATTGGAATTACTGTGAGTTGCTGTTTACCTTAGTACTAAAGAACTAAGGTGAAAGATGAAATTTCCACACGGACGCCGTAGAGCCTTTTCTCAGGCCTGACACACTCAGACACTCAGGAATTCTATAGACGCTTTCACGATTTCAAGAAGAAGGTCGCAAGTCGCCTTTTTTGGCAATAATTCGTGGCCCGCACCGTCAACTTCCATCAACCGATGCCTTCCTGGAATCAGCTCCAGGGCCGCACGCATCTCTTCCGCTGAACCAAACGGATCGCGCGAGCCATGAACGAAGAGTGCCGGCCGGGTCAGTTTGGGAAAGTGCGCCGTGCGAAGTTGCTCTGGCTTGCGTGGCGGATGCAGCGGATACGACAGCAGAAGCAGCCCGTCCACCAGCTCCGGATGCTCGGCAATCAGCATCGTTGTCTGCCGGCCTCCATAGGAATGCCCACCGGCAAAAATTCTGCCGCCCATTTTTTGCTTCAGCAGATCAATCGCCCTGCGAATGCCCTCGCGATCACGCTCGGCCATCCCTGGAAACGGAGGCCCAAAAGGACGAGCCTGCCGAAATGGCAGATCGAACCGAAGCATGGTGTAACCGGCCTCGGCGAAACCATTTGCGAGGCTCACCAGAAGATTCGATCCGCAATTCGCGCCGGCGCCATGGGTGAGCAGCAGCGAATCCCCATTCGGCGCAGCCGGAACATGCAGGAATCCGCGCACTGCGGGCTCAACAGCGCGATCTGTAAACTCGGTGATGGAGGTCAGCTGTGCGCTCCAGATGACGATCTCGCTTCGTATTTCCTCAGTTCCCATCGCGCGATCGACTCCGTGTGCACTTCGTCGGGACCATCAGCAATGCGCAGCGTGCGCACGTTGGCCCACGCGCCGGCCAGGAATGTGTCCTGGCAGACTCCCGCGCCTCCATGTGCCTGGATGGCGCGATCGAGCACGCGCAGCGTCACGTTTGGGGCAATCACTTTAATCATGGCGATCTCTGTTCGTGCCGCTTTGTTTCCTACTTTGTCCATCATGTACGCGGCCTTGAGTGTAAGCAGTCGGGCCTGCTCAATCTCCATGCGCGAGAGCGCGATGTCCGCGCGGATAGTTCCCTGCTCCGCCAACCGCTTGCCAAAGGCGACGCGGGTGAGTACGCGCTTGCACATGAGTTCCAGCGCGCGCTCGGCCACGCCCATAGAGCGCATGCAGTGATGAATGCGCCCCGGCCCCAGCCGTCCCTGGGCAATCTCAAAACCGCGTCCTTCACCCAGCAGCATGTTGCTCACGGGCACGCGGACATTGGTGAAAGAAACATCGCCATGGCCATGCGGCGCATGGTCGTAGCCAAACACCGTCAGCAGGCGCTCGACTTTAACGCCGGCAGCATCCATGGGCACCAGGATCATGGATTGTTGTTTGTGCTTGGGCGCCGTTGGATCAGTCTTGCCCATGAAGATGGCAATCTTGCAGCGAGGATCGCCCGCTCCGGACGACCACCACTTGCGACCATTGATCACGTACTCGTTGCCATCGCGGCGAATACTGGCTTCAATGTTCGTGGCATCCGACGAAGCAACAGCGGGCTCGGTCATGGCGAAACACGATCGTATTTCTCCGGCCAGAAGAGGCTTCAGCCAGCTCTCTTTTTGTTCCGCCGTGCCGTAGCGCTCGATCACTTCCATGTTGCCGGTATCGGGCGCCGAGCAATTGAACACCTCCGACGCCATTACGCTGCGTCCCATGATCTCGCACAGCGGCGCGTATTCCAGGTTGCTGAGTCCGCCGCCGTGCTCGCTGTCAGGCAAAAACAAATTCCATAGTCCGGCGGCCCGCGCCTTGGGCTTCAATTCTTCAATGATCCGCGTCGGCGTCCAGCGATTGCGCTCAATTTCGTCATGAAAACGCTGCTCATTGGGATAAATGTGCTCTTCCATGAATGCGGTGAGCTTCTTTTGCAGGTCTTTTGCTTTTTGGGAAAATTCAAAACTCATGATGTCCTCCGACTCGACCATCGGACCAACCCGATTGTTCTTTCAATCAAAAATCAATCATCAAAAATCAAAAATTGTCTGTGATGCGCATCACAGCCGCCCTGTAAGCACAGCTCCGCCGTCCACCACAATTGTTTGCCCGGTGATATAGGAGCCGCCATCGCTGGCCAGCAGTACTGCCGTCTCAGCGATCTCCGCCGGCTGTCCAATATGCTGAATGGGCTGCCTGCTGATTACATGGGCGAGTTGCTTCTCATCTTTCCAGTAATACTCACTCAAAACCGTCTGTACCAGCCCGGGAGCGATGGCATTCACGCGCACTCCTTTTGGCCCAAGTTCCAGCGCATACGATTGCGTCATCATGATCAGCGCCGCTTTGGTCATGCTGTAGAGCAGCCCGTAGTATTGCGGACGCAGACCGGAAATGGAGGCGATATTGATGATCGATCCTGACCCGCGCTGGCACATTCCCGGCGCCACTTGCCGGATCAGGCGGAAAGCGCTCTTCAAATTGATTTCCACCATCTTGTCGAACTTGGTGTCGTCCACGTCGAGACAGGACTCCTGCGCGATGTTGGTGGCGGCATTGTTGACCAGAATATCTATGCGGCCGAACTCGCGGAGCGTCGAATCAACCAGGTTCTGAATCTGCTCAGGGCGGCCAACGTGACAGGCAACGGGCTTCACGCTCGAACCAATTTCCTTCGCTACCTGGTCCAGCACCTCCTGCTTGCGTCCGCAGATCACCACTCTTGCGCCCTCACGGGCAAACGATTCAGCGATGGCCCGTCCTATTCCCCGGCTCGCGCCGGTAACGATGGCAACCTTGTCTTGCAGCTTGCCCATGAGTCCGCTCCTCAACCAGCAAAGATTAATTTGGACTGCTAATTGTCCACGAGGAACGCGAATGAAGCAAATTCAGCCATTGTTTTCAGGGGTTTACACATGGCATCTCCTCTGCTTCCGCACGCCATCCCATTTATCAGAAACCAACAAAGCTTGGCCACGCGAAGAGGAGAACTACGTGTGTCCCAGTTAAGGAGGGTTCATGAAAATCGTTCGAAGTTTTCTTCCGACGATTCTAGCTGTCCTGGTGTTCACGGTGGCTGGACGTGCATTTGACGATGTCCAAACCGATTATGACAAGAAGGCGGATTTTTCCCATTACAGAACCTATTCATGGGAGAAGGTACAGACCAGTAATCCGTTATGGGAGCAGCGAATCAAAGATGCCGTCGACGCCGAGCTGCAGGCTAAAGGCCTGCAGAAAGTCGATTCTGGCGGGGACGTGGCATTAATGGCCGTGGGTGCAACCCACAACGAGCAGGAGTACCAGACTTTTTATACCGGACTTGGCCCACGTTGGTGGTGGCGAGGCTTCGGCCCCGTGGATACCACTACGACCGTGCAGACTTACAGAATTGGGACACTGGTGTTGGACATGTATGACGCCCAGAACCACCGGTTGATCTGGCGCGGCACAGCCAGCGATATGCTTTCCGACAAACCCAGCAAAAACGAAAAGAAGCTGGACAAGACAATCGCAAAGATGTTCGATAAATTCCCACCCAAAGGCAACAAGGAGTAACGCTTCAGACGATGTGCGCGGCTACGGCCGCGCACATTCACTGATCAATTGGCTTGCTGAACTTTCACCTTTATGTCGTATTTTCCATTCTGCTCTACGTTTACCGCTACTCCGCCGGGCAGATAGCGTTTTAAAGTTGCCGGACTCCACCACTCCAGATCCCAGCCTTTTTCAATCGCCAGCAGAGTGTATTTTCCCGGCACCACCGCATGAAGCGTAAAGCTACCATCGCTGTCGCTCTGATCGCGCCGGAAGAGAACGTTGTTATGTGCCGGGTCAGCCGGCGCCAGCACGACCATCACTCCGGCCAGTGGTTTGCCGTCGCGCAATGCCACGCCGGTAACCTGCCCCTGGCCATGTGCGATGGTGACAACCAATTTAACCGGGTCCGCGCCTTTGATCTGTATCGTTCGCCCACTCACGACTGCACCGGTCGCGGCGAGCGATTTGATAAATTCGCCAGTGCTGGTGCCGATCATGACCTCGTAGGTACCGGGACGCACCTGCTGCTTGAATTCGATTGGATCGGCGCCGCTGAAATGCTCGCTGATTGATTCCTGTATTCTGGTGTTGATCAATTGCAAGTTTCCCTGGACCTGCGGCGCTGTGTCGCCATCAACTTTTATTACCGCGCTGATGCTCACCGATGATGTTCGCTGCTCAATGTGAAGCGGACCACTGCTCACGGCATCGATTTCAACCAGCGAAGATCCCGCGGGCTTCCCCTGATCCATTTGCGAAAACGCTGCTTCGTAGTGCCCCGGAGCAATTCCCACAATCTCCATTTCTCCGTGGGCCAACGATCGGGTGCTTGCATGTATCTGTACTGGTGCGCCAAACAACCGGGTTCGCAGCTGCACGTTATAGAAGGATTTGGAGTTTTCACCCTTGTCTTCCGCCAGGCGCAGATGCAAGGCGGGCACGGGCTGCAACCTGATGTCGGCAACGAACCGTTCTCCACTTTTAAGTTGCACTGGTGTCGCACTTGCAGGCTCAGTCACTCCTGGATAAAAGGTGATCGGATAGGCCAGATCCAATGGCGATGTTCCTTGTTCTTCCGCATAATGGCCCACTCCCACACGGCGCGCATATACACGGGGCGTCGCGGAAATCTCGTCTTGGGCGGCGACGAATTTCGGCAACGGACGCTGTGCATACCACGGTTCTGCAGAAACCGATATGAAATAGCTTCCTGCTCGCAAGTGCCTGAATCGGTAGAATCCTTCTTCATCAGTGCTCTCGTGCTGAAACACTCTTGTCTCTTGTCTTCCCTCAAATTCGCTTGTGCGATACAGCGTGATTTGAGCGTGACGTATGGGTTCACCGGCTTCGTCGGAAATCGTGCCGGAAATAGAAGATTCGGGCCGGAGTCGAAAAACCAGATCGGAAGTGTCGAGCCCGGGGCCCGCCACAATGGCACTCGAGTATCCGTCATGCTGATCAAACAATTCGGTGAGATAGCCGCGATGTCCAGCTATGAGGCTGTATCTGCCGGGCGCCACGTTGGGAAAGACAAAACTTCCATCATCGGCAGACATAATTGTGACAGCAGCCCGCCAGGTGCCCGCTGGACCAAGGCCAATGCTCGCGCCGGAAAGCGGCTCACCAGTAACAATGTCGACCACCTTGCCGCTGATCTGAATTGGCCCGCCTGCCTCGGGTTGCTGCGCGGCCAGGCTCACGACTAAGATTGCGGCACATAAAAAGCGCTTCAGCATGGGCCATCATTCTCCAATGTGAATTAAATCTACAAGCGCATTCGCCCGTCCATTGGGGCTCAGCGTAATGCTCGCGGCCTTGGAAGAATATTTTGAGAGCGTATCGGGATCGGCATAATCAACATCATCGGTTGTGTCAAAGGCAAATATGCGATAGGCGCCAGGCGGCAGCGGAGCGACCTGAACTTCGTTGCCGTACATGACTGTCCTCATCTGCGGTTCCGTGTTGATGGGATCGCGAAACAAAACGAGAAGGCTCTGCTGCGTTGATTTTTCCGCGTTGAGGTGAATCTCGAGCGTGGCAGCATCGTCGCGCAAGACCACCTCGATTGGCGGCACGCTGCCGCTTTCCGGCACCACCAGCGGCTCGCGGAATAAATCCAGCTGCCCGCAGCGCGCAGACTGAACATAGCCGCCAAATGCCGGCGTCAAGTGAACAGTGTAGCGTCCCGGAATGACTCCATGCACTTGCACTTGCGATCCGGCTGTGATGAAGCCGCTATCGGAATAAAAACCCTGATTATGAAAATCAAGTGAAGTGAGTTGCACGTGGACAGCCGGAAAATCAGAGCAGTCTGAGGTCCGCATTTCGCCGGAGGGCAAATAACGGGTACATTCCCGGTGAACATTTTCCGGATGAGTGAATTCCGTGCGCACTACCACCGGGATATCGATTTCCCGTGGAACTGCCAGTCGTAGATCTACTTGATTGCCCTGGACGGTTATTTTCCTGTAGGCGGCGGAGTAGCGTCCTTTCTGATCCGTGGCGCCAAACTGAAGCCAGTAGGTGCCGGCAGGGACCGCGCGGAATTCGAATGCGCCACTTTGACTCTCAAAGCGTTCGGCCGAATAAAGCAATTGCCCAAACTCATCAGTCAAATTGGGGCTGTTGAGCTGTTTCCACTCGCTGCCGTTGGTGATTATTCCCGCAATTTTAAAGCTGGGGACCGGCTTCAACGTGAAGATCACGTTCAAATGCTGCCCGGCAACCACGTCGAGGAGTGCCGCGCCGGCTACATCTTCAGAGGCCGGGTAATAGGTCAGCGCGGGATAGGTTTCATTGGCCTTTCCGGCAGGCACGCCAAAGACATACCGTGAAGACGGCGCCCTCAATGACAAGTAATAGCGTCCGGGCGCAAGGCCGGCAATGTGGAAATTCCCATCTTCGTCTGATTCTACCGGCGTGTGGGCCGCCGCCAGTTGCCGCCTGCCTTCAATGCTGCGCCATTGCAGGACGCCTACCGAGGCGTGCTCCAGCGGTTCTTCGTTCTTTCCGGCAATGGTTCCGGTGATCGTCCCCTCGGGCTCCAGTGTTATGGTGATCGTTTCCGTGTCAGACCCGACTCGCAACTGAATGGGCGGATTGTCCTGGCCTTTTTTCCCGTAACGGAAAAATCCCGGTTTGAGGACCCGAAGCTCGACGTTGCCTGCGGGCAGATTGTCAAATGCAAACTTCCCTTCCTGATCTGTAAGCATGGCCCGCTCAGGCGCACCGGTCAGCGTCATAAGAACGCGAGGAATCGGCCTGCCTGTCACAGAATTCATGACAGTGCCGGCAACGTTATACACATTCTTCTGATTGGCGCTTTCCGGCGGCTCTTGCCGGCCAAACAATAAGTGGGAAAAAAGTAGAATGGTCGTCAACCACAGAACAAGGTTTCTCCAAATCCGGGGCATTCTACTGGTCATCTGCAAGCGACCTAAAGATTATTCCAAAGTTGTTCCAGCCTGCAATTGAAAGAACGCCCCGGCGTGGGTTCCTTGCACATGCC
>DATDNH010000305.1:0-7239 GCA_036518395.1 Candidatus Angelobacter sp. | reverse complement strand
GGTTGAGGTCCAGAACCAGCATTTCGCGGAAACGTTTCGTGACGTGCCGGAACGCTTCCGCGCGCTTATGGCGCCGTCCCTGCGGCGCACCAGGCAGGATGATTCCTGGGGTGGCGAAGACGCTGCCTTCGTCCTGGCCTCAATCTATCTTTATTTCTTCACGGAGGCGGGGATTGAAAAGCTGTATCACGGCAATCGCCATCTGTGCGTTTCCGATGAACAGGCCGCTGACCGTTTTATTAATCTTCTCTCCCGGGGACTGTGGAATTCAGGGACGAACGACCGTTCCGTTCGCTCGCAGGAGAGTCCCACGATCAATCACCGCAAACGTGATTATCATGCCTCCCACAAGCAGGCTCGAGAGCGAATCGCCCTGGCGCGCCTTCTCGCCGGCAGGCTGTGGAGTGCGCCGCCAGACATTGTGGCGGACGATTTTCAGAGAAAAGCCGAGCCCATGTTGTTTGTTCCCAAGGTCAGCCGGACGCGAATTGATCAAAACCAGCTGAGGATTGAGGCGGCAGCGCTGCAATTATTTACCAGCCAGGGATTCCATTCCACCAGGATGCGCGAAATTGCTGAGAAAGCCGAGGTTTCCTCGGGATCCATCTACACCTACTACCCCAGCAAAGAGGCGCTCTATGAAAGCCTGGTGAAAAACTACCGTTCCTGCATGGGCGAGTTTCGTAAGCGGGTCCTAAGGTCCCTGGAGGAACCATTCTCCCGGGATGACCTTCGCCTGCTTGCTTTTTCAATCCGTTCCATGGTGTACCACGACTCGGAATATCAGTTGCTCACCTTCATCGATATTATCGAGTTTGGCAATCAACACTTTGCTGACACTTTTTACAAGATGCCGGAGCAATTCCGCCACATCATGGGGCCGGCGCTCAGCCGCGTTAAGAAACAAAAGGGCTGGTGTGGGGAAGATCCGGCTTTTGTCATGGCCGTCATCTATCTCTACTTTTTCACTTATTTTGTGGTTGAGCACCTGATGCAACGCGGCAACCATCATCTGGGCGTCTCCGATGATGAGGCGATTGAGCGGTTCATTGACTTGCTCTCAAATGCGCTGTGGAGTTCCCCCGCAAGCGTGGCCGCAAATTCCCGGTCCAGGACCAGGGTGAACAAAGTCAACGTGAATGGATCAGGGTCAAATTCAGGGTCTCGCAAATCTTTACCACAGACGGTTTTGCGTTGAAGGTCTTGCGGTCGGCTTTGCTTCCCCCATTCTTGTTTTCTCCGTGTCTCCGCGTCGTGTAGCCTGTCCTCGAGGCGAGGCCGCGATATGCGGACGCAGCCGAAGGGTGGTGAGATTTTGACGTTTGGTTGCGGCCCCGCCGCGCTGTATTGAAGATCTTTGGACTTGGCTATAATTCACTCATTCCAGGTCGGGTCCTCATTCTCGCGTTATTCGTGGCGCTGAATCTTTTTGCGCAATCCGGTTCGGTTGCGCCGGCGAATGCCAATCAGGCGGAAGCGCCCGTGGAGTTTTTTTGCCCCATGCACCCAGACGTGCGTTCCTCACAGCCGGGACGCTGTCCACGCTGCGGTATGGAGCTGGTTGCGAACCTGCCTGACCGCGCTGAATATCCGCTAAAAATCGCTTTGCGGCCCACTGCTCCAAGAGCAGGCAAAAACCTGCAGCTTGCTTTTACCGTGATCGACCCGAAGACAGGGAAGCCAGTCACTGATTTTCAGGTCATGCACGAGAAACTTTTCCACCTGTTCATCGTGAGCCAGGACCTCAAGTACTTTGTTCACGACCATCCCCAACCAGGCCCGGAAGGTGTGTTTCAATTCAATGCCAGGCTTCCCAGGCCGGGCATGTATCGCATTCTGAGCGACTTCTATCCCACCGGAGGCACTCCACAACTCATCGTCAAGACGCTCATTCTCCCGGGCGCAACCATAACGCCGGGCGCGGAGCTCAAGCCTGATCTCGCGCCCAAAGAATCCGGAAACATGCGCGTTTCCCTGACCATGCAGCCACAACGGCCGATCGCTGGACAGAAGACCCTTCTATTCTTCAACCTCGATCCCACAGACGGCCTTGAGCGCTATCTCGGTTCCTGGAGCCACATGGTGGTAGCCAGTGACGATCTTGTTGATATGATCCACGACCATCCTTATATCGCCGATGGCGGGCCGCAGATGCAATTCAACCTCATCTTTCCCCGCGCGCGTACCTACAGAATCTGGGTGCAGTTCCAGCGCAAAGGCGTGGTCAACACCGCTGTTTTTAATGTGCCGGTTTCAGAGTTGAGATGAAGCAGTAGTTGGTAATTATCGGCCCTTGGCTGAACCAAGACTTACACGACGGGCGGTTTTTGCTAAGTACTAAATACTACGTACTAAATACTTATTTTGTTATCAGCGCAACCCTTCCTGTTCTGGGTGTGACTTCGATTTTTGTGCCGCGCGGAAGCCGGAGCGGCTCGCGGAAATAATAAGTCTGGTTAAGCTTTGGATTGAATTGCTCAATCCAGATCAACGGATCAATCTGTCCATCAGATTGCCGCGCGATGACCTGCATCACGCCCGCTTCCGGAACGAGACTCGGCGTAATCCCGATGGCCTCTACTTCATGCTTCATCGTTATCGTTCCCATCACCGTAATCTCTTGCTCTGCGGCATGGCTTTCCTCCTGGAGGGGCTGGAACTCGGGCCGTGGCGGCAGATAGATAGGATTTCCCTCGGGCGCCCCGCCATCCACCCATTCACCGATAATTTCCAGGTCCTCCTGCGCCAGGCCGCCATCATCCTTAAACTCGCCGAATCCCTTCACCGCATTCCACGGAGGCATTCGTCGCTCCAGCACCTGTTGCTTGATCGCTTCTGCCCAGGGCCTGGCCTCTCTATAAGTCATAAGCGAGAATGTTGATCCGTCCTGACGGTGGCAGGACGCACAATGCCGGTACATAATGCGGGATACATCTCTCGACCAGGTGATCTTAGTGGTGTAAAAGGTGTGAGCGCTGAGCCAGAGCCCCAGGCCCAGGCCCAGGCACGCAATTGCGATAGCGATTCCCCGGCGCACAATGCGCTCATTTTATCCAAGTTTTCGGCGATTTGCGCCGCCGTAAGCTGATTAACACGACCAGTCCTGCGAAAGAATTCTTTCTCAGTTTCGATTCATTCGATATAGTGTTTAACTCGTTGTACCAGCGATTTGCACAAAATCTTTCTTGATTTCGACAATGCACTCATGCAAAGGATTCTAATGACTCTGATCTCCCGAGCTGGACACTGTTTGTGCTGCATCTTTATTCTTCTCTGCGCTTCACCACGGTTGGTTGCACAGCAATCACAAGGCGCAGTTATTTATCGGACGCAATGCGCCACCTGTCATGACAACTCCGCCCGGACCCGGGCTCCGGGTTTGCCGGCTATGCGGCTTATGTCGCCGGAGAATATCCTGCTCTCACTGGAGTCCGGGAGGATGAAGGAGCAGGGCTCGCTACTCAGTCCAGAACTACGCCGTGCCGTTGCCGAATTTCTTGCCGGCAAGCCTTTTGGGCAGGAGAAGCAGCCGTCGCAGGCCAGCCTTTGCCCCAGCGCTAAAACTCCTTTTGCGCCCTCGAAGACCGACTGGAACGGCTGGGGAGCAGATCTCAGCAACGCCCGCTTCCAGCCTGGTGAACGCGCCAAGTTGACCGCCGACCAGGTTCCTCGCCTCAAGTTGAAGTGGGCATTCGCCTTTCCCAACGCGCCTCTTGCCTGGGGACAGCCAACCGTTGTGGGTGGCCGGATCTTTGTGCCGAGCGCAAACCGTCGCGTCTATTCGCTGGACGCAAACTCCGGATGCCAGTACTGGATGTATGAAGCCGAATTCCCTGCCCGGACAGCGATCTTCATCGCACAGCTTCCGGGTAAACCCAAAAGATACGCTGCATTCTTCGGCGACCAAAAGGCCAACGCTTACGCCCTTGACGCCACGACCGGTGAACTGCTGTGGAAAGTGAAGATCGATTCCCATCCGCACGCGAAGATCGTGGGCGCGCTCGAATACTACGATGGCCGCGTGATTGTGCCTCTGACCGGCGGCGAAGAGGTTGGTCTGGGCAACAGTTATGAGTGCTGCACTTCGCGCGGTGGCCTGATAGCACTGGACGCGGTGACGGGAAAACAGCTCTGGAAGACCTACAGCATCGCTGAAGATCCACACCCTACGACGAAGACTACTGCCGGGGTACAGAATTGGGGTCCATCCGGCGCCAGCATCTGGTCAGCGCCCACCATCGACACCAAGCGCCGAATCATTTATGCGGGAACGGGCGATAATTTCTCTCCCCCCGACACCAAAACCAGCGATGCTGTTTTGGCCTTTAACCTGGATTCGGGCAAGCTGCTCTGGTCACAGCAGCTCACCGAACACGATGTCTTCAACATTGTCTGTGCGGGAGATGGCTGTGGCGAACACCTGGGGCCTGACGTTGATATCGGAGCATCGCCAATTCTCGTGACTCTCGCCAACGGCAAGCGGGAGCTGTTGATCAGCCAGAAGTCTGGCGTGGCTTCGGCAATCGATCCCGATCATGAAGGCAAGGTGCTTTGGCAGACCAAAGTTGGGCGTGGCGGCCGTCTGGGCGGCATTCAGTGGGGATCGGCATTCGACGGCCACAACATGTACGCTGCGGTTTCTGACATTACCCACACTCGGTCTTCAGGAATAGGCCGCATGGTGGCTGATCCCAAAGTGGGAGGCGGCCTCTTCGCGCTGAACGTGGAGACCGGCGCCAAGGTCTGGGCAGCGCCTCCACCAGTTTGCGGCGAGCGGCCTTCGTGCAGTCCGGCGCAATCGGCGGCCGTGTCCGTGATTCCCGGCGTCGTATTTTCCGGCGCCGTCGATGGCCGGCTGCGCGCTTACTCCACTACCGATGGCAAAGTGATATGGGAGTTTGATACCTCACAGGAGTTCAATGCCGTGAACGGAATCCAAGGCAAAGGTGGCGCAATGGATGGCCCTGGTCCAACGATCGCCGGTGGAATGCTATTTGTCGGCTCCGGCTACGGAGTCTGGGGTGGAGGGCCAGGCAATGTGCTGCTGGCGTTTTCTGTTGATGGCAAGTGAGTTTCGTTAAATGTTTTCCACAGAAGTTTTATAGCAGAATGAAAAATGCTGGTGGTACAGACGGTGCTCCGCGCCGTCTCTGAAACGTGCGATAGAACGGCTCACCGATCTTATTCCGGACTACAGATGCAGAAAAACTTGGGCTTCAGTCACTGACTGAAGCCCATAATTTCGCCAGCACAAACTGCTGTTTCTCGAATGCTACTGCGTCGAACTTGATCTGCTGCCGCCGGAAGCCGCATCGGAGGCCTTGGTATCGGCTTCTCCAGGGGGCGTACGCGTCCCAGGTTTCTCCGACTTTAAAATGCCGGCCGTGCTGACCGTGGGATCCACGCTCACGGAGAAGAACCCAATCATCATTTCCTCCCACGTCTGATCACCCCACTTCACTTCCTTGTTGGGATCAGGATTGTAGGGGTTGTTGATAGAGTTATCGAAGTGCGCGGTGCACTCGATGCGCGTGCCTTTGGGAAGCACGATAGGCTTGGCCAGCTCATATCCCAGTTGCCAGTTAAAGTCATACTTCGGGACTGACAGCAGGGTTTCAGTTCTTCCATCCGGATAAATAACCTGATACAGGAAATCTTTGCCGCGGAAGTGCATGTGCGGCATCAGGTTGGAGAGCGTGACGGTTTTTTCCAGCCGCACCTGAGACTTCACTTCGTAATTGGGGTCATTGGGCGGAATCTTAAACCCGGCATTGCCGGCCGAAAGCGTTATGTTGCGCAGCCTCGGCGGCTCTTTGGCAAAGATCAAACCAATCTTGCTCTTGTCGCTGCCGGCCGTGCCGTTGGCAGTGTAGTGCAACTGGAGAACGATGTCTGATCCCGCCTTGATCAATCTGGCTTCACCATTCAGATCGAGTGCTTGCAGGCCAGGCGCATAACCAACCAGGAGTTCGCCGATGTCACCGCGCCTTCTTTCCCCGCGGCGTGGCTCGCCTGAGGATTCCTGGCCGCCGTTCTTGCTGTCGTTTTTGTTCTCCGCGGTCTTATTGTCCGCAGACTTGTTCTCCGCAGTCTTTTTGTCCGAATCCTTGTTGTCTGAATTCTTATTGGCTGAGTCGTCCTGCGTTTCCGTCTTTTTGGGGACAAAGAACTCATTGGGTTTGGCGTCTCTCATCCACTTCGATTCCGGTGATCGGATAAAAGCGATTACATGGTGGACGACTGCGCGGTTTCCGGGACGAACTTCCGCCGCCCGCACCCAGGTATCCTCTTTGAAGCCCCCGGGGATCACCATGTACTGGTAATCAATGGTTCCTTCCGGAGGCACGTTGAAGGCCAGCGGCATTTCAATGACCCTGTCCGGCGTGCCAATATTCCAGCCGTCAGTAAAGTGCATCGGCGGCGGCCCATCTTTGGGATCGCCAGGCTGTGCTCCCCCGTCAACCCAGGAAACCAGCGTCCTGGTCTGCTGCGCCGTGAGCATGCGCTCGTTGGAAAAATGGCCGTATTGCGGATCGGCATACCACGGTGGCATCTTTCTGGTCACCACTGCCATTTTGATGGCGACTGCCCAGGGACGCGCCTCTTCATACGTCATGAGCGACATGGGCGCAACTTCGCCGGGACGGTGACAGCTCTGGCAATTGTTCTGGAGAATTGGCAGCACGTCCTTATAGAACGTGATTTTGCCCGGAGGAGGCGGAGCCGTGTCGCTCGTGGCCGCAATCCCCATCAGGAGGCTGCAAAGGGAAACTCCAACGATGATCAGCAAGCCCTTCAAGAGCTGTCCTTTCATGATCAATCTCCGTTCCTGGGTTGAAATGAATTATGAATTCTGGCGGTGTGCGGGACCCGAACCCAACCGACCTTATCCAGGGGAATACAGACCCCAATAGTGTGACGCGAGTTGGCTGATTTTGCAATGAATAATTTTCATTTGTTCCGCCTTAGATTTGTAGCAGGGCACGACCTCGGTCGTGCCGGAGCGAACTTCAGTCCGCGTTCTATAATTCGAGCCCATGTTCCGCGCACTTGTTTTTCTAGCCGCCTTGATTGCAGGCGCGGCAATAGCTGGCAGCGTTCAGCAAACCGCCTCTTCGTCCACGTCCGCTCCCGCTCATTTTCATCACCTCCATCTCAATTCCACTGACCCTGCCGCGGCGATTAACTTCTATACCTCCAAATTCGACTGTGAAAAAGCTCGCTTCCATGGCAACACGG